>CAMAVF010000429.1 GCA_945861445.1 Planctomicrobium piriforme | reverse complement strand
TGGCCAGCGCGCTGTTCGTCTGGGGGGCTCTGCAACAAGGTCACCGCGTCAACACCAATCGGCACGCCTCGGACCAGAGTGCTTATCTCGGCTACGCCCGGCAGTTGGCAGAGACGAATTTTGCCGCCGTCGGTGACCGGGCCCGGATGCCGATTTATCCGGCGGTGATGGCGTTCCTCGATCGTCCGGGGCTGACCGAGGACGAGTTCTTTCAGCGAGGAAAACTGGCCGGGATCGCGCTGGCGGCACTGGTGGTCGCACTGGCCGCGGGACTGTTTCAGTATCACGGCAAGTTGTGGGACACCACCACCGCGACGCTGGTGGTGATGTTGACTGTGATGGCCTACAAGGCTCCTTACTGCCAGGCCGATGTCTTGTTTTACGGCCTCAGTTGCCTGCTGTTTTGCCTCTTGCTCTCGCTGATCGACCGTCCGCGGTTCACCACGGCTGCGCTGGCGGGATGCATGGCCGGACTGGCCCATCTGACGAAGGCGTCGGTGCTGCCGGCACTCGGACTGGCGATTGGCATGCTGTTGATTCGCGGCAGTATTGCCTGGTATCAGCTGCGCGGCGCTGACCGTGCGGCAGGCGATCGCTCCGCGTTGAGGCACTTCGGACAACATCTCGGTTGTGCGGGACTGATGCTGGGCTGCTTCCTGATCGTTGTCTTCCCCTACATTCGCACCAGCCATGAGCGATTCGGAACGTACTTCTACAACGTGAATTCCACATTCTACGTCTGGTACGACTCGTGGGAGGAAGCGAAGGCGGGCACGCGCGCCCACGGTGACCGCGTCGGTTGGCCTGATTTGCCTGCCGATCAGATCCCCTCGTTCAAAAAATACCTTCGCGAGCATACGCCCCTGCAAATGCTGACACGAGAGGCACGCGGGTTATTGCGATATGCCCTGCTGCTCTACTTTTACTCCTACGGCTACGCCGAGTTCGCGTATCTGTACTTCTCGCTCCTGGCAGTCATCTATTGGCAAAACCGCCGGGCAATCGACTGGCGCGGTGCATGGCAACGCCGTGCGAGCACGCTGGCATTTGTGGTGCTGTACTTCACAGGATACTTACTGTTGTATGCGTGGTTTGCACCCGTCTCGATCGGTCATCGATTCATCCTGACGCTATTCCTGCCGGCGATGTGGCTCGCCGTGGGCGCGCTGTCGTATGCCCAAGACCACTCGCTGAAGCTGCGACTACCAGGAGGTAAAGTCATCGAAGCCGCAGCGATCAGTCCGCTTGTGCTGATCGCACTCGCCGGCTATGCGTTGCTGGTCTTTCCGCAGCGGATCGGGACTGTCTATGGCGGAGGCTGAAAGCACATCCTCTAACCGTCACTTGCCGGCAATCTTGATCAGATTCCCGTGACTGCGGACGTAGATCGCGCCGTTGGCGATGGCCGGGGTCGCGAGGATCTGTTCGCCCAACTCACTGCTGCCGACGATCTCGCCCTTCTCACCGCCGAGCTTCACGACTGTCGAGCCACCCTCTTCGTTAAAGACGTAGAGATGGCCACCGCCCACGACGGGCGTCGCACACAAGCCTCCCTTGGCGTTGACGCGTTGTTGCCACAGTGTTTTACCGTCGGCGACCGCGGCACACGTCAGCACGCCAGCCTTGTTCAGAATGTAAACATTGCCCTCTACGACGACCGGAGATGGCGTGCCCGGCCCAAGCTTGCTTTCATTCCAGAGCTTCTGCGGGTTCTTGCTCGTGCTGTCAACCTTCAAAGCGGTCAGGCCATTCGAAGGCACCAACAGGTACTCGCCACTGACCCCGGTGGATGGGATCGTCGAGGCCCCCTCGTCGAACGTCCAGGCAGTCGCCCCCGTGCGCGGATGGAATGCAGCCAGACCTTTCCCCGATTGCAGCACGACGACATCGTCCGCCGACGTCTTGCCGAACATGATCACCGGTGACGTCCAGTTGGACATCTTGGGACGATCGACCTTCCAGCGTTGCAGGCCCGTGGTGACGTCCAGCCCGATGGCAAATGATTCGCTGTCGCTTTCCACCTGAGCAATCACCGTATCACCGACGACCACTGGCGATGAAGACATCCCCAGGCTGTTGCTGGCGTTGGGAAAGTCATAGGTCAGCCCGCGGAACCAGAGCAAGTTGCCGTCCAGATCGAGGCATGCCAGATCGTTGCTCGAATAGAACGCGAAGATCCGCTGACCATCGCTGGCCGGCTGTGGCGTCGCGACAGCCATCTTGTTGTGACACATTGTGCGGCCGGTCGCCCAGAATTGACGCTCCCACACTTGTTTGCCACTGGCGGCGTCAAAACTGAGAACATGCAGGCGGTCCTGATGATGTCCGCTGCTGGCCGTGATGTAGACTCGATCCCCCACCACGATGGGACCAGATAGTCCCCGGCCCGGCAGCTTCGCCTTCCAGGCAATGTTCTCTTTGTCGTTCCAGCTTGTCGGCAGGACTTCGTTGCTGGCGACGGAAGACGTATCCGTGCCGCGGAACTGACGCCAGTCGGCGCCAGTCAACACCGCGAGGACACAGACCAAGCCACCGATTTTCCAGGTTGCATGCAGCATGATTATTTTCCCTCCGCAGTTGAGAGTGCGGCAGTTTGTACGGGTGCCGGGCGGGTCGTCGACAAGATGGCAGTTCCGGTGGCATCACAGACTCGCAGTTGATATTGCCAGCCCTGAGCCCAATCTTCCGTCTGTTCGTTCTGGCAGACCTTTAACAGAATTTGATTCTTCCCCTGCTTCAGCTTCGCTCGCAGCCGGTATTGGTCGATCGACGATCCGCGGTGATATTCTTCGCGACCAAAAATGAAATCGCCGTTGACCCACACTTTGTACGCATTCGGCGTCCCCAGCCGCACGTCCACAGTCTGTTCCTTGTCGCTCACAAATTCTGCCAGGGCATAAGTGACCGCTCCTTTGTGCGGGGCCGTGATCTTGTTGAGATCAAACATTCCATACTTCCCGTCCGTGACATGCTTCGACCAGCCAACTTCACCCTTTTGGCCGGGATACTTCGCATCCAATTTGATCTCTGTCTCGGGGGGATAAGTCAGGGCGAACCCCTTTTTGCCGGTATTGTCGAAGGGCCCGATCAGATACCAGTCCAAAATGAATCCAAAGTGCCGAGCCAGGTCGACCTTGACTCCCAGCTTCTCCAGCGGTTTCACGATGGCGTCGATCTGGTCTTCGTCACGAGCCCCGTTCAAGGCTTTTTCAAATGTCGCCTTGGCGAGATCGTTCTGATTGTCGGCGAGTTGCTTCGTGCCCGCGTCGATCAATCGCACCACGGCATCGCGGCGGAATTCGACGCTGGGATCATTCAGCATGCCGGGGATCAAGCGGTCGGCCGCGGTCGGGTCAACTTGCAGCACCCATTCATAAGCCATCCGGCGAGCCCGCGGATTGTGCTCCGTGGCGGCGATGAACTTTTCGAGTTCCGCCTGCGGCAGTTTTCCCGTGGCTTTCAGCTCGCGAGCCGCGATGGCCTCGGCAGCGCTCCGCAGCCAGTTGGCGGCCAGCGGATTGGCATCGTCAAACGCGGCCAGCACGCGGGGCAAGTCGCCGATGGGACTTTGGGCCAGCTCTTTCCAGGCGGCCGAAGCTTCCGGATTCCCTTTACCCTCGGATCCGACGCCAAGAATCGTCTTTAAATTGGCATCGATGTCGGCCGCCAGTGCAGTACTTATCGTCAAGGTTGTCACGGCCAGCAACAGGGCGAGTGTGACTCGGCTCCAAACAGGTTTCATGATGACTCAAATCCTTTCTGGGAAACATTTCGCTCATCGCGCGCGACTTGCATTTTAACGAATGATCCCCATGCGCGGAATGTAACGGATGAATTGAATTCACCGGTTGTTCAGACTTCCGTTCAGGCAGGTTTCTGGAGGTCGCCCCGTCTTCCAGAAATGCACTGTTAAAATGTTGCCCTATGCTTGGGGTAATGTCAGTTGCCTGGCAGTCTGTTCGTGCGCTCAACAAATCGACGACTGCCGATGTCGCTCGAGTCATTTGACGTGACCAGCGTTCCACTTTCAAGAATGCCGATCCAGTTTGCACAGCGAGCTTCCTGCGAGGGAAACCAGAAAGATTATTCAATGTCCTCACCAGTCAATCAGGACTCGTGTCCCAGTTCGATTTTTCACGAATCAGAAGCCGGTTCTGCTGCGTCGATCGTGGAACTCAAGCTGCCGCAATTGCAACATCGCGATGAAGAGTTCTTGTTGGGTCTGAACGAGATCCTGGACGAATTGAATCCCACGTCGGATCACGGACCCCTCTCGGGACTCGGCCTGCACCGGTATCAATAATGCGTCCCAGGAACACACGTCGCCGCAGTCTCCAGACTGATGGAGACCGTCCAGCGAATGTCCGACCTTTGGCACGTAAGACTACGATCGACTCATCCGTTGCAATCGACCGGCGTCTGCTGGCCCAGGTCAAATGAACTGGGGAGCGATCTTGCTCATCGTCCCTCCTGCCCGGAAAATCTGACAGACCGAGATCCGCGATGGCTCCAGTTGAGCCCGCATCTCGCGTTGAGATTTTCCCGCTGTGCTTAACCCAACGGTCCCCCTGTGCTTCCCCCTGTTCGGTTGAAGTCCAGTCGTGCCCAACCCGAAGCATGGTCGATACAGCTACTGGATTCTGGTTTCAGTCGCGCAAGGAGTCGGCAAGATGATAAGTGGTTCCTGGCAGGAATGGCTGACCGCCTTATCGTTCAATCCACCCCAGCACCCCCGTCGCCGATCGCGCACCGCAACCGGCAGTCGAGTGGAGTTCCTGGAAGACCGTGCCTTGCTGGCCGTGGCCCCGGTTGTTGTCGATGGGATTGTCAGTCCGCAGGAAGATCAGCCCTTTCCCGGTTCGGTGGCCACGCTGGGTTCTGATGACGACCTCGATACGCTGACCTTCTCGGTCGTGGCGCAACCCTCGCATGGAACACTCACCTTCGCATCGAGCGGCGTCTACACCTACACTCCGGCTCTAAACTATAACGGCGACGACTTCTTTACGTTCATGGCAAACGACGGCACCCTGGAGAGCAATGTCGGGACGCTGTCGCTCGTCATCACGCCGGTCAATGATCCGTTGAAACTCACCTTGCCCAGTGCCGCGTTGCAGGTGAACCGTACGACCACGCCGGTCAGACTCGATCCAGCGGCATCGGTCAACGATGTCGACACCGTGGTGAACTATGGAAAAACGCAGGTCCGTACGACGATCTACACCGGCAACTCGGCCACCGACATTGAGAAAAGTCGGGTCGTTCTGAAAGTTCGCAGCGAAACGCCCGGTCCCGGTGCGGTCAATGTGATCGGATCGAAGATCTTCGTCAATGGCAGCGGTACCGCGATCGCATCGTTCTCAGGAGGCAACCAGGGGCGTTCGCTGATCATCAACTTCACCAGTGTCGCGACTCAGGACGATGTGAACCTGGTCATCAAGCAAATCAGTTTTCAGGCCAGCAAAAAAGCGACCCTGGGAATCCGCTCCTTGCAGATGACGGTGACGGCCGGAAACCAGCGAACTTCCGCTTCGAAAATCGTCACCGTCGTGCCGTCGTAACTGATGAGCAATGACGACCGACGGGTGCCGTGTGACAGAGAAATAGTCGCTGGCCCCGAGGATGATCTATCTCCCCTCGCCTCGGTACGCCGTGGAGAGGGGTCGGGGGTGAGGGGCACGGTGAACCTTCGACCCGATGTGCCGGGATATAGGTCGCAATACGAAAAATAGAAAGACAGTCAAAAAGGCACTCGCAAAAGCCCCTCACCCCCAGCCCCTCTCCCCGGAGTACCGAGGCGAGGGGAGATAAAACACCGCTTTTATACTTCGCGCGGCAAGGAATGAGGTCTTGGCGAGGCGTTGGTTTTTTGGGATGATGGGTGTTGGTGTCTGATGGGGAATGGGCAGGATGAGTGAGGGGTCAAGGATGACTCGACTGACGTTTTCTGAGGAAGATCGGCTGCGGT
>CAMAVF010000428.1 GCA_945861445.1 Planctomicrobium piriforme | reverse complement strand
CGGGCCCCGCTCCCAGGGAGTGAGGGCGGGACGGCGGCGAGTGTGGGGAGCAGCCCAACGCGGATTCGCTGCGCTCACTCGCGTTGGGCTGCTCCCCACACTCGGGAAAGAGAACCTGGCTGGCGCCAGGAATAGTTTAAGAAAGCATGATTTCTGTCTGGACTTTGGGGTCCACCTCAGTGTGCCAGTCTAGCAACCGTATGACGCGGAGGCCGCATCGGAACATCATGCAGGATTAGTCGCTCGAGCAACGCGACGTTTTGGAAGGGTTCGAGTGACGTCAGTGCGTTTGCTTGGTGGTGTGCTTGATCAACCCGTAACCACCCGTCATCTTTGCCACCTTCGCATCTTCGACTTCTTCGGCCCGCAACATCTTTGCCATCTTCGACATCTTTGATTTCTTAGACCGATCATCTTCGTCCGTAAGATGGGCACTCTTGCCCGTCTCCCTGCCGCACCGCTACCGGGCTGCACTCTTGAGACTTGTCTGTTCCTAAGTCTCTTTCTAATCTCAACTTTCTGCGTTCTACTCACTCGCCGACAGTCGCCGCCCCCATTACCCACTTTTCCCGCTTTACTTGACGGGGGCGGTCGCCCAGCACGACCCAGGTGAGCCGGAGGCCGTCAGGCCCCGGACCGGCAAGTATCGCAGTTCCCGAGCTGGTCCAGCATCTTCGGCATCTTCGACTTCTTCGGCCCGCGACATCTTTGCCATCTTCGACATCTTTGATTTCTTACACCGATCATCTTCGTCCGTAAGATGGGCACTCCTGCCCGTCTCCCTGCCGCACCGCTACCGGGCTGCACTCTTGAGACTTGTCTGTTCCCAAGTCTCTTTCTAATCTCAACTTTCTGCATTCGACTCTCTCGCCGACAGGCGCTGGTCCAACATCTTTGCCACCTTCGACATCTTTGCCACCTTCGATCTCTTCTGCCGTAAACCGCTGGGGTGGCACCGGTTGCTGTGCAGCCAGGGTCTTCAGAAGGCTGACGTTCCATAGACCGGGGCGCCATCAATGGAATGCCAAACATCGAGTCGTGACATCTTTGACACCTTCGACACCTTCGAATTCTGACATTTTCGCAGTCTTCGCCATCTTCGCTACTTTCACATCTTCGATCTCTTTAGCGGTACACCATCCAATGTCCGTGACGGAACCGCAATCCCCTCACGGTCACCCGCTGTGCTCCTTTCGAGTTCCGTCCTTGCTTCCCATCCTCCCCTTTCCTTTATTGACCAACATACTCAACCCCCGAGGACTTGCCGAAACAGTGCAACGCCTGACCTCCAGATTTTCCGATCACCGGAACCTCTCAAATTGCTCTAAAGTCGACCCGGCCTGAGTCTTGTGACACAATCCAATCCCATCGGCGCCCCCGAACTGGACCGGGAAATGAAAAAGGGGACATTCTACTTTTTAATAAAGTAGAATGTCCCCTTTTTATGCCCCAACTTGCTTTGGGGTTCGTTTCGACGCCATCCATCGCATTATGGATTGACGCGTTGGGACTTTCGGAAAGCCTCTGTGGCCTCTTCGATGCGCCCCTTTGCTCGATAAGCCTCTGACAGAACAAGATATGCGGTGCGGCTCCCCCGGAGTCGCACTCCCTCCAGCGCCGCTTCAATCGCTTCGTCATATTTGCCTAAATTTTGCAAAGCGACGCTCAAACTGACATGCGTTGTGGAGATGCGTTTGTCGATCTCGAGAGATTTTTGATATTTCTGAATTGCCGTCGTCCATTCCTTTTTGAGTAGGTAGACGTCTCCCAGGCGGGCCCAGACATCTGCGTGATGTTCTTCTTCGTCGATCGACGCTTGGAACGCTGCAATCGCCTCGTTAAATTCGTTCGCTCGACTAAGCGAGAGTCCCAGGCGAAACAAAGTGGTCGCGTGTTTTCGGTTGATTTCCAACGCTTTCCGAAACGACGCGATGGCATGTGGAAAGTCTCCACTTTCGTCATAGGCAACACCCAGATTGAGATGCACGCGGTAATGTTTGGGTAGCCTGCGAGCCGACTCATTCAGTAGCTGAATGGCCTCGCGATGCTCACCGAGCTTCGTGAGCGCCAGCCCGAGATTGGACTGGGCTGCTGCGCTTTGTGGCCGCGCTGCTAACGCGGCTCGCAGGTAACCGACCGCGATCGCTGTTTCCTTAGGGCCCTTCTTCAAGTCTGTCGGTCCACCAATGATTGCCTGGCCTAACAGGGAGTTGATCCAAAAGTCCTCGGGGTGTGCCGCTTGAGCAAGCTGCAGGTACGGGATGAAATCCTTCTTTTGCTTTCCAAGTTGTATTGAAAGAGAAACGATGAGTGCGGTTGGAGCGGCATTCCAAGGTGTCCCCTGCATGACACGGTCGAGTTCCTTAGCATTGGTCCGGACGTCCGGGTTTCTAGCGGCCTCTTTCCAGGGTAACGGCTTGAGGTCCGACTGTGAGGCAAGCTGCGACAGCCGCCGGGAGATATCACTGTCCGTCATCGATAACATCCAGCGATCGAGGAAGGTGATGATGGCCTGATTGACATTGGACAGCCGAATGTGCCGCGTCAGCTCTTGAATGTCACCCTTCAGCAGGTCGAGCCCCAGCTTGTCGAAGGTCGCCGCAACCCGCTCCTCATAGCCTCTATCACTGAGAGTGCCCTCCATGACATCCCACCGGAGTTCATCGAGGGCTTCGAGTTCTACGCCTAACTTGTGATCGTCGTTCGCCCGCTGAACTCGCGCCGACAGCTCAGGAGAGAGTTCGTGCAGTAGATCGAGATCGATCTGTTCCAGGGCCGCTCGCGCCGCAGTCCAATGGCTTTGAATGAGTGCCGATTCCGCTTGCTCAACGACATTCTGGGTGCGTAATGTCTGCTGCGCACGTTCCAGCCGACGTGTGCTCTCAAGGCGTTGCTGCCACCAGATCCCCATTCCCAGCAGGCACAGTACGCCGACCACCGAAATGGCCAAAGCAACGGCGAGACGGCGACGTTTCTTTTCCTCCGCGGCCTGAACAACTGCGGCGGTTGCTTCGGCTTCAGCTTGTCGCAGTCGATCTTGAACCTCGTTTTGATAATCGACCATGAATTGCGCGACCACTGACGCGGATCGTGGTCGATTCTCTCGCCGGACGGCGAGACAGTTCTTGGCTAGCTGGATGAGTGACCGATCTGCACTGCAGACGTCGAGGCGTTGTAAGGCTGGCTCGAGAAGTGCGGACTCGGCCTGCTGGCGAATCGTAAAATCGTCTGCATCGTTATAAGGGGGAGTTCCGGTCAAGATATGACACAGAACGGCTCCCAAGCTGAACACGTCACATCGTTCGTCTTGCAGTTCCACTTGGGCCAGGGCTTGCTCAGGCGGCATGTAAGCGTACGTTCCGAGTGCCCGGCGCGTCTGGTAGTGATCTGATTCACGACTGGAGATAGGGAGCGTCTCATCAACATCTGAATTCATGGCGGGAGCATCTAATGTTTTCGCCAAACCCCAATCCATGACTTGGACCTCCCCAAAATCCCCCACCATGATATTGCCCGGTTTGATGTCGCGATGAATCACACGTTGGGCATGGGCATACCCAACTCCGGAGCAAACCAGTCCAAAAATTCGGAGGTAATCCGGCAGGTCCAAGTCGGTAGATTCACGCGACGCGAGTCGACGCTCCAATGTCTGGCCACCAACGAGTTTCATACTGAAAAATGGCCGACCATCAGACGTCGTGCCCAGTTCGTGAACGGGTACAATGCTCGGATGTTGCAAGCCTGCGTTGATGTGCGCTTCTTTGAGAAAGCGGGTCCGAAACTCCGCAATCTGCGAGAGTTCGGCTCGTAAGACTTTCAGCGCTAGAATTCGGCCTAACTGGTCATGCCGGGCTCGATAAACCAATCCCATCCCGCCAGCGCCAACATCGTCCAGCACTTGGTAGCCTGCGACCTCAGGGATGACTGGCTGAGAGGCGGCGGACTTGGCTCCTACAATTTCAAGTGCCAGTCCCATCAGGCCGGCGGGAGACCCATTGATCCGTTCCAGCACGGCGGTGCAGCGATTACACAAGGTGATGTGCGCATCTAATTCCTGCGTTTCGCGATCGGACAGTACGCCATCCAAGAAGCGATTTAATGCGGCATAATCGGGACAGGGAATGGCCATGGAAGTTGTGGTTCTAGACAAGAATTGAGGGCGCGTTTGAGCGTCGATTTCAGGATGTTTCCCAGAGAGCTTGATGCACCGAATCTTGTCGCCCCCTGAGCGCATCCCGGATACTACGGCGGTGTTGTCCGTCTTTCGTATTCCTGCTTCAAAATTGCAGTGGCTCGGCGTTTGGCCATATGCGCAGCACCTTTCGACAGTCCGAGTTCTTCCGCGACGTCGGCGACCGTTCGGCCTTTCGACACGGTTTCTTCGAACAGGATCCAGGATTTTTCTTCCACCCGCTCCTTGGCGGCAGCTAGCGACGCCTCTAACACAGGGTCAGCATAACCATCTACGCTCGCCGCTAACTCGTCTGTGGCTTCCTGACTCTGCAATTGTTCAAACAGTTGATGGCGATCACCGCCGACAGGCTCATTTTCGGCAGTAAGTTTCCTGTGATAGAGACTGATAACGGCGTTTTGAATCACCTTCGCTAACCAGGGACGAAATCGTTTTCCAGGGTCAAATGTCGCCAACTTCTCAAAGAGGATAAGCAGAATCTCTTGAGCCATATCCTCGGCGTTACGCTGGGGAACTCCTCGTCGCAGACACCACGAGATAATGAGCTGTCGATACCGGTCTGAGAAGGCGATCCAGGCTTGTTCTTTTCCTTCGCCATCCTGAAGCATGGCTTGCAAAATTGACAGATGAGTGGACGGTGCAGTCACGCTGTATCTCCAGTGGGGGAAATGTTTCGCGTCAAAAACACAGGCACGCGCGAAGCGAAGGGGCGTGCGTTCTATTGGTTTTGGGCCAGTCTGGACGTTACATTCGATGGTATCGCCACTTAGAGCATCCGATCAAGAGCCATCCAAGAGATGGGAGAGGCACTTCTACTTCGCGCCGGCCGGGTGTGCCTCCTACCCTCTCGTGCCCTCATACGGATCAGACCGCTCAACCGTCCCCCACCTGCGAAAAATCTCGCGACATTCCAAACTTTGATGTCCGAATGCGCTTGTGAAACCGGATTATTCCAGTGTCACCGCAACCCACAACACATCAAGGGGATGTCAGCCAGTCTCCGCAACGCGGTCCAGAGGTCGGTCAAGACTCACGATCCTTATGCCTACGGTTTTGGCAATGAATCACTCCCGTATCTGCGCGTCCCGCATCGTCGGAACCGACGCAGACGCGTGACCAGGCTGCGTACCTATCTTACCCAGCATTGAGCCGCACACTCACGAGAATTTTAGGCTCAATCACTTCTTCCCGCTTTAAGGAGAATACAATGTTTCACCGTTCGGAGCGTTCTGTCGTCAATTGGTTACTCTGGGGTTGGCTTTGCATCTGCAGCGCTGCCATGCATGGCCCCTGCTGCGCAGAAGATGGCGCCTCCAAGCAGGAAAAGCAGGTAAGAGTGGCACCACGCTTTGCGACTAAGGTTGCTGCCCAAAGACACCTGCAGGGGATATGGCTATTTTCTCCAACCAAGACCATGAAAGCCAACAAGCCAGGAAGTATTCCGGCCTTGATGGCGGAGGCCGCCTTGAAATCGGGATTGGAAATTAGCCGGGAATTCACGGCTGACGGTCACTATTTCAATCGAGTCAAGGAAAACGGGAATCCTGTGCAAGATGAGGCTGTCAGGCTCGTCATCAATCGGGTTCAAGGGAATCAAATAGAGTTGGGTAATGAAGAGACTCTGATTTTCGAGTCGATGGATGAAATGATCTCGAGCAAGGATGAAGGGGTGAGGTGGACCCCAAAGTCCAGACAGAAAACATGCTTTCTTAAACTAGTCCTGGCGCCAGCCAGGTTCTCTTTCCCGAGTGTGGGGAGCAGCCCAACGCGAGTGAGCGCAGCG
>CAMAVF010000427.1 GCA_945861445.1 Planctomicrobium piriforme | reverse complement strand
TTGGCGCGATCAGGTGGGAGCGGCCCGAAGTAAGATTCCAGCAATCCATACAGTTGAGCGACCGCTTCGGGCAGATCTTTGAGTCCATCCGCGGGCAGATCGGAATAGAGAATCAGGCGATCAGAAGTCAGTTTGACGAATCCGAGTTTCGTCAACATGGCTTCATCGCGCTGGGGCCGGGTGTCGTCGGGGCGCCGAATTTGTTGAACCACAGGGGAGGTGACCGCCGGAGTCGACGGAACGACCTCGGAACGCTCTGTGGGAGCTGGCTTCTGTTGAATGATCGCGGCGCCAGACTTCGCGGACTTGGGCTTTGCCTTCTTCGGAGCAGATTGAGGATTCGCTTTCGCTGGCGGTGACCCACCACACCCAACAAGAGCTCCGCAAATCAGCACCACGACGGTGATACCAAACGCGCGGCCGCTGTAGGATGGGCACTCTTGCCCGTCTGCATTCATGCTCCGAAATCGAGAGCTTCCCACGATAATCAACACGGTTCGTTGTAAATTCTCGTAATTAATGATCCGGCAGGAATAAATCAGAGACGGGCAGGAGTGCCCATCTTACAAGTCAGGGGCGAATCTCTGCCGAATACTGCTGATCACGCCGATCATAGTCGCTGTAGTCGAGTAACTCATAGAGCCGCTTCCGCGTTTGCATCGAGTCGACGAAGTTGCGTTGCGTCCCTTCGGCGGCCAGTTGATTTATGGCCGTCTCGACAGCCTGCATCGCGACACGAAGTAATGTCACCGGAAACAACGCCGCAGCGTATCCCAGATCCGATAACTCGGCGAGAGACAACAGGGGGCTCTTGCCGAACTCGGTCATATTGGCGATCAACGGTGCCGTGACGGCTGTCGCAAATGCGCCGAATTCTGCCGCAGTCTCCAGGGCTTCCGGAAAGATCATATCGGCCCCGGCGGTCAGGTACGCGCGGGATCGTGCGATGGCCGCATCGAAGCCCTCGACACCGCGTGCGTCTGTCCGTGCGATGATCACAAACGCCGGATCTTTACGAGCCGCCACAGCAGCGCGGATCTTGGCCACCATGTCTGCCGTGCTCACCAAAGACTTGCCGTTCAGATGCCCACAGCGTTTGGGCATTTCCTGATCTTCCAGATGCAGCCCAGCCAGTCCCGCCGCTTCGTATTGTTGCACGGTTCGCTCAACGGCCAGTGGTTCGCCAAACCCGGTGTCGGCATCCGAGATCACCGGGATCGACACAGCTTGAGCCAGATAACGCCCCTGCGTGACAAATTCGGTCGCCGTCAACAATCCGATATCGGGGACCGCCGCCAATCCCGCGGAGAGACTGGCGCCCGATTGATAGACGGCTTGAAACCCGGCTCGTTCGGCCAGTCGAGCCGTCAGTGCATTGAAGACACCAGGAACAGCAATCGTACCTGCCGCGAACGCATCGCGGAATCTCTGGCCGGGTGAACGTGCGAACTCAGGCATGAGTCAAGGCTTTCGGACGGAAGAGGGATCTTGGCATCATACCTGCGAAATCGAGTCAGTGTGAGGGTATGAGTGTGTGAGGGTAACGGAGCATAAGACTAAATCAGGTAAACTGTTGACGACACCACTCTCACACGATGCAAACGTCCGATTGGATACTCCAGACCAAACATTGTCCACGATGCAGGCAAAGTGTTCTCTCCAGTTCGATTTGGCTATCATGCATCTGGTACGTGACTGACACAATTCACCCCCCTTGTTAATGAGACAGCCAGAGACACAATGAGCAAGCATGTTGATTTACAGCGCATTCTGGATTGCGGCATGGTGGCCATCATTCGGGCCTCCTCCAGCGAGCAAATCGTCAATGTGGCCCGCGCCCTGTATGAGGGTGGCGTCGACGTCCTGGAAGTGACATTCACCGTCCCCAATGTGCTGGAAATCATTTCGGCCGTTAAGAAAGAACTCGGCAAGAATGTCCTGCTGGGAGCCGGCACGGTACTCGATACAGAAACCGCACGGTCCGCCATCCTGGCCGGGGCCGAGTTCGTCGTTTCACCCACCGTCAATACCGGGGTGATTCAACTCTGCAAACGCTATGACAAGCTGTGTTTGCCCGGAGCATTCACGCCGACCGAAATCCTGACGGCCTGGGAAGCGGGAGCGGACATCGTCAAGGTCTTCCCGGCCGATGTCGGCGGTCCGAACTATCTGAAAGCGGTCCACGGACCTCTGCCGCAGATTCGGTTGTTGCCCACGGGAGGAGTCGACCTGACGACGATCGACGCCTTCTTCAAAGCGGGCGCGTGTGCAGTCGGATTGGGAAGTGCCCTGGTCGAGAAGAAGGCGGTCGATACCGGCGACGTGGCACGCATCAAGTCGCTCGCCGAGCAATACGTCGCGGCAGTGAAGAAGGCCCGCGGCCGGTAGGCTGTTAACAGCCTGTCCTGCGCGTCTTCTCTGGTTTATCAGGATTGATCGTTCCCTTCGGAAAACTCAACGCCATCGTGGTATTCGACTGCAGGCCCTCGCGGATGGAGGTCGATACCGACGAAATCAGAGCGGAGAGTGTCTCGGCGATTCGCTGTCCGTGCGCGAATCGAAACTGTGTTTGCGCATGACGCACGAACGCGGTGCCCCGTGACATTCGCAGGAGGGAACGAGCCGATGCGACACCTCAATTGGATTTGCCTGGCCCTGTTGATTTGCGGGTTTGGTTCGGCCGTGGACGCTGCGCCGGCGGCCGGCAAGCCGGTCTATTCCAATAAGCCCCGGTTCCGCATCCCCTATCACTTCGACGCCGAAGAAATGCGGAAGCTGGGAGCTCGTGAAATCCGGCTCTATGTTTCCACCGATCTGGGAATCCGCTGGCAGCAAAGCCAAGCGGTCGCCCCCCAACCCGGCAAGTTCAATTTTCAAGCCCCCAGCGAAGGCGAGTTCTGGTTCTGCGTCAGAACATTGGATGGCCGGAACCAACTGCATCCGGCCGACGAAGCCGTGCATCCGGGTTTGCAGGTCATCGTCGATACCACCGTGCCTCAACTGTCATTGAACTTGCGGCAAATCGCGCCGGGTCGCGTGCAGTTGTCATGGAGTGCGCGGGATGAGCATCTCGATCCCTCGAAATTGCGATTGGAATACATTCAGGCCGGCAGCACCAATTGGCAGACGGTCCCGATCGTCCCCAAGGCGGCCGATTCGACCGAATGGAATGTTCCCCAGGGCGGACGCGTCGCCGTACGCGGTGCCATCGCGGACCTCGCGGGAAACATGGGTCAGGCGGAAACTCAAGTCCAGATTGCTCCCGGGAATGGCAATGGGCAGGCAGGTCCCGACTTTCGCGATCCCGTCGCCGGAAACGATTTGCCGCCCGACAGTCAAGCGGGACTCAAGCCAGACCAGATCCCGACCGCCGCCCAGGGACAGTTGAACCGAGACTCCTGGGACCAACCCGGCGGACTCGCTGATTTTCCCAGCGGCCGACAGGACATCGCCGCGCGAGAACAAGCCCAGCGTCCATTGAGCGGTTTTGCGTCGCTGCAGCAGGGGAACGGCATTCCCGGCTTCCGCAATCAGGAGACATCCCTCGGTGCCGCCCCGCGGCGCGAAGGCTCGGCCCGAGTCGTCAATCAACGCCAGTTTCAGATCGGCTATCGGATTGAAGAAATCGGCCCGTCAGGCATCAGCAGCGTGGAACTGTTCATAACGCAGGACAACGGCGCGACCTGGTATCGCTATGGCGAAGACGCCGACAAACGGAGTCCCTTCGTCGTGAATGTGCCGCGTGAAGGGGCTTATGGCTTCACGCTGATTGTCCGCAGTGGCGTGGGATTGGCCGCCGATCCGCCGCAACCCGGCGAACGCCCCAGCATCGTCGTCAATGTGGACGAGACAGCTCCGCGAGTCCAACTGCTGCCGGTCGAACAAGGTCGCGGCCAGGCCCTTAACAAGTTGCTGGTCCGCTGGATGGTTCAGGACGAAAACCTGGCCGAGCGCCCGATTTCGCTGTGGTACGGGGCCAGTCCGACCGGTCCGTGGCAGCCGATCGCCGGAGGCCTGGACAATACCGGAAGCCATGTCTGGACGATGGCAGCGGGCATCGCACCGCGGATCTTCTTCCGCATTGAAGCCCGCGACACTGCCGGAAACGTCCAACGCCTGGATACGACCGAGCCGCTGCTGATCGACCTGTCGAAACCGTCCGCTCGTATTCTGGACGTGGAAACAACCGCAGATTCGGGAACGCTCGGCTTGCCGAACTAGTCGCCAATCCGGAACAATCGCTTCAGCGCATCCAGCAACCCGTGCGGCGACCCTTCACGCGATTCGTCCCGCAGGACTTCCAACGGCGGATGCAGCAGCTTGTTGACCATCCGCTCGATCATCTTTTCGATTTCGACACGGTCCTGTTCCAGGTGGGGAAGCTTGTTGAACAGTCGCAGAGTCTCGGCATCGACGACGTCGCGCCATTGTTCGCGCAGACGTTTCACGATGGGACCGGTCGCGCGATGGGACAGGTCCTTCATGAACGAATCGGTTTCCTGATCGATGATCGTGACGGCCTTCTCGACTTCCTTCTGCCGCGACTTGCGATTCTTGTCGCAGATCTGCTGCAGGTCGTCGATGCAGAAGAGGAAGACATTGTCATCGATCGTGCGGATCTCGGGGGCGAAATCCCGCGGCGCACCCAGGTCGAGAATGAAGGTCGTTTTCTCGCCGTATTTCTGGCGGATCTGGCGAAAGCGTGGGGCATCGACCAGGCTGGCCCCGGTCGTGCTGACGATGATATCGGCGGTCCCCAGATGCAGATCGAGCTGATCCCAGGGGACAGCCTTGCCACCCCATTCGGCGGCCAGTTTCTCGGCGCGTTCGAAGGTGCGGTTGGCGACGACAATATCGCGTGCCCCTTCATCGTGCAGGTAGCGCAGAGTTTCCTCGGCCATTTGTCCGGCCCCGATGATCAGCACCCGCTTGTCATCAAACCGTTCGAAAATGCTCTTGCCGAACTCACCCACCGCGACGCTGGCAATGGAGACCCGGCCCTCGGCCAGACGCGTTTCCGTGCGAATGCGTTTCGACACATTGAACGCACGCTCGAAGAGCGAACTGGTGATGGGCCCCGAAGCGTCTTTCTCCTGGGCCTGGCGATACGCGTCGCGCACCTGGGCGACGATCTGCGGTTCACCCAGGACCATGCTGTCGAGACTCGCGGCGACCTGAAACAGATGCCGCACGACTTCCGGCCCGGTGTGCTCTTTTAGATCGCTATAAAAATCCTGCAGGGGAACCTTGTGAAACTCAGCCAGGAACTCGGCCAGTTCGCGGTGCCCGGGGGCGTGTTCGGCTCCCTCGTGGGCGGCATAGAGTTCCACTCGATTGCAGGTGGAGAGAACGATCAGCTCTGATTCCGGAAAGCGGGCGCGCAGCGTCTCGTAGGCCTCGCCCAATCGCTGCGGTTGAAAGGCCAACCGCTCGCGAACGGACAGATCCGAAGTCTGGTGATTACATGTGACCAACTGCAAATTCACCGCGCGTGCCTCGCGAGCCAAAGGTGTTGGGGCACAGGAGCCTGCACGTGCCAGGTCTTCAATTCAAAGATTTTCTTGCCGGTCGCCACCTGCAGGCCAATCAGCGTGAACATCAGGAATCCGGCCGCCCACAGGGTCAACGACGCCACCTGCCGCCCCGTCGTCCGGGGCGTCGTCATGAGCCAGACAAATAACGCAAACATCGCCAGCCAAGCCACGGTACTTCCAATGATGACCGGGTCGTAAAAGGGAATCGCTTCCTGATTGGATTTCGCATACAGCCCCAGGCCCACGCCGATCCCCATGCCCCCCGTCAGCAGCGGAACGGAGATCATGACCGACCAGCGATTCAGTCTGGCGAGTTTTTCGAGATTTGGCAGGCCCAAGCCGGTCGGTGTCGATTGAGGATGTTTCAGTCGCCTTTGCTGGACCAGATACATCATCGACAACACAAATCCCACCAGGACCCCCAGCATCCCCAGCACCAGCAGGGTGGCGTGCAGCA
>CAMAVF010000426.1 GCA_945861445.1 Planctomicrobium piriforme | reverse complement strand
AATTTGAGATGGTACTCGAACGGGTTCTGCCATATTGGCGCGGCAAGTGTATCGGAATTCATCAAGAAAGGCATCCCTCGTCAGGTTGTACGACTACATTTGCAGTTCGGGATGATCGATGTTACGAATAGAGGCACACTGCTGGACGTGTGGAACAGGTGTCAGGAACCGAATACGCTTTTCGATTCTGACACGAATGGCGCTGCCGTTTTCTTAGTGAGTACTAGCCGGCGAGCAGCGGTAGGACGGACGTGTTTTCCTATACAAGCTTGAAGCGCAAGCGAGTGCATGCTTTGTTCGCAGAGCGCAACGCAGTCTGTGTTACGTTCGGGATGCAAGAGCACAACGGAATGCACTCGCTTGCGCTTCGAGCTTGTCTTGTTCGCGTTCGCGGAGCGTTACATTCCGAAGATGCGTTCCACGTTGCCGCGTAATGTCAGGCGGCCCAGTTCGAGTGCTCGTTCTTCGCTCCAACCGCGGGCGATGACGAAATCTTCGGCGAGGACTTTGGCCAGGACGCTGCGGTACATCGTGAATTTCGGCAGGCCGAATTCGAGCTTGTACATATCGCTGTAGTAGCCGATCTGCTTAGTTTGTGGGACCGCTTGCAGCCGGCTGCGGCAGTCGTTTTCAATGTAGGCGGGGATATTCGAATACCACCAGTGCCCGTTCGTCACCACGTTCGGGAAGATCCAGGCATAGCTGACGAGCTCGTGGTTGCTGCTGTTGGCGAGGATCGAAATCGGGAAGGTCACCTGCGGAAAGGCGTTCAACAGTTTTTGATATTGAATCAATGAGCAACGCTGATCGAACAGATCCTGCCCCTGATAGACGCCGTCCGCATACACCCGGCGGTTCACGCCGATCATCAGGTCGAACGGCAGCTTGAACTGGACACAGTATTGAGCCAGGTTCCAAAACACGAAGTTGCTGAGGGTCGTGGCCTCGCAACTGGTGAGCGGTTGGCCGTTGAGAGCGGCTCGGAGCGGTGCTTCGACGTCGTTGGCCGACACGGGGGCCGGTTCGAACGAGGGGGGGAGTGAAATCGCACAGGCCCGACAGCCGTGAGCCGTAAAGTGCTGAAACAGCCTTCCGATGGCATCCACCAACGTCTGGGAATTCGAGACCGCGATACCCGTCGCTTTCGCCAGGCGTTGCTGCGTCTCGGGCTTGGCGAGGTGGAAGACCAGATCGTCGGTCCGCAGACAGGGGATGTAACGGTGTGTATCGAATCCCGTCAGCGGATCGTCGAAGTCGTTGGTGAGAAAGACTTGTTCGAGGCGGCTGAGCTTCAAAACTTGCTCTTCCCAATCCGGCTCGGCCATTTTCAATGCGGCCTTGTCGTAGAGATCCTCCCAATTGGCGAGCGTCAGCCGATCGTCTTCGAAGCCAAAGAAGACCTGGCACATGTCAATCAGCCAACTGTATTGAATCGTGTTCTCGAGATCGGCCAGTTTGCCGACCAGGCGGTGGACCTTTTCTTTAGGATCGAGTCCGGGTTCCTCAATTTGCGATTTCGGCAGACCCGCCGAGTGCGCCAACTCGGTGTAATAGTGATACCCCAACAGATCGGCCAGGGTCGTCGAGGCCGCCGCGTGCGGATTGATGTGCGAATGGGGATCAATCAACGGAATACGGTGCAATTCATCAGCCAGACGCCGCGTGAGATCGTTCGAGGGCATGGGGGCTCTTGCTCTTGAGAGAGGGATTGACGGTTGATATCGGTGGTGACCAGTCGGTCCACCGCTGGTGCCTTTCACTGAAATTCCGAAGAGACATCATATAGTACGAAGACCGAATTGTGATCAAGTCAGACGCGAATCATCGATAATCCGGGCTAACGGGCAATCCTTTTGTCAAAACGCTCCGGCCCGAATGCTTGTTTAGAAGTGGTCATTTCACCTTGGCCAACCATTTATCCAACTGGTTGGCAAACGCCTGGCAGTCCTTCGGGCTGAAGTTCGACGGTCCGCCCAGGACCATCCCACTGCCGCGCAGTTCATCAAACAGATTGCGTGCTGCCAATCTGGAGCCCACATTGTCGCTGGTATACAGCTCTCCGCGAGGGTTGAGCGCCAGCCCCCCTTTCGCCACCACATCGGCCGCCAGTGGGATATCCGCCGTGATCACCAAATCGCCCTTTTCGACCAGTTCCACAATCCGTCGATCGGCGATATTCATCCCGACCCCGACGACGATGGTGCTGATGTAGGGCGACGGCGGGACACGCATCGACTGGTTGGCTACCAGCGTCACCTTGATCTTGCGACGATCTGCAGCCTTGAACAGCAACTGTTTGATTTCACCCGGACACGCATCCGCATCCACCCAGATCTGCATGGTTTCAAAATCTCCAACTGACAATTCAGCGTCGAACCGCGACCCCTCGCAGGTTGTCGATGCTTAACACGAAAATCACCCACAGTGCCGTGATGATCTCGTAATAACTGACTTTTGACGTCCCTCGCTGGCGGTCTTCAAACACAATCGGCGTCTCTTCCAACCTGCAGCCCACGCGCAGGCAGCGGTACAGAATCTCTTCCTGAAAGGCATACCCACGAGCACGGACCAAATTGAGATCCAGTTCTTTCAGCTTGGAGACACGATAACACCGATAGGCCCCGCTGTTATCGTGCGTCCGCAGCCCCAGCAGGCAGCGCGCATACAGATTGATGCTGCGACTCATCAGGCGCCGCGTGAGCGGCCAGCCGACTGCCGCCCCGCCCGGAACATACCGCGAGCCAATCGCCACATCGCAACGGTCCATTAACGCTACCAGGGCCGGCAGGTAACGGGGATGATGACTGAAGTCGGCATCCATATTCAGCACGAATTCGTAATCCGCATCCATCGCAAAGCGGAATCCAGCCAAGATCGCGGTCCCCAAGCCCAGCTTCCCCGTGCGGTGTTGCACCTGCACCCGCGAATCTTGCGCGGCGATTTCTTCCGCGAGCTGTCCCGTGCCATCAGGCGAGTTGTCGTCAATGACGAGCACCTCGCCGTCAGGCAGGAATGCGAAGATTTCTGGAATCAACAGCGACAGATTCTCACGCTCGTTATAGGTACACACCGTGATCAGCAATCGTCGCGGTGGTGAAGGTGCAGGCATCGTGGGGATCGTTGGCCGGGTGTGTCGCAGTGTTCGATATCAACAACGTACTTTAGGGCATTGAGCCGCCGGAATCGACTCCTCGGCCATCGCCTGACTCACGAACGATGAACGCTCGGCGCGAACACAATGGTCCCTCGCGGTCTTCCCTGCTAGATTGGACGTGCTTCCGGTATCACAGGTGGTAGCCGCACTCGCCAGAGTGCGGGCGATCTACCGGAAGGCCCGCGTTCTGGCGAACGCGGCTACACAGATACTTTTGAACTCCTACTTAGTTCGTATCGTCAGCATTCCCCATGACGACTCCCAACCCGCCGCATTCGGAACTGCCGCTGCCGGAATACACGCATATCCCAGGGATCACTCCGCATCCCTTGGGCGATCCCCGCGGCCATTCATTCGGGAAAGTCCACGCCGTGTGCCCGGTTCCGAACTGGCAGGACTTGCCCGAATGCGAGCTGTTTCAAGTGGGTCGCCGGCTGTTCAATGCCGGATATTACTGGGAAGCCCACGAAGCGTGGGAGGGTGTCTGGATCGCCGCGGGGAGAACCGGTTTGATTGCAGACTTCGTGAAGGGCCTGATCAAACTGGCTGCGGCTGGTGTCAAACTGCGAGAGGGCTCGATCATCGGCGCTCAGCGACATCTCGCTCGAGCTGAAGAGTTATTCTTGTTGACGGCCACGCGGCTGACCGAACCATCGAACGATGTCACTCACCTGCTTTCAGTGGTACGAAACTTGAAACAATCGCTGCCGCCAACGCCTGAGGCAAACGCAGGTCAGCCGATACCGCTATTCGCCCAAATCTGATTCCTAAGTCCCGCCAGGGACGCCCGACAATAGCCCACCGTTTCAACGGTGGGAAACGACTGCGGGACAGCGCAATCCGGGCGTCGCGTCGCTACTTCCCCACCGCTTGATCGAGTGCCGCGATCACCTGCTGGGTGGCCGCCGGCTGCGCCAAACTGCGCATGGCTTCAGACATCTCGGCCCGGCGCTGTGGGGCGTCTGCGACTCCCGCCAGTTGCTTCAATAACTCGCGAGCGGTTTCCTGCGGAGTCGCTTGCTGCAGACACGTTCGAGCCGCCCCCGCTTCTTCGAACGCCTGCGCGTTATGCCATTGATGATTGTCCGCAGCCGAGGGGTAAGGGACCAGGATCGCCGGCACTCCGACACACGCCAGTTCGGCCAGCGTCGTCGCCCCGGCTCGTGAAATGATCAGATTGGCGGCCTGATATCGTTGATCCATGTCGTAGAAAAAGGGTGCGACTTCGGCCGCACGCGGCAACGCGTGATATTCCTGCTGAACCGCCGCGCATTGAGCCACACCCGTTTGATGCACGACGTTCCAGCCCGCAAACAACTGCGGTTGTGACTTCCACATTTCAATTACGGCCGCATTCAGCGCCTGGGCTCCTTGGCTCCCGCCCAGGATCAAGAGGGTCGGCGGCTGTGATTCGATACGTTCAACGCGCGCCAGGGCCGCGATCTCGGCGCGGATGGGGTTCCCGGTCAAGTGGGTTTCCACGCGACGATGGAAGTAGGCCACACTTTGCGGATACGCCAGGCAAACGACGCGAGCCCAGCGACTGAGCCAGCGCGTGCTGCGGCCGGGAATCGCATTTTGCTCAAGCAACAGGGCCGGAATGCCCAGACGGTAGGCCGCCATGACTACCGGTGCGCTGGCGAAGCCACCCAGTCCAATCACCGCCCGGGGCCGGTCTTGCTGCAACCATTCACGAGCGATCCCGTAGGCTCGCCAGTTCCGCTCGATGAACGACCAGGGCTTGCGCCACAGTTGCGTCAGCGGTTCGGAAGGGAGCGTCCGGTGGTCGTAGCCATGCTGAATCACCAGCGCGCGTTCCAGTGACCGTTCGGAACCGACGAACTGGATGCGGACCCCGGGATCGCGACCACGCAGCACTTCAGCGACGGACAACCCGGGAAAGAGGTGCCCCCCCGTTCCGCCACCCGCGAATAGAAACAACGGCGATGAACTCGCCATAAATCACAACTCAAACGGCCCACTCATGGTCTCAAACATCCGTCAGCCGATGCTAACAGATGCCCGAGCGATGGACCAGTCGCCCGACGACGTGGGATTGGCGCGAAGCCACAGGATTGACAACGAGGATTGATTAGGCGGGAGTCCTCCGGGTACATTACCGTTTCAACATGCTCCCGTAGCTCAGTTGGATAGAGCGGGAATTTCCTAAATTCCAGGTCACAGGTTCGATCCCTGTCGGGGGTATTCGCTGATCTCGAATCAACAGCGTTGCGGACCGCTGGAGACTCATTCGTCGGCGACCGCAAACACGTCTGCTGACTTGGGACGCAGTTGCTTCCAGATGGTTTCACTGTAATCGTGCCCGTCCAGCATGAGAAACAGAATGCCCATCAGCGCTGGTTGGTGTTTGAACTGCTCAGCGTAGGCTTTGCGAGGTGCGTCTCCCAGGCTGGACTTGATGCGCTCGAATGTGCGGCGAACTTCTCCGTCGACTTGCGCGTATCCGTCGCGCAGTTCTCCGGCGGTCTGGTTGACCCAGTTCATGAACTCATCAGGTACGCGGTCAATCAGGTCATCGAGCGAACGTCCGTCTTTCAAGTATTCCCAGATGTGGCGTGCATTGACTCCGGTGATTAACCGATGAAGCCGGCAGTATTCGCCCAGCTTGATCTTGATGCGCAGGCCGTCCTCGAAGCGGACGACAACTCCTTCCCGGTTGGTTTCGTCGCTCGAATACGTTGCGAGTTGGTCCGCGGTCAGAGTGTGACTGGCTACGATGTCACAGCCGAGAATCCGGGCCTCGAGTTCCAGTTCCGAACGGGGCAATCCGTGGCCGGTCTCGTTGTTGACGACGTCCAGCAGAACGAGAGCCTCTGTGTCGCCATAGTGCAGCACGATGCG
>CAMAVF010000425.1 GCA_945861445.1 Planctomicrobium piriforme | reverse complement strand
TCCTTGCCGCGCGAAGTATAACCTCAAAGGAGAACAGCATGTCCGTTCTTTTACTACCCTTAGCACTCAATTCCCGGAAGAACCGATTTAGTTCTAGTAAAGTGGCGATTCAATCTAACCTGATATCTGCGGGTTTTGGTCGATATCATCTTTCTTACCTTCATTTCTAGAGGTGCATGATGAAAAGATCGAAGAAACGGGCGTTTACTCTCATTGAACTTCTGGTGGTAATCGCGATTATCGCGGTCTTGATCGCGTTGCTGTTGCCCGCGGTGCAACAGGCCCGCGAGGCTGCTCGCCGCTCGCAGTGTAAGAACAACCTGAAGCAGTTGGGGATCGCCCTTCACAACTATCACGACGCGCTCCAGGCGTTTCCAATCAATCTGTACGGAGGGTATGGCGATACAGCCAATGTCGGAGGCTATACCCAAGCTTCCAAGTCCTGGGGATTTCTGGTCTATTTGCTCCCCTATATTGATCAGGGGGCGCTCTACAACATCGTTAATCCCGGAGTGAACACCATGGCGGCCAGCGGCCAGATCGCGAGGGTCGTTCCCGTCTTCGTCTGTCCGAGCGATCCCCAGGGTGCGACGGAGACTGAAAACTCGATTTATGTCACTGGCAGCACCACTGTCGCCATCAGTTCCTACAAGGGCATGGGGGGCAGCGATTGGGATTGGGGCACGTATACGAACAACATCGTGTCCACAGCGGACTCATGGTGCAATAACAATGGAGTCCTTAACGGCTGCAGCTACCGCAGGAAGATCACCTTTCAGAAGATCACCGACGGAACCAGCAACACGCTGGTGATGGGTGAAAGCATCTGTAACAAGAATTTCGCGCTCAGCTCAGATGGGCCGGGCAATGCCTGGATGCATTCGGCGTCAACCACCAATACGTCTGCGGTGCCGATCAATATCGTGAATAACGTGACTCCCGCAACTGTCGTCTGGGACAAAAGATTCGGTTACAGCAGTCAACACACGGGCGGTGCCCATTTCTTGCTGGCGGACGGGTCTGTCCGGTTCCTTGCGGACAGTATTTCGACTCCCACTTATCGGAATCTGTCCACATACGGGGACGCCGATACCATTGGTGAATACTAGATAAGAGTAGACACAACCTCAGATACAGTTCAGAACCGTTGGAATTGTCACGGTTCTGAACTGTTCATAACCCGTATTATCAGGGATTCTATGGCGTTTCGCCCCGTGACGTCTTTGTGAGCGGCAAGCCTCTTAACTATTTCATTCGAGAGCCAGAAGGTCAATTCAATGCATCGAAATCTGTGGCGGCCGGCCGCTGTGTCGATCTGCCTGCCGGTCGCTCTGTGCGCATTCCTGGTGAGTGGATGTGGAGGCGATGCCGGTCCAAAAGTGGTTCCGGTTGTGGGAACAGTGACCGTGGATGGCAGTCCTCTCGCGACCGCCAACGTGTCGTTCAAGCCCGATATCACGAAGGGCAATAAAGCCCAATTCGAACCGGGCGGAACGGCCAACGACAAGGGGCAGTTTGAACTGACGACGGCCAACAAGCCGGGGGCTCCAGAGGGATGGTACAAGGTCGTCGTGTATCCGCCCACGCCTCCCCGATCAGGTGGCGATCTCCCCAAAGTCGGACCGCCTCCCTTTAATGTCAAGTACACTGATGCGGGTTCGACGGATATCAGTATCGAGATCAAGGCAGGGGCTGCCGCGGGGGCGTATGACTTGAAACTAACAAAGTGATCGTTGATCGAATAGCAGTCCGAACCGTCCGGCAAAATCAAGAAGCACCCGAGTTGGACATTCCCCCATGATTGACCTCAGGCAAACTCCTTCGGCCTCGCCGCTCGTTCACACCGTGGCGGCAGACCCGGGAATCGCGTGGACGAAAGATGCCGCCGTGGCGATCGAGGCCGCACCGGACACCGATACCGATCCACTGCCCGAAGCGACCTGGTCGCCAGACGCTCCGAGAACTGGGGTCTGTGGTACGGTCGCTCCACGCATCCTGGCGCTGCCGGGAGGCGGCTACCGGATGTATTACTCGCAGATCCTGCCCCGAGCGGGATTCCCCGCTGGGGCCAATGACTATGACAACTCTTCAACCCGGATCTTGAGTGCGTTCTCGACGGATGGTTCCAATTGGGCTCCTGAACCGGGCGTGCGCTTGTCATCACAGGCGGGAGGCGCCGGCGAGTTCCGCGTGGTCTCATCCGAAGTGGTCCCCGTCGGAGATGGCAGCCGCCTGCGAATGTACTACGAGTGCTGCGTCGGACCGCAATCGGTGGCGAGCACCATTCTGAGTGCCATCTCAACGGACGGGGGACTGAAGTGGACCCTGGAGCCAGGAGTCCGGGTCGCAGCCGCTGGTCGTAATCTCTCATCGCCGCGCATCGTCTTTCTGAGTGAGGGACGGAGTCGGTTGTATTACTATGACCGCGGCCGGGGGATCGCCAGTGCGGTCTCCGAGGACGGTGGCTTGGTCTTCCAGCCGGAAGAGGGCCTGCGAATCGCACAGGACGGCACCTACGACTCGCACGCTGCATTTGCCTGCGAAATCGTCCGCGTGGCAGGTGCGGGCTATGTGATGTACTACGCCGGATACAGCCAGTCGAACCGCGCCCAGATCCTGCGTGCCACCTCCGACGATGGTTTAGTATGGCAGAAGGCTGCCGAGCCTGTTATCACCCCTGGCCCCAGTGGTTGGGACGCCGTGAAAAGTTCAGAAATGTGCCTGATTCCCCTGCCGCAAAGCGATGGGACAACTTGTTATCGCATCTTCTACGAAGCCTGCGACGGGACGGCGAAAGACCAGCGCGGCGCGTGGCGTATCGCCAGTGCAACCAGCGGGTCTTCCAATTAGAGTACAGGGTTCCAGAGCCTAAAAGCATTGAGCGTCGAAGATTTCGGCTCGGTCGTTCGAAACGCAGCGCTTAGGCTGCGAATCAAGGTGTCGTAAAAGGAGCACAACGAGGAATCAGTGAGAGCGAACTCGCGCGTTACAAGCTCGAAGCGCAAGAGCGCACGCCAGCCACCTGATGCGCACTCCGGTCGCGGTAGCGGCCAGATAGGTTAGCCCGCGGCGCCAGCCGTGGGAACGGGGAGAGAACGATTTTCCAAGCCCCGGCCGGGGCGACACACTGCGCATCTCGACGCCGAAGATCGCGTGGTCCGGGGCCTGCGGTGTCCCCGTGCTGCCCCTGCCGGGGTTGGGGAAATGTACGCTCGTTCCCACGGCTGGCGCCGTGGGCTGCCGCACGGACACTCCGGCAAGCAAGAAGGATGAGACCCTTGATCACTTCTCTGGGCTAGGAATATCGATCTCTAAAGATGACGGCCAGACGTGTTCACCCGTGAGCAGTCTGTACGATTGGAGGCGAATGCATCCCTCTTTAGCAGTGCTGCCTGGTGGCCAGATCGTGATGAGCTATGTCGTCCGCAAAGGATATCCTGACGTTCCGCTTCGAAATTCGCAGGTCATGTTTCAAACCGTGCTAGTTCCAGCGGGAACGGACGAAATCAAGTTCGAATGTCGAGCTTTTGCGTTGATTCGAAGTGTTGGATTCATTCCTATTCCGAGTCGATTTCAGACGGGTTGGCTTAATGTTTCGACGACTCCTATCGGCCAGCTTTGACTGGATCGCGAGGGGGAAGTCGACGCCACATAAACCTTGGAGGGATGGAAGTTCGTCCGTCACACCTCGTCCTGTAAAAGATACGCTGCAATCGGATTGGAAGGCAGAGTTCAAAGTGTGGAGCCGAAGGAATCGGTAGATTGTGTCGTGCGGTCGACGACGAGTTAAGGTTGCCTAAGGATACCAAAAATGAAGTGTGCGGTCCGCGGTTGGGGGAGACAATCGTATTCCGTTTGATTTTGACTTCACGCGCTTCGAAAACGGCATCGAACGGCTCCGTGTATTTCGTTACGTTGTCGCGCATGCCGAAGGTCGGAGGCAATTCGACGTCTTCAGCCTGCATGGCTTCGGGCAATGACAAAATCCAGCAAATCTGATGATTTATCTTGTGTTACGAACAATCTGTCGGATTGGCAAAGTCGTTGAATCACTTTAGTGGATGTTGAGAAAATACCGACAACTTCACTGTGCGATCTACGCTGACGAGGTGGTGTTGCTATAATAACGACCATTTCGTACTTGTGGAAAACGTCAGTTTAAGCATTCTGCCGAGGAATCTGGACGATGTTGCATATTCTGGGGCGACGGCAAACTGTCTGCGATGGCTTGACTCGTCGCGAGCTGATTCAAGCCGGTGGTGCCGGTTTGCTGGGTTTGAGTTTGCCGAAAGTTTTACAGGCGGAAGCAGCGCCATCCTTTTCGGGTGGGCGCGCCAAATCTGTGATCTTCCTGCATCTCTTCGGCGGCCCCAGCCAACTGGAATCGTTCGACATGAAGCCGGGTGCTCCCGCGGATATCCGCGGCCCGTTTAAGCCGATTGCTTCGCGGACTCCTGGTTTGCAAATCTGCGAGCACCTGAGACGGACGGCCCAGGTCTCAGACAAGATGTGTGTCGTCCGCACGATGACTCATCCGTACAACGATCACAGCGGCGCGGGGCACTACCTACAAACGGGCCACCCCTGGCATATTCCGATTGGCGGCGGATTTAACGCCACGCCCAAAGATTGGCCGTCGATGGGCTCGGTCGTCGAATACCTCGGGCAGCGCGTACCGGGAGGGCTCAAACGCGATTTACCGAACTATGCCGTCGTCCCGAACTCTTTGGGCCGATTGCAGGAATTCGCCTACAGACTGGTTCGTCCCGGTGAGTATGCCGGCTGGCTGGGCAAAGGGTACGACCCCTTGACGACGGCCATCGAAAAACGAGACGCACAAGACGATCCCTACTATCGCAACTGCACCGACGAAGAACTGACATTCGAGATTGAAGGCTTAGTCAAGAATACCGGATTGACGCTCAACCGAATGGATGCACGCAAGTCGCTGCTGGAGCAATTTTCTGCCCAGCAGCATGTCGTCGATGGGGATCGCGCAGTGGCCGAGTACGATCAATTCCAGCAGCGGGCGCTGGCCTTGGTGGCGTCTGAAAAAACGCGACAGGCTCTCGATATTCGCCGCGAGTCGGACAAGCTGCGTGACAACTATGGCAGGCACCTGTTCGGACAATCCACGCTGATCGCCCGACGCCTCGTGGAAGCCGGCGTGCGGTTCGTAACCGTGCAGTGGGATAGCCCAACAGGCTACGGCTGGGATTCGCACGTCAACAGTAAAGACCTGCTGGACAATTTGCTGCCGAAGTTCGACCAGTCTCTCTCGGCGCTGCTGACCGATCTGGATGAACGTGGTTTGCTCGATGAGACGCTGGTGGTTGCGCTCGGCGAGATGGGCCGGACTCCCAAGCCGACTCCCAGTTGGGGTCGTGGCCATTGGAGCACGTTGTTTCCCGCAGTCCTGGCTGGGGCAGGCATTCGCGGTGGCGTCACCTACGGGACATCCGACAAAGACGCCGCATACCCGGTCGAACGTGCCAGTTCGCCCGAGGATCTGGCCGCGACCATCTATTATGCACTGGGGATCGATCCGGAGCTTCAATTCAAGGATGCCCAGGGACGCCCATCGTCAATCGTCCAAGGCGGCCGCGTGCTGCATGAATTGTTCGGTTGAGTTTCGCCGCCCTGTAAAAACATTCTGCCGTCGTTCAGCGAGGGAGACTCCAAGGTTCGGCGTTGAGCAAATCGGCAAATTGTGTCACGCAGCAGTGGTTCGAAGTCCGCTGTCGAGAGTTCGAAATGGTGGTCGCGAGCCATCCGGAGTGGTTTGCTGGCCGCTTTGAACGCACTGTGAGCGTGGGAGGTCACCGCCCCCAAGAGAGGCGAGATCCGAGGATTTCAACCGGCACGGCGGATTGGTTCGCAAGATGCGGTCGCCAGCCAAGCCTGAATCTGTGGCAGGTTCGTACCCCATTTGCGGCCTAAACGACATTCCAAGAAGGCCGAGTAAAGCAGATCGACCGTCTCGCTCAGGCGACGAATGGCGGCGACTCGTTCTTCCAGAGCGCCGCGACCTC
>CAMAVF010000424.1 GCA_945861445.1 Planctomicrobium piriforme | reverse complement strand
CGGGAGATTGTGATTCGTGTCAAGGATACGGGAATCGGTATCGCGGCTGACATGTTGCCTCGCATTTTCGATCTCTTCGTCCAGGCCGAAAGGCAGTTGGACCGATCGCGAGGCGGCGTGGGAATCGGTCTGACGCTGGTCCGTCGGCTCGTTGAATTGCACGGCGGCTCAATCGCAGCCAGCAGTCCCGGACTCGGTCAGGGAAGTGAATTTGTTGTTCGGTTGCCTGCCACCCAGACGGATTCGCCGGACACCAAACAGCTACCGACAGCGGTCGTCGCAGGCGAGGCCCTGTTGCCAGCTCTGCACCGCATTCTGGTGGTCGACGACAATATCGATGCCGCGAATAGTCTGGCGATTTTACTGAGGATCGCGGAGTACGAGGTCCTTACGGCGTTTGACGGACCGTCAGCCATTGCACTAGCCAATGAGTTTCTGCCGGCGCTCATCTTTCTGGATATCGGGATGCCCGGAATGGACGGCATCGAAGTGGCTCGTCAGCTACGACAAGACCCCAAGCTGCAGAACGTGCGTCTGGTGGCGGTCACCGGCTGGGGTCAGCCCGAGGATCGCGAACGCACCGCCGCAGCCGGTTTCGACCAGCATCTGGTGAAACCGATCGAACCCGACATGCTGCAAAAAGTGCTCGGGGGGACCTGATCATGGGGTGCGACGATACAAGCTCGAAGCGCAAGCGAGTGCATTTAGCGAAGGAACGACGGAATGCACCGGATTGCCCTTCGAGCTTGTATTTCGGTCGCTTCGCGACAGATCGCCGTTCCACTCAAAGGCGGATCCCCATCCATCTTACTGGTCGGACAGTGATCCTTAGGCGACCTTTCAGCGGATTCAGCGAGAAACCCGGTCCATAACGGTTGCGACACGCTAAGGCATTGTTTTACGGCACTTACAGCAATCGCCCGGCGATCCAATCGGCGGGAGATCATGGAGGAACAGTATTTGCGTAATCGGGGATTGGGCAACCTTCTAAACGGAGAAAGATCATGCTCGTTTCAACTGGTGACCGGGTCCGTACAAATACCGCTGATTGTGTGAACGAACAAATTCGTGGTCGCACGGCAGCCACGGTAGCGAAAGTCGTCGCCGCCGGGCCCGATGCCATCACCCAACGGCTGAATGCTTTGGAACAAGAGTGGGATATTGAACGGTATATCGAGACCGTGGCCCCTTCGATCTCGTTGGCCGGAGTGATGCTCGGTTTGACGTCGAGTCGGAAATGGTTTGCACTCCCGATTCTGGTCCAGAGCTTTTTGCTCCAACATGCCATTCAAGGCTGGTGCCCCCCGATTCCGGTCCTGCGGCGACTCGGTATCCGGACCTCCTCGGAAATTGATCAAGAGCGAAACGCCTTGAAAGCCGCGCGTGGCGACTACCGGCGAGTCGTCGGCCAAAACGGGCAACTGATTTCGCAAGCCCTCATGGCTGCGCAACATTAGTCTGCGTTAATGAATACAAGCTCGAAGCGCAAGCGAGTGCATTTCTGGTGCAGTTTTGATGACTGAATGCCTTCGAGCTTATATGTGTGGTCACTTCGTGACCACCATCAGTCTAACAAGCCTCTTCACCGCATGCTTCTCTGATGGCGACCGTCCAAGTATCATCACGCGCGGGTTTCAGCGTTTGAGTTTCTTGGCAGGCGGATTATCAGAGGAGCGTCACATGACGGTAGGTTTTGGCCTTGTCGGTTGCGGCATGATCGCGGCATTTCACGCGCGGGCAATTCAAGACCTCGCCGGTACGAAGGTTGTCGCCGTACACACTTCCAATCCTGCCAATGCTCAGAAAATCGCCGATCAAGTCGGCGGCTGTGCGATCTACACCGACTACGCGGAATTCTTAAAACATCCCGGCCTGCACATCGTCAATATCTGTACGCCCAGCGGCGCGCATCTCGATCCCGCCGTGGCAGCGGCCGCAGCCGGTAAGCATGTCGTCGTGGAAAAACCACTGGAAATCACTCTCGAACGCTGCGACCAGATCATTGCCGCTTGTCACACAGCAAACGTCCAACTCTGCACGATTTTTCCCTCGCGTTTCAGTCCCTCGAATATCGCGTTGAAGCACGCAATCGAATCGGGAAAGTTTGGCCGCCTGACGCTCGGTGACGCCTACGTCAAGTGGTGGCGAACTCAGGAATACTACGACAACGGCGGTTGGCGGGGCACCTGGAATCTCGACGGTGGCGGAGCCTATATGAATCAGGCCATTCACAACGTCGACCTGTTGCAATGGTTGATGGGGGACGTGGTTGAAGTCTGCGGATTCACCAGCACGCTGGCTCACGAACGGATCGAAGTCGAAGACACCGGAGTCGCTGTGGTGCGATTCAAGAATGGTGCCCTGGGGGTCATGGAAGCCACGACCAGCGTCTGGCCCGGACTCTTAAAAAAGACCGAAATTCACGGAACGAAGGGCTCGGCGATCGTCGAGCAGGAAGACGTCCTGTTCTGGAAGTTCGATCCTGACACTCCCGATGATCAACTGACGCGAGAACGGTTTGCTCAAAAGGTCGGCGGGGGTGGTGGCGCGGCAGATCCCAAATCGATCAGCTATCAGGGTCATTTCAAGCAACTGGAAGACTTTGTCGACGCGATCCAGAACGGCCGGCCACCGCTGGTTGACGGAGCCGAAGGCCGCAAAAGTGTCGAAATCATCCTGGCAATCTACGAGTCAGCCAAAACGGGACGCCGCGTCACGCTGGGCGCGAAGTAACTGGACAAGGTGCTTGAAACGGGACGTTGAATTGGCTCCCCTCGCCCTGGTACTCCGTCAGATTACTGGGGCGAGGGGAGATCATTCATCGGCGGGGGCGGCGTTTGGGGTGCAATCACGCAATCCGTTTTTAGACCGCTGCCGTCAGCGCTCCGCACACAATCTCCTTCCTGTCTCGCGACTGCGCGGGAGGAATTCGCTATGCTGTGATCCTGGCGTGACGAGCACATTCGTTGTCCGGCGCGCCTGGACTTCACAATCCTGTTCCCGGCGAAAGTGCCCACCGAATCATGGCCTCCAGATGGAACACGCCGTGGCTCGCGAAAGGCTGGCATGGCTGACGTTTTTCAAGGTGAACCGGTTCGCTATCCGCCGCCGTCTCCCATTCCTCGGCTGCTGCGTTTGACGCTGAAGGAAATGCGGGAAACGCTGCGCGACCGCCGGACGATCATGACCCTGCTGCTCATGCCGGTGCTGCTGTATCCCCTGCTCACCTTGGCGTTTCAGCGGTTCGTCCTGAGCTCGGCCTCCAATTTGAAGGTCGAATATGTCCTCGGCTTCGACTCGGAAGAAGCGGGCCAGATGATCACGGAGTGCTTGCGTTGGGGCGAAGGCGAACAACTCCGGGCGCAAGCTCGTGCCAAATCGGTGACAATTGAGCTGCCGCGCCAGCCAGACGCCAAAATGCCTGCCACGCCGCAGATCAAGTATATGATCACTCCTCATCTGGAGCGTGAAGTGCAAGACTACCGCGTGGATGTCGGGTTGCGGTTGAAATCTCCATCTGTTCCGCGACTCGATGCCAACAGTGATATTGCGATCAATCTGGAACTGATTTATCTCCCCGGAAATAAGCTCGGCGAACGAGCTCGCGACTACCTTGAATCCTTGCTCAACGCCTCCAGCAAATCGCTGCTGCGGTATCGGTTGCGAACACTGGGGCTGCGTCAGCGGCCGGAACCGATCCGAATTGTCGATGCACCGTTGCGTGATCCCGAAGAGGTTCACAATCAGATGCTGTCGGCCATTATCCCCGTCGTCTTGATTCTGATGACAATCACGGGAGCCGTCTATCCGGCCATCGATCTGACTGCGGGTGAACGCGAGCGTGGCACACTGGAAATGCTGGTCGCGGCACCCGTTCCACGGTTGGGCCTGCTGTTCGCCAAATACGTGGCCGTGCTGAGCGTCGCATTCCTCACCGCCGCCATCAATCTCGGGGCCATGACCGTGACCCTGATGGTCAGCGGCATGGGGGCCATGTTATTTGGTGAGCGTGGGTTGTCGCTGTTGACGATGATCCAGGTGTTTGGCTTACTGATTTTGTTCGCCTCATTTTTCTCGGCCGTCTTGCTGACCGTGACGAGTTTTGCGCGTAGTTTCAAAGAAGCGCAAGCCTATTTGATACCGCTGATGCTGGTGTCCCTGGGGCCTGGCCTGACGGGTTTGCTGCCGGGCATCAAGCTGGCGGGCGTGCTGCAAGTGGCTCCGCTGGTCAATGTGGTGTTACTGGCCCGCGATCTCCTGCAGGGTCAGGCGACACTGCTTTCAGGTGCCCTGGTCGTGGGCTCGACATTGCTGTATGCCGCCGCCGCGCTGGCCGTGGCGGCCAGGATTTTCGGCGGACACGCGATCCTGTACGAATCGCAAACGGCCTGGTCAGACCTGTTTCGCCGCCCGACGGAACCGCAGTCCGCACCCCAAGTGGCCGGTGCCATGCTGTGCCTGGCGCTGTTGTTTCCCACGTGCTTTGTGTTGAAAGGGGTCCTGGCACAACTTGCGGGCGAACGGATTGAATTGCAACTGTTGCTGAACGGCGTGAGCACGTTTGCCGCGTTCATGCTGTTGCCATGGTGGGCGGCAAGTCTGGGGAACGTGGCCTTCTCACTGGCGTTCGCGATGCGTCCTGCGAAGGTCCTGGCGCTGCTCGGCGGCGTGCTGTGCGGTCTGTCGCTGTGGCCGTTCGCCCATGAATTGATCCTGATGCTGCACGATCTCGGACTGGTCACGATTGACGAAAGCCAATTCGAGCTGGCTCAGAAGTTGATCGAACGCTGCCGGCAAGCTCCGTTGGCACTCGTCTTATTGACGTTCGCCGTATTGCCCGGTTTATGCGAAGAATTCTGTTTCCGCGGCTACCTGTTCCGCAGTCTGGAAACTCGCCTGTCAGGCTGGCAAACGGTGCTGGCGACGGGCGCGATTTTTGGCTTGTTCCATCTGGTCGCAGTCGATCATCTGGCCCTCGAACGTCTCGCCCCGACCACGTTTCTCGGAATCATCCTGGGCTGGATTCGGTGGCGGACCAACAGCCTGTGGCCGGGGATGTGCCTGCACATCACGCACAACGGATTGCTGGCCGGGATGTTCTATTACGAGAATCAATTGAAGGCGAGCGGTTGGGATGTCGAGGGACAGCAGCATTTGCCCTGGACCTGGCTTGCCGGAGCAGCGATCGTAGTCGGCGCCGGCTTGTCGCTCATCGCCTGGTCGGGCGCGGCGAACCGCGAGCGAAACGGCGAAAAGTGGATCGAATCGTAAGATGACGCATCGTATCGTCCAACTCACCGACTGCCATCTATTCAGTGATCCCGCGAAAACGCTACGCGACATCGCCACCTGGCCTCGTTTTACTGAGGTGTTGGAGAAGGTCCGGCGGCAAGTTCCCGACGTGGACCAACTGGTCCTCACCGGCGATACCGCTCATGATGAAGATCTGGCAACTTATGACGCGGTTCGCAAGGAATTGGCGGACTGGGAAGGTCGCGTGCGGATCATTCCCGGTAACCACGACAATCGTGCCGCCCTGCGAACCGTGTTCCCCGACGCCAGTTGCGGACCGATCGACCTCGTCACGTTTCAGGTGTCCTGGGATGACTGGCAGATAATCGGTCTGGACTCGCAGCAGCCGGGCGAATTGCCCGGGTCACTCGGTGAAGAACAACTGACGTGGTTAAGGAACCTGCTGCAATCGGCGCCTGAGCGTCACACACTGCTGTTCTTGCATCATCCACCGATCACCGTTCAAAGCCCCTGGTTGGATCGGATCCGACTCCTTGATTCGACCGACTTGGAGCGACTGGTGAGCGACCATCCCCAAGTGGTGCTGATCGGCTGCGGACACGTTCATCAGGAAGTTGTCGGATCACTCGGCCGCGCGACCGTGCTGACCACACCGTCAGTCGGTCATCCCTTTCGCCCGCGAACCGAGCACATCGAAATCGATTCGGTCGGCCCCGCGTATCGCCTGTGGGAGCTGTTTCCAGACGGACGTTGGTCGACGCAGGTGATGTACTGCATGTCGCCGGTCATGAAGTGACCGCGAATACAAGCTCGAAGCGCCAGCGAGTGCATTCCTTTGTTCTAAGGGGAG
>CAMAVF010000423.1 GCA_945861445.1 Planctomicrobium piriforme | reverse complement strand
CCAATTTCGAAAAATCGCAGGCCCGACCCCTCATCACGCTCTCCTCACGCCAATAGCCCCTCGACCACCTTTCCTTCGACATCCGTCAACCGGAAATCGCGGCCTTGGAACAAGTACGTCAGCCGCTTGTGATCGATGCCCAGGCAGCGCAGCAAAGTCGCATTGAAGTCATGCACGTGGACCGGATCCTTAACAATGTTGTACGAGAAATCGTCGGTCTCGCCGTAGCTGATCCCCGGCTTGATCCCGCCCCCCGCAACCCACAACGAAAAGCAACGGCCATGATGATCGCGGCCGTAGTTGTCCTTCGTGAGAGCTCCCTGGCTATACACCGTCCGGCCGAACTCGCCACCCCAGATCACCAGCGTTTCATCCAGCAGGCCGCGGCGTTTGAGATCCTTCACCAACGCCGCGGCGGGCCTGTCAACGTCCTGGCATTGGCCGCGGATCTGCTTCGGCAGACTGCCATGTTGGTCCCAGCCGCGATGCATCAGTTGAATGAACCGCACCCCTCGTTCGGCCATGCGGCGGGCCAGCAGGCAATTGCGAGCGAACCCGCCATCCACACCGCTATCATTGATCCCATACAGATCCAGCGTCTCCTGAGTCTCCCCCGACAAATTCGTCAGCTCAGGAACTGACGCCTGCATGCGGAAGGCCATTTCGTACTGGGCAATGCGGGTATTGATTTCTGGATCACCAAAGCTTTCCAGAGCCAACTGATTCAACTGGCCGACTCCATCCAGCATGCGGCGGCGGGTTTCGGCATCAATGCCCGGCGGATTCGACAGATACAGCACCGGATCATCGCCCGACCGGAACCGCACTCCCTGGTGCTGCGAGGGGATAAATCCGCTGCCCCAGAGACGCGAGAAGATCGGCTGATCGGTCTTGTTCCCGCTCCCCTGAGAGATCATGACAATAAACGACGGCAGGTTCGAATTGTCGCTTCCCAGACCGTAGCTCAGCCAGGCCCCCAGGCTGGGGCGCCCCGGCTGCTGGCTGCCGGTTTGTAGGAATGTAATCGCCGGGTCGTGGTTGATGGCCTCGGTATGGAGCGTCTTGATGATCGTGATGTCATCGGCCACCGCACCCGTCTGCGGCAGCAGTTCGCTCACCCACGCACCGCTGTTGCCATGCTGCTTGAATTCGAACATCGACGATGCACACGGAAACGACTTCTGCCCCGCCGTCATCCCCGTCACGCGCTGCCCCATGCGAACTGACGCGGGCAGCTCTTCGCCGTGATGTTTCTTCAATTGCGGCTTGTAATCCAGCAAGTCAATATGCGACGGCCCGCCCGACATCACCAGATAGATGATGCGTTTGGCCCTGGCCGGATAGTGCAGGACCTCGAGCGAACCCGGCACCTTGTCGGGTTGGGCGGCCGACAATTCGGGATTCAGCAACGAAGCCAGCGCGGCCACACCAATCCCGCCCGCAGTCCGACCGAATAGTTGCCGGCGGGTCAGCAGGGCGTTGTAGTCTTGAAGAAGGTCCATGTGATATCTCTTCGTGGCAAGTTCGTCAGTGCAGGAAGGGGCGGTGTTGTGTGACTGATCTCATCGGAGGGTGAGGCGCCTACCGAACCGCTGGCCTTTCGATATCCAGTAGACTTAGCGGCTCGGCAAGGAGCTTTTGAAGTTGCGCACAATTGGGATTTCGGAATTTTCGTAGCGCCACCCGGGGCTACGATACGCAATTCTTTGAATACCTCGCAACTTCAAAAAGCGCAAGCGAGCACATGCCTTCGAAAATGTGCAATAAGAATGCACTCGCTGGCGCTTCGAGCTTGTATCGGCGGTCACTTCGTGACCGGCCGTTCGTCGGCGTTAAACGCGGGGCGCTACCGCCGGGGCCATCGCTTTCCAATCCACGCGCGGGGCTTCGGCCCAGAGGTGTTCCAAGTCGTAGAGCTTGCGCGCGTCGGGCGTGAACAGGTGAATGACGATGTCGCCGTAGTCTTGCAGCACCCACTGGCTGGAATCTTCACCCTCAAAGCCGATCCGTTTCGATCCTTCATGCTTGAGCGTCTTGTGGACTTCTTCGGCCATGGCCTTCATCTGGCGCGAGCTGCTGCCCGTCGTGACAATGAAGAAGTCAACAATCGAGGTCACTCCAGTGAGATCGAGAACCAACGTGTCCTGCCCGCGGGTGTCTTCCAGAACCCGCGCGGCCAGACAGGCTTGCTGCAGGGTGCGGTCGAGTTGTTTGCGGCGGCTGGCTGACATGGGGGGAGCCGAAACCGCGTCTACTGGGACTTCTGTCGAAGCAACAACCATCAAGACCTCAAGCGTTCCAAGATTCTGCTCTAAGTGCCCTAACAAAACCGGTTGTGGGAAGTTCAGGACCACGATATTTCACGCAGTTCTGAACTGACGCCGAGGTTTTGTTAGAGTTTATCAGTGGCTCGACCCAAAGGGGGATCGAACAACATATCATCATGGCGTAGTCAGACGCCGTCGTCAAACGGTATCTCGATATCGTCTGTCCGCGGCGCTACGCGTGGAAGATGGACACCTGAAACGCCGCAAAGTTCAGAGCAGAGAGTATGATGGCTGTTGACGAACGATTCTACGGTTCGCAACGATCGTAGTATTTCCATTCAGCCTGGTACTGTGTTTCCGCAACTGCTTCAGCAATCACAGCTTGTGGATGCCTGTGGCGGACTCGACAATGCCTGGCGGATGAAAACCGCTGCGCATATCTCGTTCTGACATCCCACAGACGACGCATTCTCAGCGTATGGAGTGGGACCAGTTGTTTGTATCTCCTTGAGAAACCTATGTCTTCGTCTTCACCGCTCGCTCCCAGTACGGCGTCTGCCGTGACGCCTCGACCCCACACAATTCCGGGTCGCGTCATCGTCGTCATGCCTGCCTACAATGCGTCCGCGACGGTTGCCCGCACCGTGCAGGACATTCCGCCGGGCAGCGTGGATGAAGTCATTCTGGTGGATGATTGCAGCCGCGACGATACGGTGGCAGTCGCCCAGTCTCTCGGCCTGACCGTGGTCCGCCACGAGAAGAACCTGGGTTATGGTGGCAATCAGAAGACTTGCTATCAGTTGGCTCTGGAACGCGGTGCCGAGTACGTGGTGATGGTCCATCCCGACTATCAGTACGACAGTCGAGTCATCCCGGCGGCGATCGATTTTCTGAAGCTGGGGATCTGCGACATGGTGCTCGGCTCGCGCATCCGGACCCGGCGCGAAGCCCTGCAAGGAGGGATGCCGATCTACAAATACATCAGCAATCGCATCCTGACGTTAATCGAGAACGTCGCGTTGGGGCAGAACCTCGGCGATTTCCACAGCGGATTCCGGGCCTACCGGCGCGAGGTCCTGGAAACGATTCCCTGGCAGAACAATTCGAATGACTTTGTGTTTGACAGCCAGTTCCTGGCCCAGGCTGTCTATTTTGGATTCAAGCTGGGCGACATCCCCGTCCCCGTGCGTTACTTCGACGAAGCCTCCAGCATCAACTTCCGTCGCAGTTGCATCTATGGCCTGGCAACGCTGCGGGTGTTGATGCAGTATTGGTTACGCACGCTGGGCCTAACGCGAAACAAGTTGTTCGCAAAGCAAACGGCGAAGTGAAGCTGTAAGGCCAAGCTCTACTTGACGCTTCGGTGGTAGCCGCACTCGCCAGAGTGCGGGCGATTAACCGCCGGCCCGCGTTCTGGCGAACGCGGCTACACTGCGTCTTTTGAACTCCTTCTTAGAACGTCTTCACCAGCGTTCCGCCATCCACGGTGATCGTGGTACCGGTGATGTAGCTACCGGCATTCGACGCCAGCAGCAGCGCCGTCCCGGCCAGTTCCTGCGGTTCGCCCCAGCGACCCAGGGCCGTGCGGCTGGCGAAGACGGCCTTTTCTTCAGGTGATAACAGCTTGCCCGGCAAGTCGGTCAGGAAGGGACCCGGGCAAATGCAATTCACGGTAATGCCGAATTCACCCAAGTCCAGCGACGAGGCCCGGGCCAGCCCAATCAACGCGGACTTGGTGGCCGAATAGACATTGCGGCCGGTCTTTGACGCCAGGCCCATGATCGACGAGATATGAATAATCCGGCCCCACTTGCGCTCCTTCATCTGGGGCACGAGGGCTCGAGTCAGGGACATGCAACTGGTCAGGTTGAGTTCAACGATGCGGTCCCAGACCTCATCGGTGATGGCGTCGATCGTTTGCGGTGAGTTGCCCCCGGCGTTGTTGACGAGGATATCAACCCGTCCGAACGTGTCGAGCGCGAACTTGGCGAGGGCCTGCACTTCCTCACGGTTATTCATGTCGGCGACCCGGTAGGCCACCTTGACCTTGGTTCCGGCCTGGATTTCCTTCTGGGCGGCCTGCAGTTCATCTTCGTGGCGGCTGCTGATCACGATATTCGCTCCGGCTTCCGCGAAACCGCGAGCCATCGCCTTGCCCAAGCCCTTGCTGCCACCCGTGACCAGTGCCACTTTGCCCGTCAAATCAAACATTTCCGGAATCATCATCGGTACCTTGTGAATGCGAGTGCCCAATCCAGTTGCCCGTGCCACGAGTTTGCATCATGGGCGGACGTGAGAAGCGGGTCAACCCTGCTTGCGGTCACATTCTTCCGGTTCCATAATGCGGGTGGATGTGGAATGCTTGGCTTTGATGTCTCAAGACGAGGTTGCTTTGATGGATTCGCGCTACCAAGTGGCTGACACCAGTGAAATCATTACTCCCGCACTATTGATCTTCCGTGAGCAGTTGGAAGCGAATCTGCGTCATATCGTGCAGATCGCCGGTGGCACACAGCGGCTGCGGCCGCACTGTAAGACTCATAAGATGAGCCAGGTCATCGCCCTGCAACTGCAGTTGGGAATTACCAAGCACAAGTGCGCGACGCTGGCCGAAGCGGAGATGCTGGCGGAAGCGGGTGTTCGCGATATCTTCCTGGCCTATAACATCGTGGGCCCCAACATTCGCCGCGTGGTTGCCTTCTGCCAGCGTTATCCTGACGTGCAATTGGCGGTGACTGCCGATCATCCAGCCCCGGTGGCGGCGTTGGGAGCGGCTGCTTCGGCGGCTGCGGTGACGGTGGATGTGTTACTGGATGTCGATACCGGACAACATCGCACGGGAATCACTGTCGGTCCGGCGGCTCGCGCGATCTACGAGCAAATTGCCAGAACTCCGGGACTCCGGCCGGGGGGCTTCCACGTTTACGACGGGCATCAGCATCAGAAGTCGCGCGACGAGCGACGCGTGGCGGTGCTGGCGGAATTTGAGAAAGTGCTGGCCTTCCGCGACGAACTGGTCGCGGCAGGTTTGCCCGTCCCGAAGCTGGTCTGCGGTGGCACGGCGTCGTTCCCGATTTACGCGGAACTCGACGACCCCACGATCGAATTCAGCCCGGGTACGTGCATTTTCAACGACGCCGGCTATACCGAGATGTTTCCCGATCTGGAATTTCGGCCGGCGGCACTGGTCCTGACCCGCGTCATCAGCCGCCCCACGTCAGACCGGGTGACGTTTGACCTGGGCTACAAGGCGGTCGCGTCCGATCCACCGGCTGGCAAACGCGTCTCCATGCTGGGGATCGACGACGCCGAGCAAGTCCTGCAAAACGAAGAGCATCTGGTCATCAAGACAGCCCATGCGGCCGACTTCGAACCGGGTGATGAAGCCTTGGCACTGCCCAGACACATCTGCCCCACGAGCGCCCTGCACAAAGAGGCGTTCATTATCGTAGACGGCAAATTGGCCGAACGCTGGCCGGTGGTGTCTCGCGACAGGTGGCTGACGTTGTAGGCTACCAGTCTATCTGGGCTCGCAGGCCGAGCATATTGGCGTAGCTGTGGCCGTAGGTGGGGTTGGCCAGGAACGATTTGACGTAGTTGAATTGGAACTTGGTGTAGGGGTTCAAGTACCAGTTGACGCCGGTCGTCCAGTCGTTCATCCGGCCGCCGTTGATGTTGCCGTCGTTCAGGTCGATGTATACTTCGCGCGGCAAGGAATGAGGTCTTGGCGAGGCGTTGGTTTTTTGGGATGATGGGTGTTGGTGTCTGATGGGGAATGGGCAGGATGAGTGAGGGGTCAAGGATGACTCGACTGACGTTTTCTGAGGAAGATCGGCTGCGG
>CAMAVF010000422.1 GCA_945861445.1 Planctomicrobium piriforme | reverse complement strand
GCTCTATCCACGATTGGGAGACATCGCCGTCCTGAAGTTCACTGCGAACGACAAAGGCTACGACGAAACCGTCGCATGGGCCGACATCTTCAATTCGAGCTGGCGCTTGCCGACGAAGAAAAAGTGAACTGCAAAAACTATGGCGTTTTCACTCTCGCCACTCCGTGCAGGAACATATCCACGATTTGTTCTGGGAAACTTTCACCCGAATGGGGCGGCGCGAACAGCAATTCGCGCATCATTCCGCACAGGATGACGGCGGCCATGTCCGGATCCTTGGCGGCTCCGCGGCCGGTGGCGTTTAACTCCTGGATGATTCCGGACGTCATGTTCAGAAAGCGGTTGCGGCTGCCTCGCAAGGCTTCCATTTGGCCGGCTGACCCCACATTGTCGAGACGCTGGATGGCGGCGAAAATGTGGGGGTAACTGCGGAAGTAATCGAAGACTTCCTGAACGACCACCAACAGCTTTTCTTCGGGCTGTTTGGCACGCAGGGCGCGGGCCTGGGCCTGTTCGAACAGGCGCGTCATCCGATCGAGAATCAGTGCGAGAAAGAGGTCGTCTTTATCCTTGTAGTAGAGATACAAGGTCCCCTTGGCCACACCCGCCCGCGTCGCAATGTCCTCCATCCGCACATCGTTGTAGCCGAATTCCCCGAACAGGTCGGCGGCCGTCTCGATGATACGTTGCACCCGCGCGGGATCGCGAACTCTCATGGGATACCGGAGAGAATTGGTTGGAAGGTAAGAATGACTAATGACTAATGACTAAATCCGAATGACGAATCAATGTCCAGTGACCAGATCCAAATGCCCAAAAACAGTCTGCCAACTTCGTTTCCTAATTTAGACATTAGTCATTAGACATTAGTCATTCCTTCGTCATTAGGATTTCGTCATTCGACATTGAAAATCAAGAGGCTCACTTCTTCGCCTTGCGTTGTGGGCGGACGATTTCAACTGTCGACTGGGGTGACTTCTCGGTGACCACGGGCGAGGTTCCGGCGACACCTGCCGGAGCGGGTTTGGCATTCGGATCCTGATTGATCTCGATCACTCGTGATCGTCGACCGGCGCCGGGCTTGGCGACGACTGGCTGCTTGGCGGCCATGGCGATGACCAGTCGTTGTCGAGCCCACAGGCCTTGCAAGGTCTCCAGTGACTTCACATAGGCGACGTCGGCGGCGATTCGTCCCTGGCGGTCTTCCTTGGCTGCGACCAGCTTTTGCAGGCCCGCCAATTCGGTATCGGTATCGGCCAGCGTCGCCGCATCGGGCTTCAACCCGGCACGCTGCGTGAGATCACTGAGTTCCGCCCGGCCCCACCACGCCTGGGTGACGTCACGCAAGCTCGCCGTCCCGGTTTCATAAAACTTCACTTGCGAATCGTACCAGGCTTTCGAAGCATCAATGGCCTGGTCGAAGGCTTCTGTCGCCGCCCGTTTGTCTTTCTGCTGCAGCGCAAGTTGACCAGTTGCCTTGGCCAGTTCGAACTGTGCCTGGTGCAGTCGATCTTCCCGGCCAATTCCCGCTTCTAGCTCAGAAAACGTCTTGGTCTGCTCCACCACGTCTTCCAGCTTGGCGATATATTCCGAGAACTTGGTCGGTTCGGATGGTTGGCCCGCGCGGTTATCGGCGGCGACTCCGACCTCGGTGGTGAGATAAGACGCGGCGCGCGCCAGACTGGGCAGCGACACCAATCCTTGATCAAAATCGGCTTCGCGCAGGTCGTAGTGGGTTGCGGCCAGTTGCTGGCTGCGTGCTACGGCAACATTATAGGAATCGCGGTCTCCGCGCGCTGCCGCGACTCGCAATTCGGCATTGGCCGTCAGCAGTTCGGCATAGGCCGTGTCGGCTTCCCAACCGGTGGAGGCGGGTTGATTGAGTTCCTTCAACTGGCGGGCCGCGGAACGCATCAAGTCGGTGTGGTCGACCAGGGCACTGACTCGGGCCGCTCGGTCATTCTGTAAGCCGGCTACTGACAATCGAATTTCCAGGGACGCTTGCGTCAGGTCGGAATAATCCTCGAGGGTCATCAATCCGCGTTCAAATGAGTCGCGGCCCAATTTGAGTGTCTCTTCTGAATTATGGAGCGCATCCAGGAACGCTCGCTGCCGATCGGCTGCCGACTGTTTCAGAAAGCCGGTTTGCTGAGGCGTGAATGAGGCTCGCGGACCGGCTTCCAGTTCGCTCTCATTGGCCTCTGGATCCGCGAACGGTGCGGGCGCGTCGTCCTCGGTAATCGCGGCGGGCAGCGGAGCCGCCTCGTCAATCGTGGGATCCTGAAGATCAGGATCCTGAGACCAGACCGACAGAATCGCGCAGGAAAACAGGATTCCCGAGCAGAGGCAGGTCCGAATTACTGAATGTGCTAAGTGATGTCGAGAAAACCATGCCATCGTCACGCTCCACGGAATCGAGACTCTCCATCGCTGGTGGCGGCTTGAACCTGTCAACCAGGCACATCGGGACGGTTAGTTCGATTATACCTATTATCGGCGTAATCGGCGCGAGAGTTTCCCGGAAGTCGCTCAACCCCTGGTGCGACAATTTACCCAGATCCCTCCAATGTTTGACTGGGCAACTGAAGACAAAAAGTCTATTTCTGGTTCGGGCAACAAGCCTCTCACTGCGAGGCGCGTTCGGGTGTCAAACACGACTGCAGCAGGGGGCGCGAGTCAAAACTCTCAGATTTCAAAAAAGATTCTCGAATACATGCTTATCTCTAAATGTCTCGATAGGATGCGCTAGATACCTTGTCGGGTGAGTGTGGATTCAAGAGTGCTGTCGTCGACGGCAGCGTCAAACTCTTGACTCGTTCTGATTGTCTGATAATGTATAGGCTGTGTCTCGGTGACTTGCTCTCTGTCGCCAAAATAAAAAAGGGTGGGCCTCTTGGCTGCAATTCAACGTGTGAAGATTCGCGATGTCGTGGTGGAACGCCTCAAAAAGTACATCACGGCCGGGTGCCTGAAACCCGGGGATCGATTGCCGAATGAGACCGAACTGGCTGTGGAATTCGGAGTCAGCCGGTTGAGTCTGCGCGAGGCGACTAAGGCCCTGGAGTTATTCGGCATCGTCGAGTCGAAAACGGGCGTCGGCCTGACCGTGGGAACGGTCTGCCTGGAACGTGTGACCGAACATCTGGGCTTCCATCCTGCACTGCAGAATGGCTCGCCCCAGGAGCTTCTGGACACGCGTGTCGTCGTGGAAATCGGTGCCTTGCCGCACACCGCCCGCCGGATGGCAGAGGACCCAAGTGTCTACGAATCGTTGTGCCAGCACATTCAGGAATTTCGGAACACACGCGACATTCAAAAGTGGATCGAACTGGACATTGCGTTCCATCGAGCCTTGTTGCATGCCAGCGGGCTGGGTCCGCTGGTGGCCTTCAATGATCTGTTGCAGATCTTCTTTCAACGGTTCCGCGACAGCCTGAAGAAGGCCGACTGGACACCGGGAATTGAAGCTCATCAACGGATTATCGACGCCCTGCACAAACAAGACGTGGCGTTGGCGACTGAGGAACTCCGTCAGCACATTGAATATCACAAGGGACGCATGGGAGTGCCTGCATGACGTGGAGTGCGTTGCGAATTCTGACAACAGGGACGGTGGGTGTGATGTCACTCACCCTGTTGCTCTCGTCAGGTCTGCCGACGACAGCAGACGAGCCCAATGTGAAATCGCTGGAGCAGACTTACGAGCCCGGCATTCGGCCACTGTTGCAGCGCTACTGTCATGAGTGCCATTCGGGGAACGTCATCGAGGCTGATCTCGACCTGGAGACGTTCGCCAAGTGGGCTGATGTCCGCAAACGTCCGCAGGTCTGGCAAAAGATCGGCGAGATGTTGGACAGCGGCCAGATGCCGCCCAAGGACGCCAGCCAACTGACCGACGCCGAACGGAGCAAGCTGCAAAAATGGGTGCGCAGCTATCTCACGATGGAAGCCGCTGCCCATGCGGGAGATCCCGGCCGAGTCGTGCTGCGGCGTCTGAGTAACGTCGAATACACGTATACCTTGCGTGATCTGACCGGTGTGAGCACGCTCGATCCAGCTCGCGAATTTCCCGTCGATGGTGCCGCGGGCGAAGGCTTTACCAATACCGGCAACGCTCTGGTGATGTCGCCGGCGCTCGTGACGAAGTATCTCGACGCCGCCAAACATGTCGCCAACCACGCACTCCTGCTGCCCGATGGGTTCCGCTTTTCGAACTCCACCACCCGGCCCGATGAGACCGAGGAAATCCTCGTCCGCATCCGCAACTTGTATCGTGAGTTCACCGCGACACAAGGTGGTGACAAGGTCAATCTGCAGGGGATCATTTTCGATACCAATCAAGGTGGCCGGCTGCCTGTGGAAAAGTATCTGGCGGCGACCCTGGAAGACCGCGACGCGCTTGCGAAAGGCAGCAAGACGATCGCCGTCGTGGCTCGCGAACGGGGACTCAATGCGAAGTATCTGGGGATCTTGTGGACCAGTCTGACGAGCAAACAACCGTCCCTACTGCTCGACGGATTACGCGTCCATTGGCAAGCCGCCAAGCCGGCCGACGCACCCCTGCTCGCGGCGGAAATTGCCGCCTGGCAAAAGGGACTCTGGCGGTTCGGCACCGTTGGTCACATCGGAAAAGTCGGCGGTCCCAAGTCCTGGCAAGAGCCGGTCAGTCCGCTGCTGTCGAAGCAGGAAGTCCGCTTTAAAGTGCCTGCCGCGACCGATAGTCAGGACATCACGCTGTCGCTGGTCGCATCCGATGTCGGAGACGGCAACGATCAGGACTTCGCCCTCTGGCAGCAACCGCGATTCGTGACGCCGGGCCGACCTGACCTGCTGTTGCGCGACGTCCGCAAAGTCGTTGGTGAACTGTCAGCCATGCGGGCTCGAATGTTCGCGAATACTGCCCAGTATCTGGACGCTGCCGCCGAAGCCGCGGCCGCCAGCGGCAAGGATAGTTCGACCGATCTGGCGAAAAAGTACGGCGTGGAGCCCGTTGCGTTGCGCGCCTGGCTCGATTATCTCGGCATCGGTTCGAGTGATATTGTCGATCTGCAGGGCCACTTCAAGGACAAACTGGACAGCGCGGCGAATTACGACTTCGTCAAAGGCTGGGGCACGCACAATACTCCATTGCTGCTGGCGAATTCGTCCGATCAGGCGGTTCGTGTCCCCGGTAATATGAAGCCACACAGCGTGGCTATTCACCCTTCACCTACATTACGAGCCGCAATTGGCTGGCGCAGTCCGGTCACCTCCAAGCTGAAAATCGAAGGGGTTGTCACACACGCGCATCCGGAATGCGGTAACGGGGTCACCTGGGCCCTCGAACTGCGTCGCGGAACGACTCGACAGCGACTCGCAGCCGGGACCGCACAGGGCAGCCAGGTGGCGAAGTTCGGTCCGCTGGAAAACGTGATGATTCAAACCGGCGATCTGATTTCGTTGTTGATCGGACCGCGGGATGGAAATCATTCCTGTGATCTGACCGCAGTGGATTTGCAACTGGCTGGAATGGGCGAAGGCGGAAAAATCTGGAATCTGGCCGCGGATGTGTCGAGCGATATCCTCGCTGGCAATCCGCATGCGGACAGGTTGGGTAATGCCGCAGTCTGGCACTTCTATACGGAACCGGAAAAGGGTGGTGCCACCGAGGTCGGGCCGGTGATTCCCGCCGATTCGCTGCTCGCGAAATGGCTGGCGACGTCCGACGTGGACGCCAAAGGCAAAGTGGCTGATGACGTTCAGAAGCTGCTGACTTCGCCACCACCGGAAGCGAAGGACAGCCCGGACGCGGTCCTCTTTCGCCAACTGACATCGTTCAGCGGTCCCTTGCTGGGGACGTTGCGCAGTGCGGCCTTGCCCGCTGCTGCCAACCCGCCCGAAGCGACGAAACCGACGCCGGCAGTTCCAGCATATGGTCTCGATCCGGCGCTGTTTGGTAAGCATCCGAACGGCAGTCCCGTCGATGCTGCCAGCCTGTGCGTGAAGGCCCCTGCAGTCATCACGTTCACGCTTCCCGCAGACATTGTAGCGGGCAGCGAACTGGTCACGACCGGCGTCCTGGATCCACTCACGGGCGCCGAAGGGAGCGTGCAGTTGGATGTCGTGGTCGGCAAGCCGATG
>CAMAVF010000421.1 GCA_945861445.1 Planctomicrobium piriforme | reverse complement strand
TGGCAATCACTTCTTCAGCTTTCGCTTTACCGAAGATGTGTTCCTGGTTTTCGTGCTGACCGGCCAGCGAATACAGAATGCAGGCTTCGAGATCGCTTTGCGGCACGCCTTTGCCAGCCTCATAGAGTTCGCCGAGATTGAATTGAGCTCGGGCATGACCTTGATCGGCTGCTCTGCGAAACCAGCGGGCAGCCTGCTTGTGGTCCAGCTCCACACCGTGCGCGTGGGCACAATCCAGCCCCAGATTGTGCTGAGCTGTCGTGTCCCCCTTGGTTGCGGCCAGTCGATACCAGCGAATGGATTCAACGAAATCTTCCGGAACACCGAAGCCATGTGCGTAGATCGAACCGAGACTCACTTCGGCCTTGGTGTGGCCCTGTGCCGCAGCCTTCTTAAACCAGGCCAGAGCCTGTGCGTGATCCTTGGCAACACCTTGCCCGTCCGCATGTCGTCGCGCTACATCGTACTGCGCCGTGGCATCGCCCTTGTTGGCTTTTTCCAGGAGTTCAGCGAGAGGTTGGTCGGCCGCGAAAGCGAATGAAGTCAACGCAACAGTGAGCAGCCAAGATAAGAAAAGAGTGCGGCGTGAGGAGAACAGACGAATCATCAACAGCTCCACTGCAGTGCCAGAACACATCAGTCATCGCTAATTCGATACCAGAGTAATGTGTGATGGGGTCCGCAAGCAATTCAAACCCGCGAATTGATGGAGCTCGGTCAAGGGTCGCGGTCGACACAGAAATGAAACGAGCGGCCATCCCTGCCTCGACGGAAGGATGGCCGCTCAGAGTTGCGGAAGGAGGAGCGGACAACGGCGAGGCGTCATTCCACCGTGACGCTCTTCGCCAGGTTTCTGGGGCGATCGACGTTGCAGCCGCGGAGCACAGCCATGTGATAGGAGAACAACTGCAGCGGAATAGTGGTCACCAACGGCTGCAGGAAATCCTCGACTTCGGGGACATAGATTACGTCATCAGCCAGATGATCCAAGGCCCTGTCGCCCTGGCTGGCGATGGCGATGACCGGACCGCGACGGGCTTTGACTTCTTCGAGATTGCTCATCACCTTGTGATACATGTTGCCGTGCGGCACGATGAAGACTGATGGCGTCTGCTCGTCGATCAAGGCGATCGGACCATGCTTCATCTCGGCCGCCGGATAACCTTCAGCGTGAATGTAGCTGATTTCTTTCAGCTTCAGAGCCCCTTCCAGTGCCACCGGGAAATTGTATTGGCGGCCCAGGTACAGGCAGTCGGTAATATGGTGGTATTTCTTCGCAATTTCACGCACGGCATCATTGCACTTGAGGGTCTCGCGAATGATATCCGGCATGTTGCGAAGGGCCGTAATGATTCGCTTGCCGGCGGGATGGGACATGTGCCGCAGCCGCCCCAGATGCAGGGCCAGCAACGTGAGCACAGTCACTTGTGATGTAAAGGCCTTGGTCGACGCCACACCGACTTCTGCCCCCGCGTGCAGGTAAATGCCGCCGTCTGCTTCGCGAGCGATTGTCGAACCGACGACGTTGCAGATTGCCAAAGTCGGATGCCCCTTGCGCTGACATTCGCGCAGCGCGGCCAGGGTGTCGGCCGTCTCACCGCTTTGCGTGATGGCGAAGACCATCGTGTTTTCCGAGAGCGGCGGATTGCGATATCGCAGTTCGCTGGCATATTCGACTTCGACCGGAATCCGGGCGAATTCCTCAATGAGATACTCACCCACCAGCCCGGCATGCCAACTGGTACCGCACGCCGTCAGGACGATGCGATCCAGCCGACGCAGTTGCTGGACTGTCAGATTCAAGCCGCCGAACCTCGCCGTGGCCTCTTCTTCATCCAGTCTGCCACGCATCGCGTTTTCGATGGTCTGCGGCTGCTCGAAGATTTCCTTCAGCATGTAGTGAGGGAAGCCATTGAGATCCTGTTCGTGTTGCGTTTGATCCAGGGTCTGAATGGAGGGTGCTCGCGCCCCCGTATCGCGATGGATCAGCCGCATGCCTTCCGTCGTCAAGACGACCATTTCGTGGTCGGCCAGATAGACCACTTCATCGGTATGCCCGACCAGCGGACTGGCATCGCTGGCGAGGTAGTATTCACCTTTGCCCACCCCGACGACCAGCGGACTTCCCAGGCGGGCCGAAACGAGCAGTTCCGGAAAATCGCGGAACAGGATTGCCAGACCGTAGGTGCCCTTCAGCCGGCGCAAAGCCAGTTCGACCGCGTCCAAAGCCGTTTGTTGATCTTCTGGATCTTTCCCCAGGCGGACTTGTTCCTCGAGATGATGCGCCACCAGGTGGGCAATCACTTCGGTATCGGTGGCCGACCGGAAGATATAGCCCAGTGCCTGAAGCTGTTCCCGCAGCGTCGCGTAGTTCTCGATGACGCCGTTATGGACGAGAATCACTTCGCCATTGCCGCCGACATGCGGATGTGAATTGACGTCAGTCGCTGGACCATGAGTCGCCCACCGAGTGTGCCCGATACCCAGGCTGCCGGGGCAGGGTTGCTCATCGACCAGCCGGGCCAGTTCTTGTACTCGGCCAGCCTTCTTGCGAATCGAAATGCCATCCGCATCCCGAACAGCAATTCCCGAGCTGTCGTAGCCCCGGTATTCCAGGCGTCGCAGCCCCTCGAGCAGAATTTCCGAAGCCGGCTGTCGTCCGATGTATCCCACGATTCCGCACATTCCGATGGCTCCCTGGTCATGGTGTTTCGACCGCTCAAGCCTTCCGTTTTGTGGAGACTTGACGGCCGAATGGCGCCCCAGGATGGTCTTTCCACCCTCTCGGTCCGTTCAGCACGGCCGCTTGCGCTTGATTTCAGTCTAGGTGATCGTTGGAGACGTCTTGTTCGTCGAGCTAGAGAATCTGAGGGTTTCTGCAGTCAATCTGTGGCAAGCTTTCGGGGATTTGCAACATATTCCGGCCGAACTGAATGTTCACGGGACACTGATTGTGCCGGAGTTATACGATAGGAGGTGCAATGTGACAATCGCGGTTCCGGACGCAGCGAATTACGGGTGATGGGCCGTTTGCCAAGCTGAGCGAAGCGAAGCATGGCTCCCCCCCTTTATCAGCATTGGTATCTGCACAAGCGACGGTAGCGAGGAAACACAGGATATTTGCGAGAAACCTGCTCCCCTCGCCTCGGTACTCCGGGGAGGGGCTGGGGGTGAGGGGCACGATTAACTTGCGATTCACGGTCTTGAAATGGCACTCACACAACAAACGCCTGGAAATACCACGTCGAACGTGGCTCGGAGCGCCCCTCACCCCCGACCCCTCTCCCCGGACTACCAGGGCGAGGGGAGCACAGTTTCATCATTTTTCCAGGGAGTTTCTCGGTTTCATCGCTTGTGCAGATACCAATGCTTTATAAACGGGGGGAGTTCACGTCGCTGCGCTCCGACTCACAGTGCCCAAAGGACAAAGGACAAAGGACAAATCCTCCCCAAAAACCAATCCGAACTACGTTTGCGGCAAAATATCATTCCCAACTGTCGCGGACTTCCTTATATTTAAGGTCTCTGACAAAACCGGTTGTGGGAATTTCAGAACCGCGCAGTTTCACGCGATTCTGAAATGACGCAGAGGTTTTGTGAGAATCTATCAGGTCTCTCTGCATACGGAACGCCGGTCGATGTGACCGGGCAACTCGGCTCCTGAATGTTGAGCATCATCGTCCGCTGAGATTGCGAAGTGATCATCAATCCCAACGAGTTGCCGCTAGTACCGCTGGAGTTTCGGATATGACCGCGCGACTGGTTCCTCTCTCCGAGGGTAGCATCGCCATCGTTCTGGATAAGGCGATCACGCTGATCGGTCGCCATCCCGACTGCGACGCGGTACTCGATGAAAATCAAAAAATCTCACGCCGCCATTGCTGCATTGCCCAGGTGGATAATCGCCTGGTACTGCGTGATCTGGGGAGCATGAACGGCATCCGCGTCAACGGTGAACCGATCGTGGAAGTCGACCTGATCGAAGGGGATGAGATCACCATTGGCGATGAAGAATTCGTCCTGGAGTTGAAGTCCAAAGGTGGCGGCGGCAAGCGTCCTGCCGCAAATGATTTGCCGACCCCCGAAAAGCCGAAGCGATCGCCGAAACCCATCGCCGCACCCTCGCCCCGCCGCGCACCCCTGCCGGCAGACCTAAGTCAAGAGTTCCCCGTTGCGATCCCCGACGAGTCGGAAGAAGACTTGCGCACCGTAGTGCGAAAACGTCGATCCAGCCTGAACAATCGACCGCAGAAGCCGGCGTACGATGCCCACACCGAAGAAGAGTCAGACGAATCGTCCGAAGACGACAACATTCTCAAGTTGGACAGCGGCGAAATCGAACTCAATGGATTTTAGCAGCCTGTTGAAAAAGGTGCCTGGAACTCTCCGAACGTCGAAAAATCGCTCGATTCCGTGTGGTTGGCAAAGTTCCAGACACCTTTTTCAACAGGCTGTTAGGCGATCTGTACCCCACAGCGCGACAGCCTCCCGAGATCAACATGCCTCGAATTGTCATTGCCGAGTGTAAGCAGGAAGTCTCGACGTTTAATCCGACTCCCAGCCGCTATGAGGACTTTCGGATCGTGCGCGGTGCGGCGATGGTGGATTACCATCGCGGCGGTGGTGAAGAAGTATCGGGAGCCATCAGTGTCTTCGATGCCGACAGCAGCGTGCAGATCTTGCCCGCGTTTGGGGCCAGCGCGAACACTTCGGGCGGGGTACTGTCTGCGGAGAGTTTTCAGCGATTAAGCGGTGACTTCCTGCGCAGCCTGGCGGAAGCGGGCCCGGCGGATGGGGTCTACTTCTGCTTGCACGGTGCGATGCAAGCCGAAAACGAGGACGACCCGGAAGGCTACTTGCTGCGGGAAGCACGCCGCATCTGCGGCGAAAAAATCCCGTTTGTCGTTTCGCTCGATCTCCACGGAATTCTGACCGACCGCATGCTGGAACACAGTGACGCGGTCGTCCCCTACCATACCTACCCGCATGTCGATTTCTTCCAAACGGGAGCCCGCGCAGCCACGCTGTTGTTGAAGATCCTCAAAGGACACGCACGCCCCGTCACGGCCCGCGTCAAGATCCCGGCGCTCGTCCGGGGCGATGAACTCATTACCGACACGGGATCGATTCGTGAGTGCATCCAGTTGTCCCAGCAGGTGGAGGCCGGCGAATGGGGACTGTCAGCCGGGGTCATGTGGGGTAACCCATTTACTGATGTCCCCGAGTTGCGTACCAACAGCATTGTCTGCATGGACGGCGACGAGGCTGCGGCCCGCGAGCAGGCCCTGGCCCTGGCGAATCTGTTCTGGAAACATCACTCGCAGATGCAAGTGCCCCTGACCAGTCTGGCCGAGAGTGTCCGGCAGGCTGCCGAGCTCAAGTCGGGGACCGTCGTCATGATGGACGCGGCGGACGCCACCAGTTCCGGGGCGTCAGGCGACAGCAATGCAATCCTGGGAGAACTGATGCGCCAGGGCTATCGCGGGACGGTCCTCACCCCGATTGTCGATCCGGCCGCCGTGCGCCAGGCCTTCGAGGCGGGCGTGGGGGCCACGGTTCAAGTCTCGATCGGTGGAGCATTGGATCCGGTCCGGTTTCCGCCCATCAAGCTGGAGGCCCGCGTCAGGTCACTGTCGGACGGCAAATTCCTCAGTGAATCGTTCGGCTGGAAGTGGGATTCGGGCAATACGGCCGTGCTGCAGTCGGGAAACTATACCCTGGTCGTGGGGACTCGTCCGGTCAGTCTGTTTGACCGCTCCTGGTTCTTCGCGAACGGGCAGGATCCCAAGCGATTCAATGTCGTCGTGGTGAAGTCACCCCATTGCGAACACCACATGTTCGCCGACTGGTGTGCGAAGTTGATCAATGTGGATGCCCCCGGCTCCACCAGCGCGAATTTGCTCAGTTTGGGCCACACGCGCTGCGCCCGGCCAATGTTTCCACTGGATGGCGAGATTGCGTTTGAGCCAGTGGCCGACATCTTCCGGCGGTGAGAACACGGTCCACGTTTTCAAGAATCTTTGTTTTTTCCGCGTTTTTTTCAGAAACCGGAGTTGTGGTAATTCACGAATTATTCACAATTGAGGGGATATGCGCTTCACATTCCTGTGTACACTGACTCAAATGGTGTGCTA
>CAMAVF010000420.1 GCA_945861445.1 Planctomicrobium piriforme | reverse complement strand
TCCATCTCGCGGCAGTGTCGACATTTGGGCTCTGATTCGGCAGAATCACCGGCAGATGCGATGCACACTCAGAGACTGTTCCCGCCTGAACGCGCCCTCGACCCAACCGCCTACCCCAACGATCCCCCTTGAGATAGCATGATGCCACTTCGATCCAATCAAGTTCGCACGTTCCATTTCTCGGGACGCGTTCTCGGGAACCTTGTGGCTTTCTTGAGCGTTTTCCTGGTTGGATCGAGCGGCGAATGTGCTGATCTGGTGCTGGGTGGCCAGGGCAAATCGGACTATCAGATCGTGCTCCCAGACGCATCTGCCAGTCCAGCGATTGGCGAGTGCCTGCAGCAGACTGCGAAGTTAGTTCAGGCGGCGTTCAAGGCGAATGGATTGGAAACGCCGATCGTTGCCGAATCCAAACGCGATCTGGCGAAGCCTGCGATCTATCTGGGTAATTCGGCGTTTGCCCAAGAGCACAAGATCGAAATCTCAAAACTTGCCGGGTGGGGTTACGTGCAGAAAGCGGTGGGGCGCGATGTCATCATCGCGGGGCGCGATCATCCTGCTCCGGCCAAAGCGGTTGAGCCGCGACGGCCGATGTGGGATCGGATCGGGACGGCGAAAGGGGTCGTGGATTTTCTGCGGCAGTATGTGGGGACACGGTTCTTGTACCCGGATCTCGCACCGTATGAACCCGTCAGCTCGGCGGCGAAGATTGATATCCTGAACTCGCCCGCGTTCGAGTTCATCAAGCTGCCGACGATCACCATCCCCGCGGATCTGAATGTCACTAAGATCCCGCTGCTGGAGTTCCACATCACGCATCCGGCTCGTGGAAGTTTTTATGACCTCGCGAACAATCGGTTCCCGCTGGTGGATGACATTTTTGGCGGACATACCTACGAACGCGCGATCCCACGCGACGAATACGCGGACAAACATCCCGAATACTTTGCGTTGATCGGCGGCGAGCGGACGGCGAAGGGGACCGGTAACGCGCAATACTGTATTTCCAATCCCGAAGTCCAAGAGCTGTTCTATCAGGACCTCATTCGCGCGATTGATCGCGGTGTGGAAGGGGTGGATCTGGGTCAGCCCGACGGCTTCCGCCCGTGTCAGTGCGAAAGCTGCACGAAACTGTTTGACACGGGCAACGATTGGAGCGAGAAGCTGTGGATCTTGCATCGCAACCTGGCGGAACGAGTCGAGAAATCTCGACCCGGCAAGCAAGTCACGATGATGTCGTACATTCAAACCGAATTGCCTCCCAAGTCCTTCAAAGCATTTCCCGCCAATACGCGGATCATGTTGACCGGGACGAACGAAGAAGATATCGCCCCCTGGCGTGGTCATGAGGTCCCGTTAGGGTTCTCATCGTACATCTATAATTGGTGCCCCAATCTGGGCACTCGCTATACCCCGATGCGGACACCGTTGTTTGTGGAATCACAGGTTCGGCGACTCGCCAAGAATCAGTTTCATTCGATCTATCGCGACGGCGCGGGCGATTTGTACGGACTGGAGGGACCGGTCTACTATACGATGGGCAGAATGTTTGATGACCCGGAGAAGCTGCAGGCGAAACTGCTCGTGCCTGAATTCTGCAGTGCGGCATTCGGTAAGTCCGCCCCATCGATGCTCGCGTTCTACGACCAATTGTATCATGGCATCGAACTCTACTCGGAATATCTGGGCACACGCTCTCCAGCCTGGACCTACCACAATATCTACGGCCAGCGACGAAAACACATCACCGATCCGTTTCAATTGATGGGCTTCCTCTACACGCCGAATTTGCTGCTATCGCTGGAAACCCAGCTGGCTCAGGCAGAGAAGGCGGCCAATGCCGATCAAGCCGGAGCGGAAAAGATCCGCATGCGATTGGCAGTAGTGCGGCGCGAGTTCGATTACCTCAAAGCACTGGCGAAGGTCGTCCATCTGCATCACGCGTTTCAGATTCAGCCCGACCTGCAGTCGCGGAATCGGCTGTTGGATGTGATCGATGCACGCAACGCATTTGTCGATTCCCTGTTCACGCCGCCGCGAGGTTTTCCCGTGGTCATACCAGGATGGTCTTTCGCTTCCTTTCCGCCCCTGGGGCACGACGCCAAGCATCTGCGACTGGCCTACGACGGCTATCAGGAGCCATACGCCAATTCCCCGATGAATTGGGACACGAAGGCGATGCGTCTCGCTCCGCTCCCCGGGGCAAAACGTCTGACGGCATCCATTGTTGCCGAGCCAGTCGCCTGGAATTCGCCGCTTTGGGAACAAGCCGCTGCCGATGACGTCGCCCGGCCACTGTCATCCGTCGCCGATCAGTCCGGCAGAACCGCGACGACACCGGCCAAGTCGGCGGCCCGGGTGCAGGCGATGGCCGATGCTGGTCAGCTCCATATCCGAATTGACGCACCGTTGACCAGAGGCGAGTCTTCACCCGACTTGATCGATGTGTACCTTGTGCCTACTGGCGGTAAGGACGTTACCTACCGGTTCACCGTCGGTCCCAATTCCGACAAAAAGCAAGATGCGGCCAACGGATTCAACAGCGACCCGCTGGATCCGCGCTACGGGCGCTTCGATCCCGACTGGAACGGTGAATGGAACTATGAATCGCATGTCGATGGCAACAAGCAACGCTGGGTCGCATTTCTCTCGATCCCCTTTAAGACGCTCGGCGTGGAAGCCCCCACCGCCGGTTCGTTCTGGCGCGGCAACATCGCTCACACTCAATTCGTCACTGCGGATCGCGCCGCACGGTCACTCTGGTCGGCCAGCAGCAGCGCCAAGGTAATGGACGACAGCAACGATTTCGGCGAGATTGTCTTCGGACCACCGGCTGCGGCGCCGGCCAAGCCCAAGACCCCAGCGGCAGCTGCGAAGTCTTAAATACACGAGGTCCGCAAACAAATACGTTAAACAAACACAAAGTGTGCTGTTCTCAATAATCTTCGTGTCCATCGTGAGCTTCTGTAAACAATTATTGAAACAGAAGGACACGAAGAAATTCAAAGACGCGTCTACGTAATGCCATATCACTCGCCACAAGGCGGAAGAATTGCAATACATCTATCCACAGATTTCGCAGATGACGCAGATTAGACATAGACATTTTCCATCCCCATCTGCGTCATCTGCGAAATCTGTGGATGATCTTCTTCTGGACTCGCAACTGAACCACGAACTTCGCACCAACACCTCCGAGAGACCATGAATATGAAACATCTTCTGCTCAGTCTCTGTCTCGTTTGCTGCGATGGTGCGCCACTGCTGGCCGCCGATCTCTCCCTGACTATTGACGGCAAACCCAATGCGGAAATCGTCATAGCGGAAAGTCCTCCACGGACAACTCGACTCGCCGCGCACGAATTGCAGACGTACGTCGAAAAGATCTCTGGAGCCAAGCTGCCGATCGTGACGCAACCCAGCGGTGCTCAACCGGTCAAGATTTATGTCGGCCAGAGTCCCCACACGGATCGACTCAAGATTAACCCGCAGGGACTGCTCTACGGCGCCTATCGGATCGTCTCCGGACCAGACTGGCTGGTGTTCATTGGAGACGATTCAGACTTTACTCCCATTGAACCGTGGGCGAAGCACAATGGTGAGATTGTGAACGGGAAGACTCAACAGGAATGGGAGGCCCTGACGGGTGCGAAGTCGGGTGTTCCGAATATCTTAATGTACAAGAACCGCCTGCGCCTGCCCGGCAATCTGGGCCAGCCCACTGCCCAACCACCGACAGCCAAGTACGTGCCGATGGAAATGTGGTGCTATGACGAACGCGGTTCATATAATGCGGTTTGCGGGTTCTTGCAGAGTCTTGGAGTCCGTTGGTACATGCCCGGCGAGTTGGGCGAGATCCTGCCTCGCATGCAGACGATTTCTGTCGCCAAGATCGACGAAACGGTACGGCCCGATTTTCCTCTGCGTCGGCTCAGCTTCCGATTTGGCGCAACCGACGGTCTGGCGACAGCCATGTGGTGCATGCGTCTCGGCATGCGCGATCCATTCAACATTCAGGATGCACATGGCATGGACACGATGACCAACCGCGACGAGGTGTTTGCGGCCCATCCTGACTGGTTCGCCATGTATGGAGGTAAGCGAACCTATATGTCGGGATCCAATTACAATCACCTGTGTTATTCCAATGAAGGATTGCTGCAGGAATCGGTCCGCTATGTCCGCGCCCAGTTTGATCACTATAAGACTGACATGGTCTCGGTAATGCCCCCCGATGGTTACGGCTCCATGTGTCAGTGCCCGCTGTGTGAGGGTAAGGACTCGCCCAATCGTGAGAATGCCGGGTTGTTGTCCGACTATGTGTGGGATTTTGTCAATCGCGTCGCCAAGGAAGTGGGCAAGACGCATCCCGACAAGAAGGTGCTCAATTGTGCCTACGGAATCTACACCTCGCCGCCACTGAAAATCGACAAGCTCGAGCCCAACGTCGTGGTCTCCATCGTGGGCGGACGCCGTCCCCTGAACGGCAAGCCGGAGCAGCAGACCCAATTGCGTGAACTGCGCGAAGCCTGGGCGGCCAAGACGCACAATCCGATTATCATCTTCGAAAACTACCCGTTCATTGATCGCGGCTGGTACCTGCCGGCCTTTCTTCCGCATGTGTTGCGCGACAGCATCAATTCCACTAAGGGGATTTCTCAAGGCGAGGATATTTCACTGAGCACCAACGGGTTCGAAAAATTCGGCCTGGGCTACAATCATTTCATGGTGTACTTCACCACCAAGATGTACTGGGGTGGTAAAGAACAGGATGTAGAAAAAATCTTCCGCGAATACTGCAAGTTGTTTTACGGCCCAGCCGAACAGGAAATGCACGCGTTCTTCACCTACTGCGAGCCCAACTGGGCCGACATGGAAAAGGACAAGACCAAGGCCGATACGGCTCTCGAGCTGTTTGCAACCGCGAAGACTAAGGTTTCCGCGGACTCGGTGTATGGCAAACGCATCGGGCTGATCGACGACTTCCTGAAAGTCCTGCGTGCCAAGAGCGTGGCACTCGGCCGGAAACGTGGCCCGGTGCCGCAATTGCGGCTGGTGGGGGAAGCCACCAGCAAAATCGTGATCGATGGCAAGCTCGATGACGACGCCTGGGTCAACGCTCCCTTGGCCTCAACCGTTCGCTTGAGCGAACTGCAGACCGGGCGGGCACCGGTTTTTGGCACCACAGTGAAGTCGGCCTGGATTGGGAACGACGTCTACTTCGCGTTCCGCTGCGATGAGCATCCCGGAGAAAAACTAAACGTCACTTCCAAAAAGCACGATGACAGTGCGCTGTGGCTCGGCGATGTGGTCGAGATACTGCTCGAGACCGAAGCTCGCTCGTACTATCAGATCGCCATCAATCCCGCCGGTGCGGTGGTCGATCTCGATCGATCTGCGGCCTACGAGTCGTGGTTCAGTTGGCACTCGCAGGCGGAAGTCGCCACGCAGATCGCCGACGATCACTGGACCGTCGAAATCCGCATCCCCGTGACGCAGGACGAGAATGATCCACTGCATCAAGTGATCGGCCGCAAGCCCGACCGCAGCCTGCCGTGGCACTTCAATGTGTGCCGGCAACGAGTCCGCGAAAAGGTCGTAGAGTATTCTGGCTTTTCGCCGACGGGGGCCGCTGATTTTCATCAACCGACGAAATTCGCCCACTTCTACGATGGCAACTCATTTCAATTTGACGCCGGCGAGCCGGATGACGACTACATCCACGCCATGGACACCGGTGCCAATTGGGCGAGAAAAGGCAAGTATGCCGAAGCGCTGACTGCGTACACGGCTGCCGCTGCCGAAGAAAAGTTGACCGACTTCCAGAAGTCGGTCGCGCTGGAGCAAGCTGCCGCGGCAGCCCGCAGTGCGCGCAAACATGATGTCGCCGCCGAACTGGCCGCCCAGATTCCGATCGACGCCGTGAAGAAAACCGTATTGATGCAAAACTTGCTCGATCAATCCAAAGGTCCCCAGGTGATCGATCAGTTCAGTAAAGAAGACATCAGCAGTTGGCCCTTCTGGAAAATCGGCGATGGCTATGCCGCTCGAGGACTGGCCTATTCGATTATCAAATCCGGCCAGGAAGCGGAAGCCGACTTCGTGCGGGGACTCGAATGGACCAGCGAGAAGCG
>CAMAVF010000419.1 GCA_945861445.1 Planctomicrobium piriforme | reverse complement strand
GCTTCCCACTCATTGATCTTCTGGTCGATCTTCACCAGTCGCTCCTTCGCGGCGGCAATGAACTCGTCTTTTGTCTGAGTGGCCAATTCTCCGGCAAGGTCCGCCGTCTCGCTCGCTTTCGCGGCCAACTCTTCTGCGGTGGCCGTCGGCGCGTGTTGCGTTTCGACGGTTTTCGTGACGGTCACGCTGCGTTGCCCGTCCGTGGTGGTCTGCGATACCGATACGGAATCCTGTCGCGCACACCCGACAATCAGCAGCGCGGTCAGAGTCATCAGTCCGAATGTCTGTTTCATAAAGCACCTTAAAGGAAGTCAACTGTCTGATACGAAACGACCGGCGATCGCCCATGCGACCGGTCCCAGGGACGCTGTCCCAGCCAGCAATCCACCGAACGACGGACCGGTTTCCATCGAATTGGCAACGAGCACGAATCCGGACACGAACTGCAGACCGCCGACCATAATGTTCAGTAAGTGTGACATCGCAAGCTCCTTTGAAATGCGAGGTATGTCCTGAAGCACAGCGCCTCAGCGGCAATGTGGAAAACGACGTTGATTTACGACCGCTCAGAATGGTCGCCCGGAATGCATCGCGGGCCAAATCGGACCGCAAATTTTGCTCTGAAATCCTCATCCGCACTTTTCACGCCGAGACTTGGGCAAATTATTCGGCGTCGGTCGACACCGGAGGGGCACGCGGTCGCGAGCGGATCGACTCCTCGAGAACTGCCTCACGCACATCGTAAAAGATTCTGGTACAATCGCTTGTGGCTAGTTCGGCGCGACCGGGCTGGACAGAAAACGCGGATCTTCGATGCAGCTGACAAGAATTATGAGTCTCGCCGTGATCTGAATGGGGAGTGCTTACGTTCTCACTGCGAATACCTGACGTCGCACCGGTGAATGGGATTGTTTCGGAAGGAGGCCGGTCATGCGTTTTATTCCACCACATCTGATGGCTCTGGTAACCCTGCTGATCATTGTGGTCTGGGTCATGCTGGTGCATCAATTCCGACGGAGTGCGGCGCTGCAGAAATTCGTCGCCGATACCATGGGCGATGACACCCCGCAGAACGCACTCACTGCCTACGAGGCGGCGAGATCGCGACTGGCCAATCAACTCAACAGAAGTGACCTGGATGGCCGCACGCGTCAGCGGATCGAAATCGCCCTGGGCATACCGCAGCAGGGAGTAGTGATCGATTCCCAAATGGACGATCGCTTGTCTTGATGAGTCACACCGCGTTCGAAAACACTAATCGGTCGAGCTGATTTTGTAACGCAAGGTCGCTCTTCCCTCCAAGACTGAATCAGGAGCATCACATGGAGCAGACAAATCCCATTCGCGACGACCGTTCTCTGCATGAGACCGTCCATAGAGGACTGCCTTATGTCGCCGCGACACTCGGCATCCTGATCATTGCCTGCTGTGTGCCGCTGCTGGTGCAATGGAATAACGAAGAGCATTACCAGATTATCGAATTCCCCGATGGCGAGATCTCGGTGATTGATACCACCGGGTTTCATATTCAAGCGTTCGGCCAGGTCTTCACGTATCCGCGATACGTCGACGCCTATCTGTCGAAGTCTTCGGATGAAGCCAATAAAGGGGATGCCAAGAATATGGATTCGTCAGTCCGAGTCACATTCAACGACGGCGGCTGGGGATTCATGTCCAATCACCTGAAGTTCCAAATGCCCGTGACGCGAGAAAAGCGGATCGAACTCCATCGCCATTTTGGTGAAGGGGGTGAAAAAGCGATTCGCGACGCGATCGGTCATCATCTGATCAACTGCTTGAAAAACACTGGACCGCTGATGTCCGGTTCAGAACACCAGTCGCAACGCAAGGCCGAGTTCTATCAGGTCGTCTCCGAGCAATTGAGCAAGGGGTTGTACTCGATGGAACGCGTGAAGCAGAAAGTCGAACGCAGTGACAAGACTGAGGGCTTCGGCGACGAGCAGGACGTGCAGTACATCACGCGCATCAAACGCGGAGCAAACGGGCAACCGGTCCTGTCCGCATCATCACCACTGACCGAGTACGGCATTACGGTCGTCCAATACAACCAGACCGACACCATCTATGACCCCGACACGGAATCGCAAATCAATGCCAAACGAAATTCCTACCAGTTGGCAGAAGAGGCCAAAGCGGGTGTTGAAAAGGAACATCAAAAGCTGCAGGAAGTCATCGAAAAAGGTCGTCTGACGGTGGCCAGCGTCGAAGCCGAACAGCAAAAGATCAAGAAAGGCATCCTGGTCAGCGCTCAAAAGGATCTTGATGTAAAAGGGATCAATCAGTTGGAGCAAGTCACGATCGCGGAGCAAGCGGTCGGTGTGGCTGGAGAAAACTTGAAACAGGTCACCACGGAATTGGAAACGTCAAAAATCGCCGTGAAGATTGCCGAAGCAGATGCCAAGGCCCTGATCTCATTGAGCGAAGCCACGCGTGCGAAGCTGGATCAGGGCGGAGCCCTTTCCGAACGCGAAAAACTGATGGCCGAAATGCGCATGAAACGCAACACGGCTATTGCCAAATCGATCTCGGAAATACCCTCTCCGAAAACAGTCATCCTCGGAGAGAACAAGTCCGGGGGAGGCGGGGCCACGGCATCGTCAACCACTGAAACATTGATGAATCTCATCATGCTGCAGCAGTTAAAGAAAGATGGTCCACCAGCCAAGCCCTAATAGGGACGAAGAGTTTTTAGCCACGGATTAACACGGATTGAACACGGATAAAGACAAAATGAACGCACTGCAATCTGGAATTCGAACCGACGTCATCTGTGATCGGTCCGCACTGATCAGTCGACTCTCGCAGACGCTGACCCAATCCGTGTTTCATCCGTGTTAATCCGTGGCTAAAACACTTCCTCCTTGTGACCTTACATTATCCCACGGCACTGATCGTCAGGCGAATCCTGGCGAACCTAACTGCCTGACCAGATAGGATACTCAATCCATGAAAAAACATTTGATAGGCCGCAGTGTGGTGATCGCCGGATTCGGCGTGACGTTTTTGTTCGTGCTGTTTTGGACGTGTTTTGCGAAGAATCAGGCGGACCACTGGCAGGTTCTGCAGTACCCCAACGGAATGGTGCAGATTCGCAACAAGCCGGGTTGGTATCCGACGTATTTTTCGAGAATCACCACCTACCCACGCATGATTAGTGTCTATGGCACTAAGGACTCACGACCCGAGTCGCCGGGGGATGATTCCGTGAAGTCCTGGTTTAATGACGGCGGCACGGCAGATATTTCGTGGGTCGTAAGAGTCACGACACCCTGCCCGACGGAAGAGGAAGAGGACGACGCGCAACTGATGGAAACCATGGTTCAAAAGCAGCGCGAATTCCATCGCCAGTTCACGGGCAATGTCGTCAATGCCAAAATTGCCGTGCGTTCGGCGGTCCGCAACGTGATCCAGCAAACCGGGCCCATCATGAGTTCCACATAGAACCAGAGTGCCCGTAAGGGTGAATTCTGGCACGAGATTTATTCTCAGCTCAGGGACGGCATGTTTGCCATGAAGCCGGTGGTGATCAAGACCAACACGGGTGTCTCGACCATGCTGGAAGCGATGAAGAAGGGAAACGACTCCCCCCTCGGAATCGGTGTTGGAAAATCCCCCGTCGGAGGCAAGAAGGAAGGAGTGCGCCCGATCGTCGGCAGCATCCTTGAAGAGCACTCGATTTCCGCTTCCGAAACGGTGATGGCCGCCGAGATTGTGCGCGACGAGAAGACCGGAAAGGCCGTGATTGCCACGCCCTCGGCATTAGATCAATACGGCATGAAGGTGCTGCAGTTTTCGATTCTGGACACGGACTACGACGCCGAGACTGTGAAGAAGTTCGGTGCCAAGAAGCAATTATATCTGCAGGCGGAACAGTCGAAAGCCGCCACAATTCAGAATGTCCAAGAGCGCTTTAAACGGGTCGCCCAGGGAGAACGCGAAATCGCCGAAGAGCAATGGACGGCAGAAAAAGATCGGGCCGAGAAACGGATTCAGGCGGAAGCGACCCAGGAGAAGGAACTGACCATCAAAGAGACCCTCCGCGTGGAAGCGGAAACCAAGGCCCTGGTGGCGGAAGTGCAGAAGAAACTGCAAGAGACCTTGCAGAAGATTGCGGATATCAAAGCGCAAGTGGCCGAAAACGACAAGCTGGCGGCAGAGATTGCGGCCAAGGCTCGCGAGCAACAAATTGAAATCGCCGGAGCCATTTCGGATCGCGACCGGGGTCTGGGCGAGATTCAGGTCCTGGAGATGGAAGCCGTGACGCTGGCGTTGAGAAACCTGAAGGTCCCAGACACCGTGATCCTGTCTCCCGACGCACTGCAACCGAACGGAGGCACCGCGATGGAACAGGCCCTCCCCAGCCTGCAACTCTTGAAGGTGTTTGGTTTGTTAAAGGGAGAGAACGAATTCAAGATCCCGCCAAGGCAGGTGACGCCCAAAAAGGATGTGGCAAAAACATTGCCCGCAGCGGAAGACGTGGTGAAATAGGCTGGCGAGGCATCGACTTGGAATTAATGCCTGTGAAATCGAGCGGCGTAGACAAACCAGTTCGGCTGATGCAATCTTAACGGATTCAATTCTCTCCTCGCCGCTGAGTAACAGGGCGAGGGGAGAAACTGTCGGTTGCCTCCATTGTTAACAACATGTTCGGTTACCTGGCGTTAACTCGTCCATTCATCTCGCAGGTCCTTGGGGCCGCGCTGTCGCTCAGGCGCGGCGTTGCCCAGCCGACGGGGACGCCGCGCAATGCTGGCCGTCAGCGATTCAGGCGGGATCGAGACTTCGACGCGACGTGGTTGACGACGGTGTCGTTCGGGGGCAACTTCTCCTATTCGCCGCGGTACGCGCCGTGCGATCTGCGCCGAGCGTTGGGTGGAGGCGATGTCGGAAGGCGGCTGAACTGGCACCGAACTCTCGGTCGCTGGTAAGTTCGGCAACTCAGACAGCGATCCGCGTAGAGCAGCAGGCAACAATCCGTGGTGGCTAAGATAACGCCTGAGATGTGCGGCACAGGTCGCGGGATCCGCCTGCAGCGGTTGGCCTGAGTCACTGGAGTTCTTGAGGTCGGTCGCCAGTCCGAATGCACTGTTGGCGCGATCCTCGGCGGTCGTGGCACCCGAGGGGACTTCCGGCGCGATTTGTACGCGTGGGCGCACTGGACCCCAGTCGCCGGCCAGCCCCTGCAACGGGCTCTGTATGTGTGGGTGTATCCTAATAGGTGACTCTGCACCTACCGCACGCTGACGAAAGCGAGATACATAGCGAGTCGGAACCAATTGCGGACTGAACACTAGCACGGCCGGCGCGGTGATGACCAGCTCGTCGCGATGACCTGATCCCAAATCGCGCCGCGCGAGCATTGTGTTGCCGTCAACTGCCAGGATATCTTGAATGTCGAACACCAAGGCAGCGGAATGGTGTTCTGCCAGAGCAGCAGGCAGCCAGTCGCCATGCTCAGCGAGACTCCCCGGTCCGACCAGGACCCATTCAGCCTGGACCGTCTGTAGATCACCCAGGATGTCGACGCGCGACGCACCGGCGGCTAACGCATAGCGTCGAGCGGCATCGTCTGCGGCAACCAGGTAGACCTCAGGGTGGACCGAAAAACAGTCGACCGCGCGTTCCAGCACGACACGATCCGCCAGTGTCGGCAGTTCACCTGCTGGAGCGATAGACTGTCCCAAGATCACCGTAGCCTGCGTCACGTTCAAAGGCCCTCCGCCTCGACCACCAGTTCTGCCACATCCTTAACGCGCAGTCGCGAGACCGGCGAGTCGCGTCCATCAGCCGCCTGCTTGCCGGCGGTCAGCATGCCTTTGCAGAACGGGCAACCTGTGGCGACGGTGGCCGCGCCGGTTTGTGCCGCTTCCCGAGTCCTTAGATTTTCCACGCGGTCGTTGCCCGGAACATCCACCCACATGGCACCACCGCCCGCCCCGCAACAGAACGAGTCCGCACCGTGCCGGGGCATTTCCACCAGACTGGCACCTGTCGCACGCAGGACGTCCCGTGGTGCTTCGACGATGCCATTGCCACGACCCAGATAGCAGGGGTCGTGAAAGGTAACCGATCCCGATTCGGCTGTCGCGATTCGCAGCCGGCCCAGCCCGATCATCTCGGCCAGGAACTGGGTATGATGCACGACTTCATACA
>CAMAVF010000418.1 GCA_945861445.1 Planctomicrobium piriforme | reverse complement strand
TAGCAGCGTCGGCCACGGTCAGAATCCGGGGGCTTACGCCGCCCGGCTCGCCTGTCCAGTTTAGCAGGCGCTCCGACTTAGTTATCGGGTCTGCCTTGAGCCGCGTTCGCCAGAGCGTGGGAACTAGTCTGACAGGCCACGCTCTGGCGAGCGCGGCGACGATCGTTACGGATTGTGTGCTCATGCTGGATTGCCTGTGTGTCGGGATCGCTGTGGCCGACCATATCTGTGTGCCGATTGCGCGGTTACCGCAGTCGGGTGAATTGCTGCTGACCGAGCGACTGGATTTGACTCTGGGCGGGCATGCGTGCAATGTCTCGGTCGATCTGGCCAAGCTGGGGGTGAAGGTCGGCATTACGGCCCGCGTGGGGGATGACTTGTTCGGCGAGTTCCTGCGGCGGGAGCTGACTCGCGCCGGCGTGCATTCCGTGAACCTGGTCGAGACTCCAGGCAAAGACACCAGCGGCACACTGATCATCAATGTGAAGGGTGAGGACCGGCGTTTCATTCACACGATCGGGGCGAACGGCGAATTCGATGGCCGCGAAGTCTCTGCGGAGGTCTTGCGGGCCACTCGTGCTTTATACGTTGGGGCACTCTTTGCTCTGCCCAAGCTGACCGCCAGTGCCCTCCAGGCATTGTTGCAGCAGGCCCGAGCGGTGGGCGTGCCAACAGTCCTGGACGTGGTGATTCCCGGACCCGGCGACTATCTGACGACGTTGAAAGAAGTCCTGCCGTGGACCGACGTGTTCATGCCGAATACCGATGAAGCCACACAAATCACTGGTGAAACGGATCCGTTGGTCCAGGCGGAAATCTTTCGTCGCCTGGGGGCTCGTACCGTCATCATCACTTGCGGCGGCGAGGGAGCGGTCGTCGTCAATGAGACTGATCGCTTTCGCTCGGGCGTGTTTCGAATGGAATATGTTGACGGGACCGGCAGCGGCGATGCGTTCGGCGCCGGGTTCATCCTGGGCTTGCTGGAAGGTGCCGATCTGCGACGTTGCGTTGAGATCGGCAGTGCCCTCGGAGCGAGTGCCGTGCGTCGCAGCGGGGCGACTGCGGGCGTATTCAACCGGTCTGAGCTGGATGCATTTCTACAGAGCCATCGGCTGGAATTCCGGCCGATCTAGATAGACGTCCTGACAGGCCGGAAGCCTATCCCACTTTTTAGGCACAGCGTTTCGCGGAGACTGACCGCAGGACCAGCGAGGTGTTATTGCCGCCGAAGCCGAATGAGTTCGAGACCGCGATGTGGACGGGTTGCTCGCGTGGTTGATTGGGGACGTGGCACAAGTTGCACTCGGGGTCGGGATTGTCGAGGTTGACCGTCGGAGGGATCGCGCCCTCTTGGATCGCGGTCAGACAGGCAATGGCTTCGACGGCGGCGGCGGCACTCAGCAAATGGCCGGTCATGCTTTTCGTGGAGCTGACTGGAATCGACGCACACGCGGCTCCCAATGCTCCGTGCAGAATTCGCGTTTCGCAGAGGTCTCCGAGGGGTGTCCCCGTCGCGTGGGCATTGACGTAGTCGATCTCGTCCGGTTGCACGTTGGCCATCGCCAGGGCCTGCTGCATGGCCATGATTCCCCGTGCCGGATCGGGGCAGGGAGTGACCATGTGCGAGGCATCGCTGGCGGCACCAAAGCCCGCGACTTCGGCGTAGGCCCGGCTATTCCGCCGTCGAGCGCTCGTGGCCGGTTCCAGCATGAAGAATGCGCCCCCTTCACCCAGAATCATGCCGTCGCGAGCCTGGTCGAATGGACGCAGGGCTTGCTCGGGGATCTCGTTGCGACGCGAAAGAGCTCGCAGGTTTCCGAAACTTGCCAGCGAGTAGGGCGTGACACCCATGTCGCAGGCTCCGGCCAGGCAGACATCGACCCAGCCCAGTTCCAGCCAGCGACAGGCGTGAGAAATGGCTTGATTGCCGCTGGCACAGGCGGCGGAAACGGTCATCACCGGGCCGCTTAAACCCAGCCAGCGTTGCGTGCGATCGGCGATCGATTCGGCATCGCGGTCCGGTTCAAACAGCTTCACTCCGGCATGACGATAGTCATTGTCCCAGAGCTGCATGCTTTCGGCACCCAGGCCCATCACCACGCCGATGCGCAATTCCTGGCGTTGTTCCCAGAGTCCCGAGTCGTGGAGCGCATCAATGCAGCAGCGGACCACGCTACGCTCCAGCGGCAATAACTTGCTGAAGACCTGAGGATCGAAGTCAGGAGGACAGGCAATCGGACCCAATTGGCCGGCAATGCGGCACGGATGCTCGGAGTTTTCGAATCCAAAGACACGCCGCACACCGGACTTTCCGGCGAGCAGGTTCTGCGAAATCTCGAGAAAACCATTGCCGACGGGGGTCACGGCCCCGAGTCCCGTCATCCACACCGCAGCGTCTTGGGTCATGATGCTATTTGCCTGGTCAAAGTCGTGTTAGCGGTCAAACTATGAATGAAGGCGGGCGTCGGCGTATCCCGAACGGTTGTTAGCGACTAGGTTACTGTCGATAAGCTCAAAATCATGCATGCAAGTCGTTTGGGTGCGAGGTTAATGCTATTTCAAGTGTGCAAAAACCATCCGGCTTACGCCGGACGCTCGCCTGGTCTACCCTACCCTGCCCGAGCCAGCACCAATGGTTGACGGGTCCCTGCGGGAATCGAATTGAGCGTCGGCATTTCTAAGGTTTCGCTGACGGGTGCTCGCCAGGTCATTCCCAATTCCAGTCCCCCGTCCAACTGACACACGGCTTCGAAAGACTTGGGACTTAAGCGGGTGACATCCAGCATTACGTTGGCGAGCGTGTTTAGCGAGGACTTTGATTCTGCTGTCGCTGCGGATCGGGATTGAGGGTCCCGGGAGGCTCGGATTTCAAGCTCGGCTCGGGGATGCTTGTCGCGTACCGGTTGCAGTGCGAGGACTGTCGCGATGCAGTGGGATTTCGAGGTCGGCTTGCCGCGGGCATCAATTTGCAGCTCGGGATCCCAAAAACTCCAAGTGACCCAGACTCCGGGCCGTGAAGGATCCGCCAGTAAATTGGCTGCTGCCAGCAGTGCATCCACTTCGCCTTGTGGACCTCCGCCGGCCCCCAGGCACGGTCCCTGGCAAGGTAGCGACAAGCTAATGGTGCTGGAGACCGAATGCAGCAGGTGGTGCGGGATGACTTGCACGGAGACTCCCCACGGGCCGTCGTTGCCGTACTTGTGCAAGGTCGCCGCAAACGCCCCGCGTCCGACATAGCGCGATGCCGAAACGACTCCCCACTCGCGGAAATCCTGCGGCGTGCGGTCCATGAGCCGAATCGTTTCATGTACCGCAGCAAGGGATGTAATGGTCTGGTCGTCGCTGTTCTTGAGAAAGTACGGCGTGACTTGCGGAGGAAACCTGAGTCCGGGTTCCTGGCGCAATGCGGCCAATTCGTCGAGTCCCATACGCACGACAGTCCAGGCTGCCAGTTCGCAGCGAAAGCTGAGGTGTCGCCGTGCATCGGGAGCTGGGTTAAAGTACTGGGCCACGGAAATTCCTCTGTGTGGGTCTACTGTTCGAGGTTCCGACGATTTATCGAGATTAACGCGAGCACTGTAACGAACTTCGAAGTTGCGCCAAGCGCAAAAGTAGAAAACCGGGCGAGAACTTTCAGCAATCTGCGGGCTTCGCTCTTGCAGAAACGGCATGGAATTGTTCAGATCCGTGGCGCAACAGCGGTCAAGGATTGGCCGCTGGGGATTTCCACCACGGACGGAAGCAATCATGGATCGAGCGGTCTTAAGTGAAGCTCTTCGTGATTTGTACAACGAGGACACTGCTGACTCGTTGGATGTCCTGAGTGAAGATGTCGATTTGATCGCCGATCTGGGACTCGATTCGGTCGATGTTGTCAGCCTGATCATGCAGGTGGAACGGCAGTTCCGCATTCGACTGACGTCCGGGGAGCTCAATCAAGTTCGCACGTTTGGCGATTTGCTGGATCTGGTGGTCGTCAAATTGCAGAAGGATCCCGGGTCCCGAGCGGCGTAAAGTACGCTGGGTACACTGCAGGGCTCGAATTCTGCAGGGGCTTGCGGCGATTGGGAAGGTGCAGCCCGTGGCAATGGCATCTGCTATCATTCTGGGATTGGAGCATCTTTCCACGGATCCCGACGATCGCGAGGCAGCCTGTGTTATTGGAATTCATCATTCTGCACACGATTGCTACGGGTGTCAGCCTGTTCGGCGGATTGATGCTGTGGCGGCATCAGTCACAATGGAATCAGCAGCAAGTCGATCCCGATATTGGGGTTGCGGAAAAACGCTTTCTGCACCGTCAATACCGTCGCCGCATGCAGTCTTCCGCGATGATTACGTTGTTGGGGCTGTTGCTGCACGCCAGCAACGAACACCTGGTCGACTGGCGACGGGCGCCGGCGGGGTTCGTGATTTACGTGTGCGTGATGCTGTTACTGGTCGTGTGGCTGGTGATCCTGGCGTTCGCCGACTTTCTGGCAGCCCAGGTCACGCACCGCATGGCACTGGCTCGATTGCAGGAACACCAGCGGCAACTGGAACAGACAGTCGCCGAACTCCGCCGCGACAAATAGCTTCGAGAGGTGACCACCAATACAAGCTCGAAGCGCAAGCGAGTGCAATCCATTGCCAGCAAAAATAACAATGCACTCGCTCGCGCTTCGAGCTTGTATTTGCCGAACACGCCCCATCGCCATTTCCCCGTTCGACTTGGTCTTGCCCGATTTTCGGGAGCGTGTGAAACTACGCGCCGCGGGGTGGATGTCTTCCAAAGGATTCTGCGATTCGATACGTGTCGATATTGCTGTGCGTGCTGGGACTGGTGCTGAGCGCCGGGTGTGCGGGCCTGCGCGGCCGCGCGCCGGCTCCCGTGGCGGCCCAGACTGTCAATTCGGTCTTCATTGCGAATGAGGACCAGGAAGTTGTCTGGGAACGCATCGTTGACGTCGTTCACGACTACTTTGAAATTGAGCGTGAGAACCGTCTGGATGGCATCATCGAGACCAAACCGCTGGTCGCGGCCGGGATCCTGGAACCGTGGCATAAGGATTCTGTCGGCCTGGACAATCGCCTCGAAGGAACCTTGCAGTCGATCCGTCGCCGCGGATTCGTGAATGTCACCCCGGCGCAGGGGGGATACCTCGTCAGCATCGAGATTTACAAGGAACAGGAAGATGTCGTGACCTCGCCCGACAAATCGGCGGGTAATTCGACTTTCCAGGAAAATCGACCGTTGCAACGCGATCTGACGCTGGTCGTGGGCGACGCGGCTCCCCAGGGATGGATCGCCCTGGGGCATGATCAGGCCCTGGAAGATCGCATGTTGCGGCAGATTCAACAGCGACTGGTGACGGCGCAGCCGCAGGTCCCGCGTGGTTGACTGCATTCTATAAGTCCCATGTGTCCCATAAGTCTCATCCGTCCTATCGCATTCATGGGACTTATGGGACACATGGGACGGATGATTTCTAACGAGTTGTCATCTCGATTACCGGCTAGCAGATGATTACGATGAGGAGATCAAATAGAAATTGTTCCCCACCGTGATGTTTTCGCGATGACTTCCAGCCCGATTGAGCGTTACGACCGAGAACCCAGTACGTTTGCCCGGCGTTTTTTCTGGCTGACGCTGTCGGTGTTCTCGATCGGGTATGCGGTGGCTCGGCTGCTGGTGGCCCTGACTTCCCGACATCCGCCTGATTCCTGGGGACACTTTCCACCAGCATTTGGTTTCAGTTCGGTCCTGCTGTTGACGGGGAGTTTGGCGCTGCAGCTCGCGCTGCAGGCCGTCCGGATCGAAAAGCCCGCTCGCTTTCGTCGTGCCCTGCTGGTGGCACTCGGTTCCGGCACCCTGTTCGTCGGGATTCAAAGCTTTGGTCTTTGGTGTCTGGTTCAGCAGCAACGCCCAGAAGACGTCTCCACGGGAGTGAATGCGTTCATTGTCATGCTGGCTGGACTGCATGGTCTGCACTTCATCGTCGCTTTGATGTTCTTATCTTATGTGACCATCAAAGGTTTCGCGGCTCGTTATACTTCGCGCGGCAAGGAATGAGGTCTTGGCGAGGCGTTGGTTTTTTGGGATGATGGGTGTTGGTGTCTGATGGGGAATGGGCAGGATGAGTGAGGGGTCAAGGATGACTCGACTGACGTTTTCTGAGGAAGATCGGCTGCGGT
>CAMAVF010000417.1 GCA_945861445.1 Planctomicrobium piriforme | reverse complement strand
CGATGTCGACGTTCTTCCAATTATCAAGATGCAATTCCAGCGCTCGGATTCGCCTCCATTCCTTCCAATCAGTGAGTGGCGTTCCAAACGCAACCATGCACCCATTATATCTGCTAGAAACTTAACTTCATTGCGCAACGCTCTGTAAGAAAGACTGTTATTGAACTAAAGTCAAAAAAGCCGCAAGGCGCCTCCGACTCCCCCCTTTATAAGGGGGGGGCCAGGGGGGGTACGAACGCTTCAAAGACGTCACCTCCCCAGGATTAGCTCGAACGGACTGCCTCGTTTCATAACTAATAACGCGAGCAGACTGCGTACCCCCCCTGCCCCCCCTTATAAAGGGGGGGAGTCTAGACGATGCTTCGCATCGTTTATTAGTAAGGTCTATAAATGTTCGATAAGGTCTCGACAGACACCAGTTTCGTGGCGGGTGAGCACACCGTGCTCGCCTTTTGGCGAGATCGACAGATCTTCGACAAACTGCGCCAGCAAAACCGCGGCAAGGAGCCCTGGAGCTTTCTCGACGGCCCCATCACGGCCAATAACCCGATGGGCGTCCATCACGCCTGGGGACGCACCTACAAAGACGCCTACCAGCGGTTCTGGGCCATGAACGGCCGCGAACTGCGTTATCAAAACGGGTTTGACTGCCAGGGGTTGTGGGTTGAAGTCGAAGTTGAAAAGGAACTCAGTCTCGGCACCAAGAACGCCATCAACGCGCTGGGCATCGATCAATTCGTTTACTCGTGCAAGAAACGCGTCCTCAAGTTCGCCGCCCGACAGACCGAGCAATCCGTGCGACTGGGCTACTGGATGGATTGGGACGATCCGCAGTCGCTGCGGACCTTGTCCGAGGGCGTGGGCTCGGACAAACCCGTCACGATCAAGACACCGGCCGGAGACACCGTCACCGACGGGGCCGAAAAGATCGTCGCGAAGCTTGGCAATCCCGAGTGGGGCGGCAGCTACTTCACGTTCTCCACCGAGAACAACGAAACCATCTGGACGTTCCTGAAGAAGTGTTTTCAACGCGGCAAGATCTATCGCGGCCATGACGTCATGCCGTGGTCGGGTCGCGGCGGCAGTGCCTACAGCCAGATGGAAGTCGCCGAAGGCCGCAAGCTGACGACGCACAAATCGGTCTTCGTCCGCTTCCCGCTGCGTGGCCGCCAGAACGAATTCCTGCTGGCCTGGACGACCACCCCCTGGACCCTCACCAGCAACGTCGCCGCGGCCGTCAATCCGCAGTTGGAATATGTCAAGCTCCAGGCCAAACGCGACGGGGCCGTTTACTACTTCGCCAAGGAAAACCTGGAATTCCAGCGTCTCGCGAAAGAGTTCAAGGAAGGCTTCGGCCGACCGGAATGGACGTGGCCGACGGGCGTGCCCAAGCTCAAGACGATCGCCCAGATCTTCAAAGAACAAGGGGGCTACGAAGTCCTCGCCACGCTGCAGGGTTCTGAGCTGATCGGTCTGGAGTATGACGGTCCGTTCGATGACCTGCCCGCTCAACGGCAACCCGGCGGATTGCCCAAGGACGACAGCCTGCTGTCGGCAACGGGCATCTCCTGTCATCGCGTCGTCGACGGCGGCCGTGACAACGAAGGGACGGCCCTGGTCGTCGCCGGCGAAGGGACGGGCATCGTGCATATCGCCCCCGGTTGCGGTGACGTCGACCATGTCCTGGGCAAGACCCTGGGACTCGTCGCCATCGCCCCCCTGGCCGAAGATTCTTCGTTCGTCGAAGGCTTCGGACCGTTCGTCGGCAAGGTCGCCACCGATCGGCAGACTGCCGAATTCGTCTTCGAAGAACTTAAGAAAAAGAACCTGCTCGTCAACGTCGAAGAATACCCCCACATCTATCCCCACTGCTGGCGCACTGGCGATGAACTCGTTTTTCGATTAGTCGACGAATGGTTCATCAAGATGGACTGGCGACAAGAGATCATGGATGTCGCCAAGGAAATCAACTGGCTGCCCGAAAGCGTGGATGGCCTTGCGCGCGAGTTGGAATGGCTCACCAACATGCGCGATTGGATGATCTCCAAGAAGCGCTTCTGGGGTCTCGCCCTGCCCATCTGGGTCGATCAGGATCCGCTGGTGGAATGGAGCGATTCAAACAAGTTCTTTGTCGTCGGTTCACTGCAAGAATTGAAGGACCTGGCGGTCGAAGGCTGGAGCGATTTTGACGGCCACACACCGCACCGGCCGTGGATCGACAGCGTGAAGATCAAGCACCCGCAATCCGGAAAGTTGATGACCCGCATCCCCGACGTGGGCAATCCGTGGCTCGACGCCGGCATCGTGGCCTTCTCCACAATGGGCTTCAATACACACCCCGAAATGTGGAAGAAGTGGTATCCGGCAGACTTCGTGACCGAATGCTTCCCGGGCCAGTTCCGCAACTGGTTCTACGCTTTGTTGTCGATGTCGACGATGATGCGTTACGACTCCGACAACGACGCGACCCCGGCCGACAAACGCCCATTCAAGACACTGCTCGGACACCGTCTGGTCATGAACGAACAGGGCCAGCAGATGCACAAGACCGATGGCACCGCCATTTGGTTTGAAGAGGCCGCCGAGCAAATTGGTGTCGACACGATCCGCTGGATGTACCTGGCCCAGAATCCCGCTCAGGATCTACGTTTCGGCACTCGTCACTCTGACAAACCGGTCACGTTGCAGCTCTTTGGCGAAGACAAACCTGCGGTCGAAACGCGGGAAGGGGCGAAGCTGTGCCTGGTCACCAGCAAGCCTGCCGACGAAACTCGCCGGCAGAATCTGATCACGCTGTGGAACACGTACGCCTTCTTCGTGAACTATGCCCGGCTGGATGATTTCGATCCGCTCGCTGAGCAAGTACCAGTCAGCGAACGCCCTGAAATCGATCGCTGGATCTTGTCCAATCTACAGAGCTTGATCGGGGCTGCCCGGAAGCAGTTTGCGGCCTATGACTCGCAGGGATTTCTCAAGGAAGCCTCGCGGTTTATCGACGACTTGTCGAACTGGTACGTGCGACGCAACCGCCGTCGTTTCTGGCGTTCTCGCGACGCCGGAGACCGCGACAAGCTGGCCGCGTACCAGACGCTTTACTCGGTCCTCGTCCAACTGTGCAAACTGTTGGCGCCGGTGATCCCATTCGTGACCGAGCAGATGTACCAGAACCTGGTCCGTAAAGTGGACGCGTCGGCCCCTGAAAGCGTCCATCTGTGTGCGTATCCCGAAGTCGATCCGACTCAACTTGATGCCGGCTTAAGCGAGCGGATGGCCCTGGCACAGGTCGTCGTCAATCTCGGGCACGGCCTGCGTGAGAAGGCCAACCAGCGCGTACGCCAACCCCTGGCCGAACTGCGTCTCGCCAGCAGCCCGCATCAACGTTCGGCCATCATGAACCTGGCAGACGTGATCCGCGATGAACTCAATATCAAAGAGATCACCGCTTGCGAGGATCTCGACGACTTAGTTACGTACGTTTACAGACCCAATCAAAAGATGCTGGGTCCGAAGTACGGCAAATTGCTGGGGGCGATCAGCAAAGCGCTGTCGCTCGTACCGCCGTCGCTGCTGGATCCGTTGCGCAAGGGGGTTCCCGTCGCCCTGCCCGTTGATGGCGCGGAAGTCGTGTTGGCCCCGGACGACGTCTTTATCAGCACCGTGCAAGCGGCCGACTGGGCGTGTGCCGATGAGGAAGGGGTGCAGATCGCGATTTCGACGAAGTTGACGCCCGAGTTGTTACATGAAGGAATCGCCCGCGATTTCGTCCGGCAGGTGCAACAGTTGCGGAAGGAAGCCGATCTGGAAATCGAACAGCGAATCCAGATCCTGCACGCCACGACCGACGCTGATGTCCTCGCTGCCTTGGAGGCATGGGGCAGATATGTCCGCGAGGAAACCCTGGCGGACAGCCTGCAATCGGCTGTCGCCGCGGCAAGCGCCAAATCAGTCCTGGTCGGAACCGTGGAGATCCCGCTGTGGATCCAGCGCTCATAGGACAGATTCCCCGTCAGGCCGAACTGCGTGACGACGCAGCTTAAACGCTGTATCATGGTTGTCGGTTTACAATGTCTTTCGAATTTAGAAGCAAGCACAGGCAATTATCGTGGCAGCAAAAGAAAAAGTCGTTCTGGCATACAGCGGCGGGTTGGATACGTCGGTGATCATCGGGTGGCTGCAGGATGAAGGGTACGAAGTCCACTGCTTGTATGTGGATCTCGGGCAGCCCTGTGAGGACCGTCCCGCCATCCTGCAAAAGGCCCTCAATGTGGGCGCGGCTTCATCAATCGCCGTCGACTGCACCGAAGAGCTGTGCCGCGATTTCGCGTTCCCCGTCCTGCAGTGGCAGGCCAAGTACGAAAACATCTATCTGCTGGGAACGTCGATCGCCCGGCCGCTGATCGCCAAGAAGTGCGTCCAGCGCGCTCGCGAAATCGGCGCCACCGGGTTTGCGCATGGAGCCACCGGCAAGGGTAATGATCAGTGCCGGTTCCAACTGGCAGCAGAAGCCCTGGATCCGAATGTGAAGATCATCGCCCCGTGGCGGCTGGAACGATACCGCAAACTGTTCCCCGGCCGGCAGGAGATGATTGCCTACTGTGCCGCGAAGAATATCCCGGTGAAGGCCAGTTCGACGAAGCCTTACTCCAGTGATGAGAACTGTCTGCACATCAGTTATGAAGCGGGCAAGCTGGAAGACCCCGCGGTGGATGGGATCCCGATCATCGACTTCGGCATGACCGTCTCACCGCAATCGGCCCCGGACAAGGAAGAGTTCGTCAAGATTGGGTTTGAGTCAGGAGTGCCGGTCTCGGTGAATGGCAAGAAACTGTCCGCATTCGGCATCGTCGACGCCCTCAACAAGATCGGTGGACGGAATGGCGTCGGACGGATCGACATCGTCGAAAACCGGTTCGTCGGCATGAAGAGTCGCGGTGTCTATGAAGCCCCCGGCATGACGATCCTCTATGCCGCACACCAGGGTCTCGAACAGTTGACACTCGACCGCGACCTGACGCACCTGCGCGACCGTCTGTCGCCGGAGGTAGCCGAGATGGTTTACTACGGCTTCTGGTACTGCGCCAAGATGGATGCGCTGATGGCGTTCCTGAAGGAGACCGAAAAGCCAGTCACCGGCGAAGTGACGGTGGGCCTTTATAAAGGCAACGTCCGCGTCACCAGCCGTAGCAGCCCCAACAGTCTATACGACGACGCCATCGCCAGCATGGAAGCGGGCGGCAGCTACAACCAGACCGACGCCGAGGGTTTTTTAAGGATCATGGGCCTGCCCGGCCGCGTTCAAGGCGTGAATCGCAGACGCGATTATTAATCGAATTAACACCCGCGCACGACTTGCCAACTTTCCAATGCCGCCACGAGGCCAGACTGATCCTGTTCGGTACACGCGGCGTTCACAGTGATCCGCAGGCGTGACGTACCTTGGGGGACCGTAGGGGGTCGGATGGCCGCGACCAGATAGCCCGCGGTCGCGAGATGCTCGGCCGCGTCGAGGGTCCATTCCGGACTGCCCAGAATCACCGGCACGATTGGCCCCAGTCCTGCGGGGACGTCGAAACCAGCATCGCGTAATCGCGTTCGCAGGTCTTCGGCCAACCGGATCACGCTTTCCCGGCGAACGGGTTCGCTCTGCACAATTCCGAGAGCCGTCGACGCCGCCGCACACACAGGCACCGGCAACGCGGTCGAAAACATTTGCGTGCGAGCTCGATTCCATAACCAATCGGTGAGCTCTTGAGAACCAACCACGAACCCGCCCAACGCCCCCAACGCTTTACTCAGCGTCCCGATTCGTACTGCAATTCGTGACTCGACGCCGAAGTGCTCGGCGGCCCCCCTGCCCTGCTCGCCCAATAGACCGAACGCATGGGCTTCATCGAGGACGATCGATGCCCCGTGCGCCTCAGCGAGATCGCACAGTTCGCCCAACGGAGCTACGTCGCCCTCCATACTGAAGACGCTATCAGTGACGATCCACTTGCGCTGGAAGCCGGTCGCCTTCTGCAATTCAGCAGCCAGGCGGTCGAGTTCGCTGTGACGGTAAATGCGCAGCTTCGCACCACTCAGACGGCAGCCATCCACCAGGCACGCGTGGTTCATCCGGTCACAAAACACGACATCATCTGATCCCACCAGGGCCGCGATTGTGCCCAGATTTGCTGCGTATCCGGTTGGAAACAGCACAGCCGATTCTTCACCGTG
>CAMAVF010000416.1 GCA_945861445.1 Planctomicrobium piriforme | reverse complement strand
GGGGATCGGGAACCTCGGCCAAATAAGCCAACAGGCTCCCGGCGCGAGCCGGTAACATGAATAACCCTCCTTGAAAGCCAACTTGTCCTCCACAAACTCACTCTATTCTATCCAACGCAGTCAACCCCTACTTGGCGATAGCCCTGCCCCAGTTCCGGGGCAACTGCCTTGTTCTCGGAAAGCAGCGTCAGGACCCGCGATCGGACCAGATTGAGGTGCATTCGCAGGTTGTAATACTCTTCCATGTAGCTCAGCGGCACCCCGACCAGCGCGACTTGTTGTTCGAAGGAGTTCAATGATTCCAGTGACTGTTTGGCTTCCGTCGCCGACATTCCCTGGATGGCTTTCTGGTCGATCTGCCGCAGCCGGGCGTACCACAGATAGATCTTGCGACGAGTCCGCCAGCGAACCAGCGGCGGGGCGGCTCGCAGCAACGGCATCAGCACCACGATCAACGGAATGATCATGATTTTCAGGCGGTCAACGAGCGACGCGACCCAGAAGGGGAGCAGCCGCTGCAACACGGGTGGTCCGAAGCGGAAGTAATTGGAGGCATGTTCGCTGAGCGGCAAATCGGTGTGCTGCATCGACGGAAATTGCCCCGGCTTCGTGAGCAAATCGCCGCCGCTGTGGACCTTCGTCGCCACGTTCAGCAGCAGCGAAATCAATGCCGGGTGCAGCGACTTGCGAGTCACCAGCGTCGCACACGGGGCAATCAGCGCCGTGTCCCTGGCGGGAGTGTTATCCTTCAAATCGAGCAGTCCGCCCGAGGGAATCGTCAACTTCGAAAGAAATCGAAATCGCCGTTCATAGGCTTCCGCCTGCGAGAGTTCGACGAGACGTATATCGGGCATTCTGAGGAGTTGTTGGATGTAACCCGTGTCGACCCCGGCGACGAAGAAGGCCGCATCGACCTCATCGTTCTTCAAAGCTTCGGCAGCCTGCGCGCCGGCGACCGGTTTAAACTCCGCGAGCGAGCCGTCAATGCCATTGGCAGTCAATAACTGCAGCGCAATACCGCGCGTACCGCTCCCCTCCGGCCCGACAGCCAGCCGCGCTCCTCGCAGGTCCGTTAGCCGGTCGACGTCCTTCGAGCCTCGATAGAAAACCCACAACGGCTCAAAGTACAAACTACACAATGCCTGCAGTGTTTCGGACGTTTTCGGATCAGCGATGCCACCTTGCACCAGTGCCACGCTGACCTCGGAACTCTCGTCCTTCAATAGTTTGAGATTCTCCACCGAACCATTGGTGGCCCGCAGTTCCAGGATAATGCCATCCTTCTGCAGCAGTTCCGCATAGCGCTGCGCGAACCGGTAATAGGCCCCATCCTGACGACCAGTGGCAATCACAATGCGTTGCGGCGGCGGAGCTTCCACCAGGACAATGAACGGAACCATGACCACGGCCAGGCAGACTCCCGCCACCCCCAGCCACATCCAGAATGGGAATGACGATTTCTTCGCGATTTCTTGAGACATAGTTGTCGTCGTGTGTGACCAGAATTGTGAGGAAAAACCAAAGGAATCGGACACTACGGGAGCGCTGCTCGTCGGCAGACGATGCCACGCCCAGGCGCCGCATCGTAAGCGAAATCGGGGCGGCAGGGATAGAGGAGACCGCGACGAGAGATCGGGTGATCGGGTGCTCTTACACGACCTAATCTTCCGGTTGTGTGCCACTGGCTATGCCAGTGCCGGTAGTCGTTCGGCCGTCCGCAAAAGCACTGGCACAGCCAGTGGCACCCAGATTCTTTGGCCCTAATGAACCTCTAGCGTTTCAGCCTCGCCCTCCCGCCACGATTTTGATAACGTCCCGCACCTGTTATCCTTGGCCCCTTTCCGTGCCAGCATCTCACGAAGTCAGGCCGCACCATGAGACCCAGCTTGCGGGAACACCGCTGTCCCGGCTGCGAGATCCGACGTCCCTTGTGCTTTTGCGATTTGATCCCCAGGATCGCGGTTCAAACGCGGTTGATCGTCCTCATGCATTCGTCCGAGGAGGTCCTCACCTCGAATTCCGCCCGCCTGGCAGTCAAGGCTCTGTCGAACAGCGAACTCCGCATTCATGGCCGCAAATATGAACGGATGTCGACCGTGGGCCTGGCCGAAGCAGTTCAGCCGGCACTCTTGCTCTATCCCAGTTCGAATGCAGCCGAGCTCACACCTGATTTCGTCGCCCGTCTGCCGGGTCCAGTCACCCTGATCGTTCCCGATGCAAATTGGCGGCAAGCTCAACGCTTTGTGCGACGCGAACCCGCACTGATCGGAATTCCCCACGTCAAATTGCCAGACGGTCCGCCCTCAGAATACCGCCTGCGGCATCAACCCAACGACAACAGTCTGTGTACCCTGGAAGCGATCGCACGCGCCATCGGCCTGCTGGAAAGTCCACAAGCACAAGCTCAATTGGAGACATTACTCAACGTGATGGTCGAGCGTACGCTATGGTCTCGAGGCATGCTACCCGCCGATCAATGCACTACCGGCGGCATCCCGCGAGGGGCGTTTCTCCACGTCAACGCGCCGGTGCGACTGAGACGCCAACGGCAATCAGAAGAGTAATCATGAACGATCAAGTGAAGCCCGACATGGAATCCATTCTGACCGACCAGTCCGCTATGGATCAGACATTTCGTCAAGCGCGTCGTGAAGCGATTCGACAACACCGGATGGCAAATCTTCCGATGGTCGTGTGGCGAGACGGTGCCATTGTTTGGATCCCACCAGACCAATTGTCCGACATTGAAGAGCCAGATCCTGCCTGAACATCCCGAAATTCGGGCGTGCGTTACACAATCAGGGCCGGGGCCGGATTGGAAATAAGCTTCGACAGGGCGTCCAGAAAGCGTGCTGCCGGGCCGCCGTCGATGATGCGATGATCGAATGTCAGGCTCAATGTCAGGCGATCGCGCGGCACGATGTGCTCGTCGATCACGGCGGCCTCGCGGGTGATTCGCCCGACTCCCAAGATCGCGGCCTGCGGTGGATTCAACAGCGGCGTGAAGGCATCGATCCCAAACATGCCCAGATTCGTCAGGGTAAACGTCCCTCCCTGCAGTTCCGCCACGGCAATCTTACGGCTTCGGGCCCGTTCAATGAGGTCTCGCGAACGGACCGCCACTTGCCTCAAGGTCAGACGCGTGACGCTCCGCAGTACCGGGACCAGCAGGGCGTGCGGAGTATCCACGGCGATGCCGATATGGACTTCATCGCTCGTAATAATTCGTTCGTCATCCCAACGTGAATTGACCTCGGGATGCTGTTTCAACGCGACGGCGGCCAGTTTTACCAGGATGTCGGTCAGCGACGGAACGACTTCCGTCGGATCTCCGGCAGCCGCCTTGAATTGCTTACGCAGCGCGACGAGATGCGTCGCGTCGACGTGCGTCGTCAGGGTCACCGCCGCGGTCTGCTGAGCACTCGCGAGCATCCGTTCGGCAATCGTGCGGCGGGCATTCGACGCGGCGACTGCAGCCAATTCGACCACGGGAGGGGCAGCCGTGGTGGCCACCATCGGGATCGAGACCGATTCGTCAGCCACGGCACGGATATCCGCCTCGCGAATGCGACCGGATGCCCCGGTCCCCTCGATGTCTGACCAATCCACACCCAATTCACCCGCCACACGGCGGGCTCGCGGGGTAATGTGCTGTCGTGACGTCCCTGCACCGGCATTCGATTCGACCACCGGTTCATCTTCGTCAACTTCCGTCTCCGGGACTTCCGCTGCCGTTGTACCTGACGGGGGCGCCGCGGGTGTGCCCGCCGTTCCATCCCAGACTTCTCCCGCTGCCAGCAAGTACCCGACGGTAGCCCCGACATCAATCGTGTCGCCAGGCTTCGGGCCCGTGCTTAGGATCTTCAGCACGCCGGCGTCGGTCGATTCAATGTCCTGGGTGGCCTTTTCGCCTTCCAGCACAAAAATGGGATCGCCGACGTTGATCGTGTCCCCGTCGCGCTTCAGCCACTCGACAAACACGCCTTGCTCCATCGTCCAACCGAGACGTGGCACGACAACGGGAATGGGCATGACAGATTCCTTTTCTAATAAACTCTAACAAAACCTCTGCGTCCGTTCAGAACCGCTTGAAAGATCGCGGTTCTGAACTTCCCACAACCGGTTTTGTTAGGGGTTCTAAATAAACAGGTCGTAACCCGACTCGCTGAGTCGGGGAGATTTTCTATCGACAGAATACCCAACTCGGCGAGTCGGGCCACGTCTGACGGGATTTATTCGTCCAATAAATCGCGAATGGCCCGCGTGATCGTGTCGACATTCGGAACAATCGCCGCCTCCAATGGCGGGCTGTAAGGCGTCGGCGCGAACGCGCCGTTCAACCGGCGAATCGGCGCGTCCAAGTCGTCAAAGCCTTGATCCGCGACCCGCGCCGCGACCTCGGCCCCGAATCCGTAGGGGGCAAACGCCTCATCAACGATCAACAAACGGCCCGTCTTGTGAACCGATTCCAGGATCGTATCGGAATCGAGCGGAGAAATGGTTCGCGGATCAATCAACTCGACCGAGATCCCTTCTTCTGCGAGCTTCGTCGCCGCCTGGTGGACCTTGTGGACCATGTGAGCGACCGCCACGACGGTGACTTGCGTCCCCTCCCGCACGATCCGCGCCTTGCCAAACTCGACAAAATGCTCGCCGTCCGGAACCGACCCCTTGATGCTCAGAATTTCCTTGTGTTCCAGGAAAATCACCGGATCATCGCAGTTCAGGGCCGTTTTCATCAGTCCTTTCGCATCTGCCGGGGTGGAGGGGACGATGACTCGCAGGCCGGGAAAGTGGCCATACATCGGGTAATAGTTGCCCGAATGATGCGTCGCCGCCGAGTGCCCGATCCCGATGCAACCCCGCAACAGGATGGGCATTTTCAGCCGGCCGCTGCTCATGTACTGCATCTTGGCGATTTGGTTGATGATCTCGCCCACCGCATCCAGGACGAAGTCGGAGAACATGAAGTCGATCACGGGCCGAGTTCCGGTCATCGCGGCCCCGGCGGCCATGCCGACGAATCCGCGTTCGCAGATCGGTGTGTCGCAGAGCCTCTCGGGACCGTAGAGTTCGTAGAGGCCGTGGGTCGTCTTGAAATTTCCGCCCCGCTGACCGATCCCTTCCCCCATCACAAAAATGCGAGGATTCTTGGCCATCTCTTCCGAGAGTGCCTCGAGGGTCGCCTGCATGAAACTGATGTCGCGCATGTCGTCGTGTTCTCTCTGCTGCCTTCTACCTACCCACTCACCTCGCCGCGATTGCGTCCAGGAGGGACGCTATGGTCGAGCACCGACCGCCGCAGCCAAACGTTTTTGAAAACTGGCCAATTCGGCCTGATAGGGACCCACCCAATCGACGACCGGTTCGACCACATCTTTAAACCGAACCATCCGAGTCACCGCTTCGGACATCTCGCAGTCGTCGTCAAGTCCCTTTTCCCGTCGCAGATGCGTTTCATACGCGGCGAGTGCCGTCACGGCGGCTCCCAATGCGGGACCTTCGTCCGATTCCAACCGCGACACGGGCCGCTGCAGCACACACGCCAGGATGCGACACATCAAGTCACTGCGGGCAATCCCTCCCGAGACCGTGATGCGGCGGATCTTTTGCCCTGCCTGTTCATGTTCGCGAACCCCCAGAGCGATCAAATAGGCGAGTCCTTCCAAAGCCGCCCGAAATCGCTGGCCGGGTTCTCGCGGCTCGATACCGAACCATTTCAAGTTCGCCTGTGCGGCACTGATGCCCAACGACGGTTCGGGCTGCACGAAGGGCCAGACGGCCGCGCCCCCCGAGCCTGGAGATAAGCGCTCCGCCCCCGCTTCCAGCAACTTCCAATCGGGCTTGGGGCCGACCACCTGATCCAGAAATTGAGCTCCGTTGCTGTAACATCGCATCCACAGATACGGCCCCCAGTTCAGCCGCATGACGTCCAGGCTGCCGCCGGTGGGTGTGACCTTTGAGGAAGAATTGACAACGGCGGAATTGCCCAGAATCACCGCCACTTGACCGGCATCCACCGCGCCGCCGCCAATCAGTCCTGCTTGTTGGTCATCGGACGTCGGGTAAATCAACGGTCGCTTGCGAGAATCAATCCCCGCATCCAGGGCGACATGTTCTGACAAGGGTCCCAGCGCGTCGTACTGGTCGATGATGTCCGGCAACTGGTTCCAGGCCAGCTTGCGGTATTCCGGGTTGGCCAACGCATTCAGCATCCCCTTGGA
>CAMAVF010000415.1 GCA_945861445.1 Planctomicrobium piriforme | reverse complement strand
TGCTCCGAATGATGATCAGCCACACGCATACTCGCCTCCATACTCCGAAGATCCATGATCCATGCCCGATTGGCTGGATCGTATGGAGTCTGGGTAGATGGCGCAAGTCAGGGTAGTGGCGCGCGACTAATTTTTGTGGTTGGTATAAGGCCGTATTGTCAACCAGGATGACCGACTTGCCGTCGCTGGTATTTTCGATCAAGCGGACCTTCTTGGAATATCCGACCAAGCCCGTTGTGGGCTGATAGCCATAGGCCGCGTCGAAGCTGACTTGCTCGAGCGGCTTACGTTCGAGTTCGGCGAGCTGGTCTTTCAGAACCGGGATAAGTTTTTCCTGGCTCTTGTCGCCCTGGAACTGTTTAATCCGTTGCTGTAGACCGGCAATGCTGGTTAACCGTCGCCGCTTCTGTTCGATGAGGTACGCCACCACCGGCTTCGATGCGGCATTCTTGATGGTCGGATCGGCTGCGGCGGCCTTGCGCGCTTCCACCTCGTCGGCTTGCAGCTTCTCCAACTCACTGACAGGTTTTTCCTGTGCGAGTACCGGACAGCTTGATACCAACATTACCAACCAGGCAATCAGTCGCATGCTTGTTCCCCTGAGGAATTGGCTTTTAGACTAGCTCATCGGATTTGGTCATGAAGACGACAGGCTGGAAGCCTATCCCACGGTTACTTTTCGCCGCAGGCAGCCAAAGCCATCACGGCGTACGCTGTTCCGGCGTGGCTGATGAAATGCTCGTTGTCCTTGTTGAGCGACCGGGTGTACCACCGACCGCTCGCTCGTTGATGACTTTTGAGCCAGCCGACGCCGCGCGCGATGGCCGGCTCTTTGGCCGGCACTCCGGCCCGGCGAAGTACGAAGATGACGAACCCCGTGCCGTATCCATCACTCGCTTCGAGGTCCTGGTCTTTTCCATCCGCTCGCTTCCACGGATAGAGCCGGGAAAACGCCCAGCCACCGGTCGGTCGCTCGGCTGCCAGCAATTCCTGGACGCACGCCTTCTGTTCTTCGGCCGTCATCAGGCCGCTGACGTAGGTGGAAGCCCACAGGACCATCGCCTTGTGATGGAGATACGGCGGTGGATTGTTCTTGAGGTACAGCCGAATCTTTGCCAGTCCAGCCTGGGCCGCCGGCGTCTGAGCGTAATCGTCCGGAGCGGCACCGGTGCCGATCGCCGCCAGGGTGACACCGTAGTGTTCGTCGGACTCCATCGGCGGCCAGCCACAGCGCGTCGGCCACTTCCAGTCCCCCGTCTCGCGTTGCACCGTCCACATCCGATCGAGGGCCATGCGTGTCAGTGGATGCAACTTCTTCGTCGTGGCCGAGTCGTTCAGCGCCAGGGCCGCACCCATCGCCACCACCTCGGCATCGAACCGTGGCCCGACTTCTTCCCAACGTAAGCTGATCAGCGATTCGGCGTATTTGCGGACTTCGCGATGGGCCGGAGCATCGGCCGAGATCGACGGCCGGGCAATCAGATACGAGATATTCGTATGGCAGGTGAAACACTGCCACGACTGTTGCCAGTCCAGCGACGCCGAGTCTAGAAAGTGGGCCGCCTGCCCCAGCGAGAACTCCTTCGCGAACGGCTCGTCCGCCGAGTTCGGTTGCGGTGCCACCAAGTTCTCCAAGGTGACCGGCTCGGCCGCCTGAAGCGATACCGCGGTACTCAGAAGTACCACAACACAACCCAGCCACGCTCTGGCGATTCTCATGGATCTCGTCCTTCTAAAGTGAAGACATTGGCGACCCGCAGATGCTGCTGTTGATTCAAAGCTGCGACCAGTGACTGGAGTTCTACACACAGATTATCACGAAAATGGATTGTCGACCATGAACGAACAGAATCGGGTACAATCGGCGCCTAACCTCCCGATTCCTATCAGTCAAAGCCCCCCCCATGTATCCCACTCCAAAACAGATTTCGATCTTTGTGCTGTCGGCGGCCGTGTTGCTGCTGGCCATTCCGGTCTGGGCCGAAGTCATCTGGCGGGGTGACTTCGAGACCGGCACCACCGAGCAGTGGCGCGGGGCGCCTAAGACCGACAGCGTCAAAGTCGTGACAGATCCCGTGCGGGCCGGCAAGTACGCTCTGCGGATCGATGGCACCAACGCCGCTCGAAACGGAACCCGCGACCGCATTGAATTCCAGCATCAACCCGTACCACCGGGTACGGCTGAAGGGACCGAACGCTATTTCGGCTGGAGCATTTACCTCCCCAAAAAGCTCACCCACGACAGCCACACCGTCGGATATTTCGAAACCAGAAACAGTTGGCGCCAGTTGATGTCCTTCGAAGCTCACGGCGAGGACCTCCTGTACACGACCCGCGTGCCGTACGCTCGCCATTGGACCGGGAAGGGCAAGCTGACGCCCGGTCGCTGGCACGACTTTGCCGTTCACGTTTTGTGGTCGCGCGACCCCGCCAAAGGCTTTGTCGAAGTCTGGTTTGACGGCGAGCAGGTCGTCCCGCGCACGAAGACCGCGACGCTACTCGACGAGAATGTCGCCTTCTTTCAGATCGGACTGATGCGCGACACGATCGAGGTTCCGGAAACAATCCTCATCGACCACGTCATCGAAGCCACCACACTGGCCGAAGTCACCCCGCCGCGTCTCGCCACACAACGCGAACCGCCCGTCCCGAAGTAACACCTGAGAGCCGGGTGGCGTTCTCTTTGATCCCGTTGACTCATTTGACCTCTTTGATTTGTTTGGTCATTGGTCCTTTGTCATTGGTCCTTGATTCGACATTCGGATTTCGACATTCGTCATTTGCGCAGCCTGGAAAGTGAGCCGCAGTCGCCGCTGGCTCCCGGTTAAACAGTTCGGAGGGAGCCCCCTCGTTTAACGGGGAGCCAGCGGCCACCCACCTTCCCTTTGATTCCCATCCAAGGCGCCCGCTCATCCGGCTTCATGCCTTGTCAACCACAGTTCGATCGCGAAACAGCAATGCGAACAGGACGGCCAGTGCTCCGGACAAGACGGCCGGGATCAGCCAGATCGCTTGCCAGTTGTGAGACATCGCCGTCCCGACTTCCTTGGCATAACTCTGTCCGACGACCCCGGCGAGCCACGTACCGATAAACATTCCGGCTCCCAACGTCACAAACGCGTGCAGACCTTGAGCCGCTCCGCGGATTTGCACATTGGCCCGGCTGTCGACGAACATGCGGCCCATCACAAAGATATAGTCGTAGCACATGCCGTGCAGAGCAATCCCCAGATACAGCATCCACGATGCGTCGCGTTGTGAGTCATACCCGGAAAACAACAAAAACCGCAGCGTCCAGGCAATCATGCCCAATACCAGAATCCCTTTCACCCCCAACCGCGGCAGCAACAACGGCAGTAACAGCAGAAACACCACGTCCGAGACTTGCCCGATCGTCATCTTGGCGGCGATGTTCTGCACCCCCACTTCGCCCATGAACGTGCCCGTCCAGGTGAAATAGAAGCTCAGCGGAATACAGACGAGGAACGAACAGATAATGAAGACGGCGAACGAGCGATCGCGCATCAGGATTAACGCGTCCAGTCCCAGAATGGTACGCAGCGAAATCTTCCCGCCGGCACCTTTGGGAGGGGTATGAGGCAGGGTCAGCGAGTACAGTCCCATGATCAATGCCGCCGTGGCGGCCAGTCGAAAGCTGCCGGCTGAGCTTTCTAACTGCAGAGCGCTCACCACCAATCCCGAGCAAATCCAACCCACGCTGCCCGACATCATGACTAGTGGGAATTGTCTGGCTGGGTTATTCGAGTGATGCAACGTCAGCGAATTCGTCAGTCCGTGACCGGCCATATAGCTGATCGTGTAGATAATGAGTGCGGGATAAAAGACGCTAAACGTGGTCAGCGTCGAAATGTAAAACAACAGCCCGGCCCCGATCAGATGGAGCACGGCCAGCAGGCGTTGAGTCGCAAAGAATTTATCGGCGATGATGCCGGCCAGAAAGGGTGAGACGAGAGCCCCAATCGCGGTCGTGCCGTAGGCCAATCCGACTTGTGCCCCGGGAAACTGCAACGTCTTGGTCAAGTAGATGTTCATGGTCGAATACCATGCTCCCCAGACGAAGTAGTGCAGAAACACCATCAGCGACAGGCGAGCAAACAAGAAGGGCGACATGCGGGGATGCCTTTCAACGCAGGAAGCTGACGGAATTCACGAGCGCCATCGACCCGATGGCCCGAGACCGGTGGGCGGATTCTATTCCGTCGCCTGCCGATTTCGTAGCAACTCGGCGAAGAATTGGCTGCCAGCCCCGTATACGCCAGCCAGTCGCAGCGTAAACCGGCGTTAATAACCGGCATGCGAGGTAACGGTTTAGGTCCTGATTTAAAGTTTGCATTGCAGCTCATCTCAGGTTAACTTGGCACATACTCCGATGACTTGCTCGGAGCGAGAGATAGAGACGACAGTGTCGGACGTGATGCTGTAGTAAGAACACGGAGTGAGGTGGTGATGTGCTGACAATTGGTGGGCATTCCAGCCTCACATGCGAAGGGGTTTCTCGCCGCGAATGGCTGCGGTTGGGTGGGTTGGGGACGTTTGGACTCGGCCTGGCGGAGTTGACCGCTGGGCGGGCTGCGGAACGCCCCGGGGCTCACGCATTGGGTGAGGCTTCGGCCGCCGCTTCGTTTGGCCGAGCCAAGTCGTGCATTGTCCTGTTCCTGTTTGGAGCGCCCGCTCATCAGGATACCTGGGATTTGAAACCGGAAGCTCCCGCGAATGTGCGAGGTGAGTTTCAGCCGATTGCCACGAACGTGCCGGGCACTTTTGTCAGTGAGCATGTCCCATTGCTGGCGTCGATGGCCGATCGGTACGCGTTGATCCGGTCGGTCACCCATCCGGACAATACGCATACCGTGGCCATGCACTACATGCTGACCGGGGTCCGGCACCTGCGTCCGGCGACGAATCCGCAAAACGCCGCTGATGATTTTCCGTGCTTCGGGGCTGTTGCGAATCACTTTCATTCTCGGCAACAAGCCAGACCTCAATCGCGTGCAGCATTGGGACTGCCCACTACCGTCAGCTTGAATGCACCCGCGAATCAGGTGTCGGCGGGGAACCACATTTTTCCCGGCTTCTTCGGTGGATTTCTCGGCCAGGCCAGCGATCCGTTCTTTGTGTCGCAGAACCCGTGTGATTCCACGTTCAGCCTGTTTCCGACCACGGTGAATGCCGAGCGATTGCTGAACCGCAAGCGTCTGCAGACGGAATTGGCGCTGCCGGCAAGACACGTCGCACCGGCGACCGCCGAGCGATCATTCGCGAGTTTCTACGACCAGGCATTTCAAATGGTGACTTCCCCTGCTGCCCGGCAGGCGTTTGCCATCGATCAGGAACCGGCGGCCCTGCGTGAACGATACGGATACACGCCGTTCGGTCACGGCTGCCTGTTGGCTCGGCGACTGGTCGCGGCGGGGGTGCCGCTGGTGACGGTGAACTGGCAACGGGACGATGCCTACTGGGACACGCACTCGAACAACTTTTCACTGCATAAGAATGTCCTTCTACCGAACCTGGACCGCGGGTTCTCGGCATTGTTGACGGATCTCGAACAGCACGGGTTGCTCGACGAGACTCTAGTCGTTGCACTGGGCGAATTTGGTCGCACGCCGAAGATCAACAAGAACGCCGGTCGCGATCACTGGGCGCATTGCAATACGGTGGTGATGGCCGGAGCCGGAATCTCCGGCGGGCACGTGTACGGTGCCTCGGACCGTCTCGCCGCCTATCCGGCTCGCGATCCCGTGCTCCCCGAAGACCTGGCGGCGACGATTTATCACCTGCTCGGCATCCCGCCTGAGTTCACCCTGCAAAGCGCCGAGGGCCGGCCGATCAGTCTGTCGTCAGGTGATCCTGTCTGGGCGCTCTTGTAGATTGGATCATTTAAGAGCCGCGACAGCCGGTCACGCAGTGACCGCAAATACAAGCTCGAAGCGCAAGCGAGTGCATTCCGTTTGAATCTCGTGTATTAGAATCAAAAATGCACTTGCTTTCGCTTCGAGCTTGTATCCGCCAGACACACACAACTCTTGCTTGCGAGAGATGCGACAAGTGATTTCCTGGTCCAACTCATTTGAGATTCAATAAGCGGAAACGCTGATTTCTACTTGCTGCACTTGGACCGATCGTCGACAATCGACGCACAAGTGGTCATTGATTCGTGTTCCAAACACGCGTAAATCAATCTTCGGGGCTGAAAGATGTTGACGGGAAAGTGGCAAACGCAGT
>CAMAVF010000414.1 GCA_945861445.1 Planctomicrobium piriforme | reverse complement strand
CCGCCTTGACGCCCCGGAGCGCATTGCTCCGGAAAATGCTTATTCGAAATCTCATAAAACCCAAGCGGCATTCGTGCATCCATGATCTACGCCCTCCTAAAACATCAGGAACAATCTGATGTTTCATCGCGCAAATCTTGTGCCAATGGCTGGTAATAACAAATCGAGGTTGTTTGGTGGCCTATTATACAATCCGATTATATGACAAACTAACTTTAGAATACAATTTATTTTCTACAAAACATTTGATTATTGGCCGGCACGCGGGCCAAGACCGCTGCGGCAGTGGGGTTGCCGATCCAATTATGGCGGTGTCCAGTGCGCCTGTTCGGGAGCTTACGTTCTTTTGACGATCCGCCAGCTCATTCAGCAATTTGCCCTGAGTTTTATAGGCAAATTGGAACTGGGCTGCGGGTCATCTGAGGGGTGCGACTGCGCGCATTCCGACGACTTTGGTACTCGCCGGGGAGTAGGCTGAGTGGTACGCTGGCAGCCTCTAGAAATTTCCAGAAATCTATAAGACAACTAGGTCGTGTGGACAAGGAGTTGACTGGGATTTAGGTGACGTAAATCCAGATTTTCACTGCCAACTGAAACGTCCGAACAGTGTTGGCGGCCAAATTGCCAACATATGGATTTGTCTTGTGCTTCCCAAACTGCTTAAACCAGCTATCCATTGTCCACACGACCTAGTCATTTGCCTGTCGGCAGGTGGCTTGCCTGTACGAATTGTAAGGCCAGTTGACGGGATTTCCCTTTGCGCCCGGGCGTCGGTGGGTGAGAATCAGGACCACGGCGATTGAAGGTTGATAGCGAGAACTTCGCGGGAGCGACTGAATATGATGAATGTCGATCTGCATCTCGGGCGGTGGACAATTGGGGTGATCGTCTGTTTGCTGGTCGCGAGCGCGGATGTCCGTCAGGTGTCAGCCGCCAAGTTCAACCGAGTCGTGGACATTGGCCAGCAGGCGCCCGTTTGGAAGGACCTGCCGGGGATCGATGGGAAGCAGCATGGTCTGGCCGAACACAAGTCAGCTAAGCTGGTGGTGATCCTGTTTATCCGCAACAACTGCCCGATTGCCCAAGCTTATGAGGAACGAGTCCGCGCTTTCGTTGAGAAATACACACCGCAGGGAGTGGCGGTTGTCGCGATCAACGTCAGCACCGAGCAGGGTGAAGGGTTGGAGCAGATGCAGACTCGGGCGACGGAGCGGAAGTTTGCGTTTCCCTATTTGCGGGATGAATCTCAGAAGATCGGGCAGGCATATGGAGCGACCAATACACCGCACGTGTTTGTGTTGGACCAGCAACGCCGCATTGCCTATATGGGGGCGATTGATGACAACAACAAGCCGAAACTTGTGGAACAGCATTTTCTAGTGGAGGCGGTAACGGCGCTTCTGGCGGGTAAGCCGGTCGATAACCCTGAGACCCTCCAGCGGGGATGTCATATTGGGTACAAAGAGGGTCGTTGATCGCTCTGCGAAATCACTGCTCCTTGGGAGGGTGATTGCGTGTGCGGCTTTTTCGCCTGCAGCGGTTTTCGTTGGGTCGTTATTGTGCCCTCACACTGAATGTTGCTTGGGAGTTGTTCGTGCGGGCGCATTTCGATCGCGGAGCAATCAACGACTTTCATTCGACTGTGTCATTCAGTCGTCGGAGAGTTGAAGGTCGGGGAAGACTTTCAGCAACTCTTCTTTCGCGCCGTCGGACGTTTGAGTATTGCTCAGGCTTAACGTGGTCAGCTTTTTCAAGCTTTTGAGATGCTTCAACCCTTCGTCTGTAATCGTCGAGCCGTTGAGCAAAAGAGATTCCAGAGATTGAAGCTGGCCGAGCTCGCGTTGTGCCGCATCTTCCAGTTGGCAATTTGAGAGTACGAGGTCTGTCAATTCAAGATGCGACTGCAATGATTTGATAACTGCAGTGCTGATGACACACTCACTCGCTCCCGCCTTGACGATATTCGTAGTTTGCAGTTCCTTTAAATACTGGCCGATGTGGCGTGGACCAGTCAGATCGACTACCACTGGTAGTGACAGGTTCCGGAGGTCGCTTGCGATTTGCGGGAGTTCAGCGTTTGTGGCCGGTTCTTGGCAGGATACGATTGCCCACAAAAGTTTGTCGCCATATCGCTCAAACCCTTCGATGCTGTGGATAAATGTATAAACCCCGGGCATATGTTTTCGACCGATATAGTCGACTCGAACGCCTCGAGATTCCAGACGTCGTACAACCATCCGTTGGTAGAGGTAGGGTCCGAAAGTAATACAGAATGCGGCTGCCAGGACGATTGGAATCAGCAGAATCCAAGCCCAGAAGAGTGAGTGGCGTTTTCTGGGGTCAATGGCGTCCATCGGGGTATTCGACAGGGATTTCGGGGTACTTGTGCGAAGACCTTTCATTGAATGAAATGTCGATCGAAGCGGCAATCCCAATTGACCTGATTTGCCATAATGCCTAGAGTTCCCAGCCTGAAAGCGGAATGTTGCATGCGAATGAGACTGGCTGGGAGTCACTGGCTCTGCCAGTGCCCTTTTTTCTGGTGACCGGCGAGCAGGCACTGGCAGAGCCAGTGGCACCCACCCACCAGGAGCTTCATAACGCCACGGATTAACGTATGCATGGCAGGGAGGTCGTCAGGATGTCGACTCAATGGATTGAGGAAATGCTGGGAACCACGCGTGGCCGGGCTGTGGGTTTGATCCTGCTGTGTGCCGTGTTGTTCTTCTTCTCCCTGGGATCCAATCGGGCGCTGACAGCTCATGAAGTGCTGATGGCCGGAACTGCCAAACAAATGGCACTGAGCGGCAATTGGATCGTGCCGTGGATCGGTGATCACACCTGGCTTGAGAAACCGCCGTTGCCGCAGTGGTTGGCGGGAATTTGCGCATTGCTGCTGGGCGGGTTCAATGAATGGACGATGCGGTTGCCGTTTGCTCTGTCGGGTGTCGTGGTGGTCCTGCTGACGGTGCGGCTGATGACGCGGTTGTTTGATGCCCGGATTGGTTGGCTGTCAGGAGTGGTGCAAGCGACGACCGTCTACACGGTGATGTACGCGCGGCTGGCCGAAGCCGACATGCTGCTGCTGGTGTTTGTGCTGGGCGCGATCACCGTCTTTCAAGAGGTCGAGACTCAATTCGCGACGTTGACTCCATCGGAATTACAGCGATATCGGCTGATATTCTGGACCTTGCTCGGTCTGACGAACATGGCCAAAGGGGTGGCATTCGGTGCGGTGTTGATTGTCTTTACCTGTGGCGGCTGGATCTTGCTGCGATGGGACTGGCAGGCCGTGCGACGTTGGTGGTCTCCGTTGGGACTCGTGCTGGGCACGTCGGTGGCCGTAGCGTGGCCCGTGGCGGTTGTGATCCATGATCCCACGGCGCTCGAACTGTGGAAGCGTCACTTGTTTGACCGGGCGGCCGGCACGCTGGGATACACTCAGCCCCCCTGGTATTACCTCGTCCAATGGCCGCTGCAGATGTTGCCGTGGACGCCGTTCTTATTGATCGCCGCGCCGCGGTCGATGCTGGTGGCTCGAAATGAAGCTGGCAGTGATCGCTTTTGCTGGTTGTGGTTTCTGGGGCAACTGTGCCTGCTGTCCTGTTCGTCAGGGAAACACCATCACTATCTGATCTATGCACTGCCTGCGTTGTCGCCGATTGTGGCACAAGGACTGGTGTTCGCGGCGAATCAATTGCGTGACCTGCAGAATTCGTGGAGACGCTGGACGGTGGGACTGCCGATCGTGGCCGGTGGCGTGCTCGTCGCGGGCATTGTTGCCGGCAGTCTGCGGAGCGAGTTCCGTATTGATGGCTGGGTATTCGTGCCGCTGGTGAGCGCGGGATGTGTGTTGTTGGCCTGGCAGTTGGCTCGGCGAAACGTGATGAAATCTGGTGCGGTGATACTGGGCCTGATCGTCCTGGGGCACGTCTATTCGCAGGTCGTGGTGATGCCACGTGTCGATACTTCGGCAGCCGACAAGCGGTTCCTGGCCGCTGTTGAGCGCACGGTGGGGCGCGATCAGGTTCTCGCCGCGTGCGGCAGCCAGGAGATGGCTCAGCACATTTTCTATCTCGAGCGTCCGGTCATTGGTATCTGGAATCCCGCGGATCTGCCGCAGGCGTTACCACCCAGTGACCAGATCTACGTCATCGCTCGCGGCCATGCTCGAGCGGAGTTGGCACTGCTGGGGTCTGTTGAGCAGATCTTGCAAAGTACCTACACCCGACGCGAGAAATCACCGCAGGATCGGTTCACGCTGTTTCGAGTGCAGCCGGCCGCGTCGTTGGCCGCGAAGTGAGTCTGGCACTGAGCGGCTTTGTAGATACCCAAAACCATTTTCTATCTCCTCTCGCCTCGGCCGAAAAAACGAACAGGGCGGGGGGCGGGGCTGGGGGAGAGGGGAACGATCTACAAGTCAGGCTGAGTCCTATATTTGCAGGGATAATGGACTATTGAAAGAGGCGGTCTCAATGACGCTCGCAAAGCCCCTCACCCCCGACCCCTCTCCCCGGAGTACCGAGGCGAGGGGAGAGAAAGTTTCCGCTCTTTTGCATGTGATCGTTTAGATAAACCTCGCTAGTTTAGTGCGCCGACTTGCAACTGAGATGCATCAGACTTACTTCAGCGCCAGCTTGGGCTTCTCGCCACCCACCGAAATCAGATGGTTCAGCGTGCGGAGATACAACCGTCCGCCGGCGACTGCCGGGGTGGAATGCATGGTTTCGCCCAGCGGATTGCGGGCAATCAGCTCGTAGTTGTCCGTGGCTGACAGGACGACGATTTCGCCGTCTGAGGTCGGGCAGTACAGCTTGTCGTTGATGCAGATCATCGACCCGTAATAGGTGCCGCCAACGCGTTTCGTCCAGATGGTTTCGCCCGTCTTGGCGGCGATGCACGATGCGATGCCGTTGTCGGCCATCAGGAACAGCCAGTCGCCTTTCGCCAGCGGGGTCGGGACGTAGGGGGCGATCTTTTCGATCTTGTAGGCCACCGTTCCTGCCAGCGGGTCGGCCGAGTCTTTCGGATGGACGGCGACCAGAAAATTGCCGCCGGCGCCTGAACCACACGTGATGGTGATCAGGCCCCCGGCCATGATAACGGGTGAACTGACGCTGCGTTTCGTGATCAGGGCGGGGATTTCCCAATTGACTTTTCCCGTCAGCGGATCGAGCGCCTTCATGCCCAGCAGTGATTCGTTCATGATCAGTTCATCCTGACCGGCCGAATTCGTGCGGATGCAGGGAGTGGAGTAGGGGACCGTGGTACTTTCGCACGGCAGTTGCCAGACCGTGTCGCCGGTCTTCTTGTCGAGTGCCAGCACGCTACTCTGGCCGCCGCCGTCCTTGTCCTGGCTGTTGACCAGGATGATGACATTCTTATAAAGAATCGGTGAGACACCTGCGCTGTGCTGGCTGACGAAGGGGCCCAGATTCTTCTTCCACTTTTCCTTGCCGTCATGAGTCATCGCCAGAAGAGTGAATTCTTCGGGGGCCGACCATGAGTAATAGACCAGATCGGCATCGCAGGTGGCGGTGGGCGAGGCGAAGCTGTTGAGCTTGTGCCGCTTATGCACTGCGGAAGTGTAACTCTGCGACCACAGCAACTTGCCGGCCGTATTGAGGGCGAAGACCTTGCGTTCCGCGGTGGCATCGTCGGCACCGGTGAGGAAGATCTTGTCGCCCCACAGGACGGGTGACGAGTGTCCGGAGGCGGGCAATTCGACCTTCCAGTGATAGTCTTTTTCCGTCCAGGCAGCGGGAACGGACTTGGCATCGCTGATGCCGGTTCCATTGGGGCCCCGGAAGCGAGTCCACTCTTGTCCCCAGGCCAGCGAGGTCATCGCTACGGCTACAATCCAGACAACACTGGCACCACGTACCACTCGCATGGAACAACTCCCGTATGAGTCCTTGTGAACCGCCGACGTCGCTGCCAGCAATTGGAATTCGCTCCTATCCTAATCGATGCCAAGGGAATTGCCAACGCGTGATGATCGGCTGATGCGTTGGAGTTTGATCAGGCGTTAAGGTTCCGGTTGATGTCCCATGCGACCAGCGGGCAGCCTGCTCAAGCACACGTCTGCTCTGCGATCTCGCGATAGCATCACAATTCATCGGGGATCGGGATATACTCGTGGATGTCGAAAGCGGTCACGAAGGGACCGCGAATACAAGCTCGAAGCGCCAGCGAGTGCATTTGCCTGAAATCAATAATCGAAATGCACTCGCTGGCGCTTCGAGCTTGTATTCGCGGTCACTTCGTGACC
>CAMAVF010000413.1 GCA_945861445.1 Planctomicrobium piriforme | reverse complement strand
CGGGGATCGGGAACCTCGGCCAAATAAGCCAACAGGCTCCCGGCGCGAGCCGGTAACATGAATAACCCTCCTTGAAAGCCAACTTGTCCTCCACAAACTCACTCTATTCTATCCAACGCAGTCAACCCCTACTTGGCGATAGCCCTGGTAGGTAACTACGTACCGATTCCTCCGGCAGCCGGAAATGGTACAATCTCCAGCTCCGCGGCGGGGAATGTGGCTACCTGGTGATTACAGGCTAAAAATCCTTCTGGGCCTTGCCCCTTTATGCTGACTCCCTTTGACCGGTGGGCCGTCCATTTTATCCTCGATGGATCGACCTTCTGGTTGATGGTGATCGCGGGCGTGTTGGGCTGGCTGGCCAGTCGCTGGTGCTGGCACTGGATCGACTGCCTGACGTGGGACTTGCCTCCGTGGTCGGTGGGAGTGTGTGCCCATTGCGGTGCACACTCAGCCCGGTTTTCCTGGCGCGATTCGTTTCGCGCTGCCCTTGGCGGACCGCATTGCAGCGTCTGTGGTCATCACGGATCGCGCCGCTGGCTGGCGAGCGTCGCGGTCCCGCTGCTGTTTGCCGTATTCGTGTGGGCGGTGGCCAAGGGGAAATGTCAAAGCCTGACGTCCGGAGGCAGCGTCGACTGGATTCATTGGCGGATTCTGTATCACCTGATCCTGATCACGTTATTGATCGTGGCCACCGGGATCGATTTCAAAGCCTACCTGATTCCAGACAGCATCACCTTTACAGGAATGATTCTGGGTGTGCTGGGAGCCACCTGGTTTGGCAATCTACAGTTGATTCCCGTGTGGATCGACGCGAACCAAGAAGTGCCGAAGATCCTTGGCCCGTACATTCCGGAATGGATCAAGCTCCATTCGCACTGGCATGGCCTCGCTTGGAGTCTGGTCGGTTTGGTGGCTGGCGGCGCGTTGACCTGGTTGGTGCGGGCAGTCTCTTCAGCAATTCTCGGGCTGGAAGCCTTGGGGTTTGGAGACGTGACGCTGATGGCGATGATTGGCAGTTTCGTCGGGTGGCAAGCGGTGCTGGTGATATTTGCACTCGCTCCACTGTGCGGCATGTGTCTGGCCCTGATCGCGCTCTTGCTGACCGGAAAGCCCTATGTGCCCTACGGTCCGTATCTCAGTGCCTCAACGCTGGTGGTACTTTTCACCTGGCAATGGCTGTGGACTCCATTGAGATTTGTGTTTGGCCATCCACCGACGATCGCGGCGTTGATTGGCGGGTCGCTTGTCGCGTTGGCAATTCTGCTGGCGGCAATCCGTTTGTTCCGCGCCATTCCTGGCAAACAACGGTAATCAGAGCAACGGCGGTTGTCAGGAGCTGGGGTCAGATCATGTCCAGCTTGCGATGGCCGCGCGAGGGCGGGCGGCTGCAGTTGGCACAGATGCCCGAGACTTCCAGGCGGTGGCCGTCCATGCGGAAACCATACTCCGCCGCGACCCGTTGCAGAATTTCCTTGAACTCCGGGTTCTGAAACTCAGTCAGTTCGCCGCACTTCTTGCAAATCAAGTGGTCATGCTGCGGGTAACCGTAGTCATGCTCGTAGATCTCGCGATCATTCGACCGCGCGACCTTACGCAGCAAGCCCGCTTTTTCCAGTTCGGCCAGGGCCCGGTAGACGGTCGAGCGACTGACGCGACTGCCGTCCGTCCGTTGAACCAGCCGCGCGACCAATTGTTCGGCGTCAAAGTGCTCATGAGACGCGAACACTTCGTCAACAATAATGGCTCGTTCGCGAGTTAGCCGCATTCCCTGCGTCGCCAGATACTCACGAAATCGCTCCGAAGGAGATACTTCCACTGCAATCGCCGCTAGATCACTCACCGCAACCCTCTTGGAATTGTGACCGGGTGCGAACAGCAGCGCTGCTACTCGTCACTCAGGCCGTATTTATCGAGAAACTTGTCGAGAGCCGCGTCGAGCTTCTCGGGCGTGTCGTAACTGCCGTCTGCGATTTCCTGACGGATTTGCTCGATCCGTTCCTGACGCACCCCTGAGGTCCGGCTAAGTTCATCCATCATTCTGGCGGAGGACGAAATCTGCACTTCGTCCTGGGGTGCCAAGGCGTCCGTCGCGGGGGGCGTCTCGACAGGGGGAGCCGGTCGCGCCGCGCCCAGCGCATTCGCTTTTCCGACACTGCTAATGCCGTTCACATCCATGTGGTCACTCCCTGCTGAAAAGAGAGCTTCTATCTCGGCCCAATCTGAGTCAACCTCATCCGAGACGAGTTCATGGCGTGTATCATACCTTAAAACGAAGCTGCGATTCAACCGGGGTTGAATTTCCGTTGACATATTGTGTTCCACAAGTTGTACAAAACAAGTGGCTGGCAAGGTGATTCGCCGCGCAGCCATACGGCGGAAGGGTGCATCGTCCCTACGTCATTTCATGCATGTGTTCCGGGAGTCGCGTGGCCCAAATGAGCGCAACTCACAACCGGAACTCTGGTTCGGGCGATATCCTGCGATCCATTCCTGACTGCCCGGTCCTGGCTGTCGCAGCTTCAGTGCTGCGGAACAGCGGATCGCATCCCGATCCCATGACGTCCTGCCTGTTAAGAATTATCGGCTGGCGAGACCTCGCCGATGAAGTCTCGATGCAGAATTCTCGCCCGCCAGCGATCGTCTGCCATGTCGTACCGGCTATGCCGATCTTGCCACAAACTGCCAAATCCCATTCAGTTGCGGTTTGTCAAACAGAATCTACGAGCGATTAAAAAGTTCCATCGGGTCCGGACGACAGTTCCTACGAAGAACCGCATTATGAAGGGAAGTCCGAATGTCGAACTCGCGAGAGATGCAGCATTCGACAGCAAGTTTTGGTTCCTCGTTTGTTGAAAACTGTTTGGCAAAAAACGAATTCAGTGATTCGTACAGATTCATCGTAGCCGTGTTCGCCAGAACGCGGGACGTGATACGGACCACAGCACTGACCCCTGAACCAATCGCGAAACCGAGCGTCGCTTCTGGTCAACTAGTTAAACAGCCAAAGTTCTCAATCCTCATTCGCGATCGCGCAATGCCCCGTTTGAACGAGCGGATTAGATTAGAATAGGGATCGATGCGTGTTTCGAGTCGACGAGGGGCGAGGTTCCTCTTGACCACAAGCTCAACTCAAACGTCCTTGAAGGATTTCCGGTGCGCCTAGCCCTGCTCTTCTCAATCTTGATCTCCTTATGTGGTCTGCTGGAACCCAAGCTCGTGCGCGCCGACGATGTCGCCATCACTCGTCTATCGGTCCAGCCCCCTGTCCTGGAACTGCGCGGCCCGCGGTCGCAGCACGGCTTGGTGGTCACGGCCGAACTGGCGAATGGGCTACTGCGAGACATCACTCAAGACGCCACTTACACCGTCAAGCAACCCGACTTGCTGACCGTCTCCAAGCCCGGCGAGTGTCAGCCCAAGGCGGATGGGCAGACCGAAATCACCGTTACGTTTCAAGGTGCGACGGTCACGGTCCCGGTGGCGATCAGTGGCGTTGCCGAGTCCCGCCCTCCCTCCTTCCGTGAAGAAATCATTCCACTGTTCACGAAGTTCGGCTGCAATCAGGGGGCCTGTCACGGCAAGCAAGCGGGACAGAATGGATTTCGCCTGTCTTTACGCGGCTACGCCCCGGATCAGGATCACGAATGGAATACCCGCGAATTCCTCGGACGCCGCATCAGCCGCACGATTCCTGAAGATTCTCTGCTGTTGAAGAAGCCCTTGGGAAAGACGCCGCACGCCGGGGGCCGAGTGTTCGCAGAAAACTCGCGGGCCCACCAGTTGTTGAGGTCCTGGATTGAAACCGATCTGCCCGGCCTGCAGAAGGCAGAACCGCACCCGACCAAGCTGGAAATTCTTCCCGGCAACCGCACACTGTCGGTCGGACAGACACAAACCTTGCTGGCTCGGGCGCACTATAGCGATGGCAGTCTGCGCGACGTCACCTGGCTGAGCCAGTTCTTTTCGAATGACGAAGGGGTGCTGACCGTCTTGCCGGGGGCGACCGTCAAAGCCTTGCGGGCGGGTGAAACCGCCGTGCGAGTCCATTTTCAGCAACTGGTCGAAGTCGTCATCATCACCGTTCCCCATGCATCATCGGTTTCACCGGACCTGTATGCTCAACGCCACAACGCGGTCGATCAGCATGTCTTCAATAAGCTGCAGCAGTTGCATATTCCACCTGCGGGCCTATGTGACGACGCGACATTTCTTCGCCGAGTCATGCTGGATACGATTGGAACACTCCCCACAGCCGCTGAATCGCGGGCATTTGTCGCTGACGCGGCGCCTGACAAGCGGACCAAGCTGATTGATGCCTTGTTTGACCGTCCCGAGTTCGTCGATTACTGGGCCCTGCAGTTCGCCGATTTGCTGCAGAATCGCAAGGAACGTGATCATGATGTCCGCGGCGATAAGGGAGTTCGCTCGTTCCACGCCTGGCTGCGAAATCAAGTTGCTGCAAACCGGCCTTGGAATGAACTGGCCACCGCGGTCCTGACAGCCAACGGTAATTCATTCGCCAATCCGCAGATCGGGTACTTCATTGTCGCGGTCGGTGAAAAGCGAGCCGAACAGTCGGAAATTGTCGACTCGGTGGCCCAGGCGTTCCTCGGCACGCGGATTGGTTGTGCCCGCTGCCACAATCATCCGTTGGAGAAATACACCCAGGACGATTACTACCACTTCGCCGGTTTCTTCTCTCGCGTCTGGCTCGATCGCCAGGACCCCCAACAACTCCCAACCACGCTAAGCGTCAATAATGACACGCTGTTCAACCTCGGCCGCGAGCAGCTGGAGGGCCAGAAGAAGCTGGCTGAGGTTCAAGCGGCAACAACCGGCAAGTCGGGCGACGAACTGACGCAGGCCCAGAACAAAGTGGCCGAGGCTCAACGACATTTAGAGGGGCTGCAGAAGCGCATCGATGAAGCCCGCCAGCGACCGATCGGCGTGACTCAGCCAAGAACGAATCAGTTTCTCACCGCCCAACCTCTCGACCGGTCAACCGTCACCTTCGATCCGAATCAGGACCCGCGAACTCAGTTGGCCGCGTGGATGACCCGTCCCGACAACGAATACTTCTCCGGCAGTCTCGTGAATCGCGTCTGGCGACATTTTCTCGGAGCGGGTCTCGTCGAACCCGTCGACGACCTGCGAGCCAGCAACCCGCCGACGAATCCCGAGCTGTGGAAGCTGCTCAATCGCGAGTTCGTCTCACACAACTTTGACGTGCGGCATTTGATCAAGTTAATCCTGAACTCGCGGACCTACCAATTGAGTTCCTCGACAGTCCCGGAAAACGAAAATGATCGCCGGCTCTATTCGCACTATTACGCCCGCCGGCTGCCGGCCGAAGTGATGCTGGACGCCATCAGCCAATCGACCGCGATCCCCGAAGAATTCGCCGGCTACCCAGTCGGCATGCGAGCGATCCAGCTCCCCGACCCACGGGTGAATTCCTACTTCCTGGGGTTGTTTGGTCGCTCTGACCGGGTGACCGCATGTGCCTGCGAACGGAGCGGCGACGTCACCCTGCCCCAGTTGCTGCATCTACAGAATGGAGATTTTCTCACCAGAAAGGTCTATTCTGGAGACAACCGCCTGTCGCAGTTGCTGAAGGATCAACCTGATAATGTGAAGACGCTGGAAGAAGTCTATCTCAGCACCCTGAGCCGATTGCCAAACGATGCCGAGCGATCGGTCATTAATGAAGCATTAAAGTCCGGAGAACGTGAAGCACTATTTCGAGATCTGTTGTGGGCGCTGTTGAATACGAAGGAGTTTGCTTTTAACCATTAGACATCAAAAATGCTCGACCAGGCGAGCGTCCGGCGTAAGCCGGATGGTTGTTAGCGACTCACTTCAACCTTGAACGTCGATACAAACTGGACGAGTATCATAAAGAGTGAATTTATCTTGTTGAATGTGTCGGATGACTCTTCGATGGCAGAACACACCTCACAAGTCGTACTGCCCTATGATTTCACGGATGCCCTGGCATTGTCGGTCCCAGAGCGTTTCGAGCAAGCTTTGGAGAAAGCACGCTACGTCGCCACTGATTATCAAGAGCACCGCGAGTACCCCTGTGTCGCTACTACCGGAGTGTCTGAAGAGGAATTACTAAGAAGCTGCCAAACAACCTCGATTTGTTATTACCAACCATTGGCACAAGATTTGCGCGATGAAACATCAGATTGTTCCTGATGTTTTAGGAGGGCGTAGATCATGGATGCACGAATGCCGCTTGGGTTTTATGAGATTTCGAATAAGCATTTTCCGGAGCAATGCGCTCCGGGGCGTCAAGGCGG
>CAMAVF010000412.1 GCA_945861445.1 Planctomicrobium piriforme | reverse complement strand
CGTCCCGGAGAATGTCGATCTGGACGCAACTGAGTGATGTGCCACTGATTTGCCGCTGTACTCGGCGGTCAAGCAGTGCTTACAACGGACCGACTCGGCACTGCTTAACGAATGGGTACAGTCGCAAAGCAGTGGCACCCAATCGGAACAATCAAGCTGAATGCGATCTAATGTGCTGCAATCGGACGGCCCTTCTTGGCAAGCTTGTGCTCAGTGGAACTTCCCGCTCGGCCCGACTCGTCGATCAAGAATTCCGCAACAAAATCCTCGTCGAGTGTCACGCCCAGGCCGGGGCCTTCCGGGACCGTAATCCAACCGTCGGTGGCCTGCACGCGTTCTTTGGTCAACTTGTGCCGCAGGGGCGAATCGTCCACGCAATCTTCAAACAGGAACGTATCGCGGCATGTGCATAACCAATGCAGGCTGGCAGCCACCGTTACGGGACTGGTGTAACAGTGATTGCACAGCCGAGCCCCGATTTCCTGGACCCGCTGTTTGATGTAATCCGCCTCCGTGAATCCGTTGCGGGCCAGATCAACCTGATAGATGTCGAACGCCTGGGCGTCGATGAACGGTCGCCACGACTCGCGGCCACATTCCTGCTCGCCCCCGGCGATCGGGATCGGCGAACGATTCCGCAGCCAGCGATAGCCGGCCACGTCATCCGGACGCAACGGTTCTTCCAGCCAGGTGAGATCAAATTGTTCAAACGCCTGGGCTCTCTTCAACGCAGTCCGAGCGTCCCAGATACATCCCGCATCGATCAGCAACGTGCCGTCGCCAATCCCTTCACGGCCGCCACGCACCAGGTCGAGGTCCAGCTTGAGGCTTTGGCCCATTGGTTCCCAGCCAAACTTGATCGCCTGATAGCCCGCCTCGACCCAGCGCTGGGCGATGTCCCGTGTCTGTTTGCCGTCGCGGCCAAACAGGCAGGAAGCATACGCCTGAATGCGGTCGTGTTGCTTTCCGCCGAGCAACTGATAGATGGGTGCTCCAAATTGTTTCCCCTTGAGGTCCCACAGCGCCATGTCGATGGCGGCCATCGCCGTAATCGTGACGCTGGACCGGCCAAAATACATCGTCGACCGATGCATCTTCTGCCACAATCGCGCCGTATCGAGCGGATCTTCACCGATCAGCAATTCCCGCAACCCGCAGGCGATATTGTGACTGTAGGGAGCATCAATGATGGCCTTGACCACCTCGGGCTGCGAATCGGCCTCGCCAATCCCTTCGAGACCCGTATCGGTCCGCACGCGAACCAGAACGGCATCCTGGCTGCTGGCCGTCTTGCGTTCCACAGCCGGGACTCGGAGCAACTGACACACGATTTCGGTGATCTTCATTAACGATCATTCCTTCTCGATAAATCTCTCTCGACGATGTTGTACTTTTTTGTCTGCAGTGGATTCAGAAGAGTTTTAGCCACGGATTGACACGGATGAAACACGGATTGGATCATCGTTTGCGGTATCTTCTAAGTGGATGGTGGCGATGACTATTAGCATTTCAACTACCCTGAATGGATGACTTTCCTCTGCATTTATCCGTGTTCAACCCGTGGCTAAGCTCTTCCTGAAATCGACACTGCGGTATTGTTAGCGTACCAAGTCACCGACCGGTTCGACGCCCGTGATATCCGCATCGGTCAGGCTTTCGTCTCGTCCCTGATGCGGATAAGTCAGCGAGGTGTGATCGAGCCCGAATTGTTTCAGCAAGGTGGCATGCAGTTCGCCAACCGCCACGGGCTTTTCGGCCACCTTGTATCCAAACGGATCGGTCGTGCCGTGGACATATCCCGCCTTGAACCCGCCCCCCGCAACGAGGGCTGTGAAGGCGTGACGATTGTGGTCGCGGCCGTCACTTCCTTGGGCCACCGGCAACCGGCCAAACTCGCCCACCCACAAGACGATGGTGTCTTCCAGCAGTCCGCGCCGTTTCAAGTCTTGAATCAACGCCGCTGACGGTTGATCCACGTTGTCGCTGACCTTTCGCATGTTGGCGTTATGGTTTGAATGGGTATCCCACGGGTCGCCGTTGATCACATCGTTAAACACGGCCACGAACGGAACGCCATGCTCCAGCAACCGCCGAGCCATCAGACAGCGTCGACTGTAAGTGCCTGTCGCCGCATTGCCAATTCCATAGAGTTGTTGAGTCTCGGCCGTCTCCTGGGAAAGGTCCAGGGCCTTGGCGACTTCGTCCCGGATCCCGCCTGCCAGTGTGTTGTTGGCGATCCGGGCATCGAGTTCGCTCAAATGCGCAAACCGCTTCTGATGATCGCGATTGAGAAATTCCAGCAGTGCGAATTGTTCGCGCTGCATTTCTTCGGTCACACCTTCCGGTAACGCGAGGTCGAACAGCGCCGGGCCGTCGGCTCGTAACGGCGTGCCCTGATAAACAGCCGGCAGGAAACCCGAGGACCAGTTGCGGATGCCGTCGACTTGATCGCGCGACGGATCCGACAGCACGACATAGGGAGGCAACTTCGGATTGGGCGTTCCTAAGGCGTAGGTCAGCCACGACCCAATCGTCGGCCGGCCCGTGCGTGGCTTGCCCGTCTGAAAATGACGCAATGCCCCCTCATGGTCATTCACCAGCGTGTGCAGCGAACGGATCATGCAGAGATCGTCGGCACAGCCCGCCAGACGCGGCAGCAACTCGCTGAACTCCATGCCGCTCTGCCCGTGCTGCGTGAACTTGAACGGACTCGGCGAACACTTGCTGCTGTCCTGTTTGTCGAAGAAGGCCTCGACGCCGCCGGGCATCGGCTTGCCGGCCTGCTTGACCAATTCGGGCTTGGGGTCGAACAAATCAATCTGGCTGGGCCCGCCGTGTTGGAACAGCAATACCATCCGCTTGGCTCGCGCCGGCTGACCTGTCAGGTATTTCTTATCACCTTTCACGGACTCGGCTGCGAAGCCACGCGGATTGCAAATCAAGCTGGCCAGTGCGGACCAGCCCAGGCCCAAGGCACCGCGGCGCAGCACTGAGCGTCGCGACATCTGGTTCGCCACTGACGATGGATGATTCAGGTCAAATGAGCTCATGTCGGCGCCTTATTGCAGATAAAGAAACTCATTGGAGGCCAGCAGCATGCGGCACAAGTCGGCCCAGGCTGACTCGGCGGCCTGCGCAGGAGCAACAGCATTGCGGCGCGCGGCTTGGGCGATGAGAAACTCACGACAACGCGCGAGTTCCGGCTCGGACGGATTGCGGGCGTAGGCAATCTTGAACGCCAGCCGGATCCGTTCGTCCTCCGGCTTGTTCGCGGCGTCACGTTGCAACCGCAAGGCAAATTCGCGCCCCATGCGGGTGGCGAACTCGCTATTCAACATCGCCAGTGACTGAGCCACCACCGTGGACGTTCCCCGCACCACGCAATTCGGATCGGGGTCGGCCTGATCGAACGCGCGCAGAAAGGACAGCGGCTGACTGCGTCGGTAACTGATGTAAATGCTCCGTCGGTCGACTTCGTGCGGACCAGGTCCTGTCGGCGTGGGCAGCACGATCTGACGATTACCGTGATCGGCAGTCCCGACTGCCGGTCCGCCACTCTTCGGATTCAGCACTCCCGCCGCGGCCAGCATGCTGTCGCGAATCTGTTCGGCCTCCAGACGATGTGCCGGGAAGCGGCTATATGACGCGTTTTGAGGATCTTTCTCCAGCGCAACAGGACTCACGGCGCTGACCTGGCAATAAGTTCTCGACAAGACAATTTCACGGTGCAGCGCCTTTTGATGCCAGCCGTTGCCTACCAGTTCTGCCGCCAGCCATTCGAGCAATTCGGGATGCGTGGGCTCTGATCCGCTGGCTCCAAAGTTCTCAGGGGTCGGGACAAGTCCCTGCCCAAAGTGACCGCGCCATATCCGATCGACTTGAACTCGTGCCAGCAACGCGGCAGCACGCGAATTGGGACGCGTTGCCCAGCGAGCAAACGCCAGCCGGCGGCCCGTCGTTTTGGTCCCGGCGGGCGGTTCAATTTGAAATGGATGTTCGGGATCGACCAGCGCCGACAAGGGGCCGGGGGTCACGACCATTCCAGGTTGGTCATACTCGCCCCGCTTCAGCAAGTGGACTTCCGGCGGCTGTTCGCTGAGATCCGTGGCCCACGCGATCTTGGCAGGTTCTGCGGCACGTTTCGCATTGGCTGCCGCCAGGGCTGCCGTCAACTGCTGGGTGCGTTTCTCCAACTCCACTGCGTACTCGGCCTGTTCGCGCGACTTGGCTTCGGTGGGCGCGACGACTGGCGAGCTCTCGATCAAGACGTTGTCGACAATGAAGCTGCGTGAACAACACAGTTCGAAACCGAAGGCCCCATCCGGAAGTTGTTCGCTCGTGAGCGGCACCGATTTGTCTTCGGGAATTCCATCGACCAGATGCTGCAGCAGAAATTCGTTTTCGCCCGTTCGCGTAATCCGCACGCCAAAGTTGCGACCGGGCAGGTAGCCGGTCGTACCGACAGTGCCCAGGCCCTTATTGTCGGTCCCTGGATAGTCGAGATTGACGTTGGCACCGCCGCCCGTGCTGCCGTCCAGCAGGATGTTTCCACCTTTCACGGTGCTGTTGTCGTCGTAATCGTGCAACGCAATGTAGTAGCCGACGCGATCTGCCGGTTGGCCGCTGGGGCCCCGACTTTCCACCAGGTCAAACGTCGCCTGCACCCAGTGACCGGTTTGATCGGGGGTCCAATCGAATTTGCGCTGCGTGGTCAGCCAGCGACTGTCACCGGGGCCGGCGGCAATGAGTGACAACCGGCCGGCATCGACTTTCGCCGCCGGTGCGGCACTGCTGTCCAACGTGGTCAGAGTCGCCCCCTCAGGCGGCATGTCACCCGGGGCCACCGCGCTCCAATTCTTGACCAGCAGGGGCTCGGAAAAGTCGTCGCGCCAGACGACCTGTCCGGGGGGGCGATGGGCAAACAGCCAATCGCGGTGAGCAGTACGCAGTGCGGCCACCTCACGATCGGCCTGGGCGTTGGTCTCACGCCAGGCGGCGACATCCGCCTGACCCGCGGCGTAGATCGACCGATCTTTTGGCTGAACCCATTGCTTCACATTGAAGGCGGGGTAGAACAAGGACTGCAGCGCGTAGTAGTCGCGCTGCGGGATGGGATCGAACTTGTGGTCGTGACAGCGGGCACAGTCGATCGTAATGCCGAACATGGCCGACATCGTCGTCTGCAACTGAGATTCCAGCACGGCGTACCGCTCGATCACCCGCGTGATCTCATTGCCTTCGGTGTTATCCGTGCCGTCGGGGGCGTTTCGTAAATAATGCGTGGCCACCAACGCCTGCAGGTCGGCCGGGGTCAGTTTTTGGGCGGCGTGATAGTTGACCAGTTCGTCACCGGCCAGTTGCTCCATCCAGAACCGATCGTAGGGCTTATCCTCGTTCAGACTCTGGATGACATAATCTCGAAAATGATAGGCCAGCGGTCGCGGTGAATCGTGTCGGATGTAGCCATTGCTGTCGGCATATCCGGTCACATCCAGCCATTGTCGGCCCCAGCGTTCTCCATAATGAGGTGATGTCAGCAAGCGATCAACGACCTTTTCCCAGGCGCGGGGTGTCGTGTCATTCACAAATTCGTCGACCTCGGCCGGGGTCGGCGGAAGGCCAATCAAGTCGAGCGACACACGGCGAATGAGCGTCGGTCGATCCGCTGCTGCGGCCAATGTCAGTCCACGAGCTTCCAAGCCGGACAACACAAACTTGTCGATCGCCGATTCAGCGGACTCAGTGGTCTTCGGCAGTGCTGGACGAGCCAATGGTCGAAACGACCAGAAGAGATCCCCCGTGGCTTTCGTTTCGCCAGTTGTCACGGTGGCCGGCTTTTCGACAGCCGCTTCGTCCGCGTCCGCATGCAGAGCGAATAAGACCAGACCGATTCCCAGCACACCGGCGACCACCGTCCCTCGAAGACCCCCGCAAAGTCCGCGGATGCTGCGAAAGATCACGGCCGAAGGCGCAGCATTGGCTGGATGTAAGGAACAGGACATCGACCGTTCTCCCGAACTTCCAGTGAAGGCAATCTGGATCGCGAGCTGGCAACTGCAGGCTCAATCAGATGAAATTGCGTCGAATCAAACCAGGACACTGACGAAATCTTTGGCGTGGACGCCAGATGGTATTTTGCATACAATCTACATTCGCCTGTTGAAAAGTGTCAAGACCCGAGTATATACTTCGCGCGGCAAGGAATGAGGTCTTGGCGAGGCGTTGGTTTTTTGGGATGATGGGTGTTGGTGTCTGATGGGGAATGGGCAGGATGAGTGAGGGGTCAAGGATGACTCGACTGACGTTTTCTGAGGAAGATCGGCTGCGGTT
>CAMAVF010000411.1 GCA_945861445.1 Planctomicrobium piriforme | reverse complement strand
GGCCTGCGATTTTTGGAAATTGGCCGGGCCTACTTAAAATTGCAAGATCGACTTGCACCCGCCAATTTCGAAAAATCGCAGGCCCGACCCCGCCGCTTCCAGGGTTGAGTTGTCCTGCGACGGACGATGTGGGATAACGGAGGCGTTCGAGCTTCCTGTCAGGCATTCGTCATCAGACGTTGAGATGTAGTACCACCGATGGATCGACTCAGTCACCTCAATCCGCCGCAGCGCGACGCGGCGTTGACGCTCCAGGGACCGGTACTCGTCCTGGCCGGGGCGGGCACGGGCAAGACCCGCGTGATCACGCACCGCATGGTCGAACTGATCCGCAGTGGAGTCCCCGCCGATCGCATCTTGTCGGTCACCTTTACCAACAAAGCGGCCGGCGAAATGCTCGAACGGACCGTCCATCTGCTCGGCAAGCAACTGAAACCGCGGCCGTTTATTTCGACGTTTCATGCGCTGTGCGTGCGCATTCTGCGGCAGGAAATTCAACATCTGGGATATCCCCCCGCCTTCGTGATTTACGACCGGGGCGACCAGGAATCGGCGGCCCGCAAGGCGATGCGCGACATCCGCCTGGGTGAGGCATCGATCCGGCCAGGCGACCTGTTGTCGATCATCAGCCGCTGGAAAATGCAGTCCGTGCAGCCGGAAGAAGCCAGTTCCGTGGCCGAAGACGACAAGGAGTTGATCGCCGCGGCTGCCTATCGTCGCTACCAACAAAACCTCAAGGCCAGCGGTGCGGTCGATTTCGATGATCTGCTGTTGTTAACCGTCAAGCTGTTCCACGATTTCCCGGACGTCCTGGAACGGTGGCAGAAGCGCTTTCTTTACGTGCAAATCGACGAATACCAGGATACCAACGGCATTCAGTTCAGCCTGATCGAAGCCTTGGTGCGACCGCACAAAAACCTCTGCGTCGTGGGTGATGACGACCAGTCGATCTACGGCTGGCGGGGGGCCGAAGTCGAGCACATCCTGGGCTTCCACAAGGTCTTTCCCGGTGCCAAGGTGGTCCGACTGCAGGACAACTACCGCTGCACGGAAGCCATTTTGAAGCTCGCCAATCGCCTGGTCAAACACAACAAGAACCGCCACGACAAGCAGTTGATCTCGCACAAGGCAACGTCCGATCCCGTGCGGATGAAAAGCTTCCCCGATGAACAGAAAGAGGCGGAATTCGTCGCGTCGGACATGGCGTATCAGATCTCCGAGCTCAACGTCCAGCCGAACGACATGGCGGTGCTGTTCCGCACCAACGAGCAACCGCGGATCTTCGAACAGGAACTGCGGAAGCGGCGGCTACCCTATATCGTGGTGGGAGCGCAATCGTTCTTTGATCGGCGGGAAATCCGCGATGTCATGGCCTACTTGAAGGTACTCTCGCAACCCGACGATGAAATGTCGCTGCTGCGAATCATCAATACGCCGTCACGCGGGATTGGCGAATCGTCGGTCGAAAAGCTGCTGGCCCAGGCGGTGCGGCAAAAGAAAAAACTGTGGGAAGTCGTCCCGGAAGCCAGGGCCTCGGGAGAAATCAGTCCGGGGATCGCCAATTCACTGAAGGACTTCAACGGGCTGCTGGATCGCTACCGCGCGCGGCTGCAGACCGAACCGCGGCAAATGGCGGACATCGTTCAGGGACTCCTGAGCGAGATCGACTACGAATCCGAGATCAACAAACAATACAAAGAACCGAATCAGCAACTGGCACGCGTGGAATCGCTCAACCAGATCATCGATTCGATGAAGCTCTACATCGATCAGGCCGAGACGCCGACGCTCGGTGAATTCCTGGAACAGTCCACGCTGAACGATCAGTTCTCGCAGCCTGACAAGAAGGATGAAAAGGCCCAGAAGGGAATCAAGCTGATGACGCTGCACAGTGCGAAGGGGCTGGAATTTCCGCACGTGTACCTGGTCGGCCTGGAAGAAGGCATCCTGCCGCATCATCGGTCGCTGATCGACAATACCATCGACGAGGAACGTCGGTTGACGTATGTTGGAGTGACCCGGGCGCGGGATTTCTTGACGATCACGCACGCCAAGACGCGCATGAGATGGGGTCGGAAAAAGGATTCGCTGCCATCGCGGTTCATTTATGAAATGATTGGCAGAGAAGTTCCGGCAGCGTTGTTGGCAGCCGCGGCGGGAGAGCGTTAGACGACCTTGCGCCGACCCCACGAATTCCAATCTCCCCTCGCCCCAGTAATCTGGGAAGAGGGGCTGCGGGTGAGGGGTCCGCGAGCGTCCCTGGGAATTGAGGTCTCACGATGCCTGTGGCGTGGAAATCATCGAAACAATCGCTCGCTTCTTGGCCCGCGTTTTCCCCTCACCCCCAGCCCCTCTCCCCGGGGTACCGAGGCGAGGGGAGATATGAATCCTCTTATCGTGTCGTGATTGGCAGTTTGCACGTGCCGATTCGTTCTCTGATGTTTTTGACGTGCTGCTGCGGCTTGTTGGGCGGAGTCGTTGGTGCTCAGGAACCAGGTTCGCTACGCAAATTCACGGATGCTCACACGCGAATCGTCTGGGTCCAGGATCAGGGTACGGCGAACAGCGACATTCTGGCGGTCGGACAACGGTTGAAGCTGATGGGGTTCGACAGCGACGACGGCACGGGCGAACGCGCGATCCTGGGTGAGTTGCGTAACTATGCCAAGCCGTTGCTGACGCCGGATGGGCAACGCGTGGTCTACTCCGACCAGCAGAGTCAAAAGTTCTATGTCGTGAACTGGGATGGCACGGGGAAGAAGTTGCTGGGGGATGGGCTGGCGGTGGATGTGTGGCGGGATCCTCGGGATCAGGTCGATTGGGTGTATGCGGCCAAGCGAGTCGGCAAGCCGGAGAATGTAACCTACCGCAATCTGCGTCGGGTCAAGCTGAACGAACCGAAGACGTCAGAGAAGGTGTGGGATCAGACCGATGTCGGCTGCGACAATTTTCAGTTGTCGGCAGATGGGACTCGGGCCGGGGGCGAATTTCCCTGGCCGAACGGTGGTGTCGCTGACCTACGCCAGAAGACCTGGCAGAAGCTGGGGCAAGGCTGCTGGAGTTCGATCGCTCCCGACAACAGCGGAGTGAGCTGGGTCTTCGACGGACCCCATCGGCACTTGCAGTTTCATCGGCCAGACGAGACGGCGGGGTGGAAGGTGAATATCAATTCGGCACCCGACATCAATGGGGCCGAGGTCTTCCACCCTCGCTGGTCAAACCATGTCCGTTATTTCGGCATGACGGGACCCTATTCCGTTCAAGGCAAAGTCAACGCGATCTCAGGCGGCGGTCCGCAGGTGGAAGTTTACCTGGGCCGTTTCAGTCCCGATTTCAAGACGGTTGAAGCCTGGTATCCGATCACGAAAAACCAACGGGGCGATTTCTATCCTGACGTGTGGATTGCCGGTGGCGAGGTTTCTCAAATTGAGCTCCCGGGACTTAAAACAAATACCCCGGTGGCTGTCGCGGCGGGGGCCTGGCCGGTGGTGACTGACGGGTTGCTGTTTGCGTGGAACAACAGTGCCCAGACGAACCAGATTCCCGACCGGACCGGCCAGCCGGGGAGGGCGTGTCAGATTCAGTTGCGTGGCCGAGTTGTCCCGGGGCGTTTTCATGACCTGCGCTTTCTAGGAGGGACAGGATCCCTTGAGAATCTGGATGCAACACTCTTGACGGCAGTAAAGTCGAAGCAAACTCTTACGGTAGAGATGCTGGTCACTCCGACGGCAGCGAGTGACTCAATCGCGACAATTTGCGAAATTGGTCCTGTCAAAGATCCTCATATTCGACTGAGGTGTAGCGGCACTCGTTTGACGTTGACGCTGCCGTCAAGCGGTGCGAATCTGGACTTGGGTGACACTCGGAAAACCGCTGGGCCAGTGTTGATGACCCTGACCTCGACACCCGAAACGACCGCGATCTATTTGAATGGCCGGCTGCGTGACAGCCGCAAAGAGAACCTGGAATTCGCGAGTTGGTTGACGGCAGAGGTTCGCTTGGGCAGTCCCGATTGGCGCGGCAGTCTGGAAGCCATCACTGTCTATTCACGCAGCCTCAGTCCAGAGGAGATCGAACGGCAGTCGAACGTGACTCTGCAGAGGCTGGCTCAGCGACGGGCGATTGTGCAGACCCTGGTGACCGCGAAGTGCGTCGAAAGGTCGACGATTCCGCCACCGGCGCAGATCCTGCCCTATCGCCGGGCGCTGGCGGTGCATGAGTTTGAGGTGCAAAAGATCGCGGCCGATCCAGGAGTGAAGAACAAGAAGTCGGCGGTGGGCTCAAGTCTCAAGGCGGGCGACAGGATTCTCGTCGCGCGCTGGGTGATCCTGGATGAGCAGGTCCTGCCCGAAGCCGCAAACCCCAAAGCCGGAGATTCCGCGGAATTGGTTTTGGAATCTGTAGATGATCATCCGGAATTGAAGAGTGAGCGGCAGATCTTGGATGTCGCCGAATTGGATTTGCCGTTGTATTATGATGTCAGTGAGCCGGTGCAAAAGCCCTGATGGCGACCATCCAGGGAATCGGCCCATGTTGAACGTGACGTAAATAGATTGGGGTCGGGCGTTCAAATTTCAAATTTGGCTGCGAGATAATCACTGAAACAGTAGCCGGTTACTCAGCCAATTTTGAAATTTGAACGCCCGACCCCGTCTTGTCCACCAAGATGATCCTCTGCTATGACGCCTGTCCTTGATGCCTTGACTGCTGTTTTGCTTTCGTACCTGATTGGTTCGATTCCGTTCGGGTATTTGATTGCTCGATTTATCAAGGGGATCGATATCCGAAAGCATGGCAGCGGCAATATTGGTGCGACGAATGTGGGCCGAGTGTTAGGGGCGAAGTGGGGGATTCTCGCGTTGATCCTCGATATTGTGAAAGCGCTGCTGCCGACGTGGCTGTTGCCGCTCTGGCTGACGCCTGACCCGGCCTGGACGGGACATGTGGCCATTGCCTGCGGGGTGTCGGCGATTATCGGGCATATGTATCCGTGCTACTTGTGGCTGAGAGGTGGTAAGGGGGTGGCCTCGGCGCTGGGCGTCGTCGCCTATCTGGCCCCTGTATCGACGGCGATCGCCTTCGGGGTGTTCGTCGTAACGATTCTCGTTTGGCGCATCGTTTCGCTCAGTTCGATGCTGGCAGCCGTGTCATTTGCGGCCGCCCATTTGATCCTCAATGCCGATCATCTGTGGTCCCCCAGTGGCTGGAGCCTGACGGTCTTCAGCCTGGCAATCCCGACGCTGATTGTCGTGCGCCATCGAAGCAACCTGGTCCGTCTGTGGCGGGGTGAAGAGCCGACCTATCGGACGGCGAAGGAGGCGTCACGTGCCTGAGTCGCGTTTGAATACTGGCCGCGACGTGCGCCAGGCATGCCGATCTGGTGAGTGGACTGAGCAGACAGCGGGTCTCGCCCGGGGCTTTACCCAGGCGAACCTGGTCATTTTGCCTCAGGCATTGGCGATGGATTTTCTGCTGTTCTGCCAGCGGAATCCAAAACCCTGCCCGTTGCTGGCGGTGACGGAACCAGGGCAGGTGTGTCCGGGAGTCATCGCCCCAGACGCAGACTTGCGGTCCGATTTGCCGAAATACCGCGTCTGGCGCGACGGGGAACTCGTTGCCGAACCGACCGATATCGCCCAGTACTGGCAGGACGATTTTGTCAGTTTCGTCATTGGCTGCTCGTTCTCGTTTGAAGATGCGTTGCTGCGTGCCGGGGTCCCCGTGCGACACATTGAATTGCAGCGGAATGTGCCGATGTACCGCACGAATCTGGAATGCGTCCCGGCGGGAGTGTTTCACGGTCCGCTGGTGGTTTCCATGCGACCAATGAAGCCGGCCGACGTGGTCCGCGCCGTGCAGATTACCTCGCGGTTTCCCCGGGTTCACGGTGCACCGATACATATTGGACTCCCCGAGCAAATAGGTATTGGCGACTTGTCGCGACCTGATTTCGGAGACGCGGTGCCCATTCATGAAGATGAACTGCCGGTCTTCTGGGCCTGTGGAGTGACCCCGCAATCGGCGATCATGACGGCCAAGCCGCCATTGGTGATCACGCACAGTCCGGGATGCATGTTGGTGACGGACGGTCGCGATGAAGAACTGGCGGCGGGGTAACGCAAACGAACTCCGTCATCGAACCATCAGGTCCATTCTTCTCATAAGTCCCATGATTGAATGGAACGGCCGGGGTCGGGCCTGGTGTGATGAAAAGGGGATGATGCGGCCGTGGTCGGTTCATCCGGATTTTGTTTCGGGGGTCGGAGGTGGATTGTAGGCCAACATCCGCAACGCTTGTACTGAAGGCCCGAGAATGTTGCGACACCAGTTCCAG
>CAMAVF010000410.1 GCA_945861445.1 Planctomicrobium piriforme | reverse complement strand
GGGACGATCGTTTCCTGCAGAGGGTCCTCGCCATTGACAATCAGCACGCGCCCCGGCTCCACAGCACCAGACTCATCCGGCCAGTTGGTCCCGGCGGACACCCGAGCCGCCAGTTCGAGCCCCAGGCTGGTCTTGCCGATCCCGGCCTCGCCGTAAATCACCGTCACGCGGCCCAGCGGAATCCTTCCCGGCCACAACCAGCGCATCGGTTCAGGAGGGACATCCGCCAGCGAAAACTCCTGCAACTGATCCGATTCCATCTCAAGGCGCGCCGCGTTCCGAAAAGCGTGCGACTCCTGTTCCCAGCCCACATACGCATCCACCGCCGAATCGAGTATCCCCCCCAGATCAATCGGCGACAGGGGGGCGCACTGCTTGAGCTTCACAAACTCTTCCAGAATCACATAGATCTCGGGGATCGAAATTTCCTTATCCAACAGCAACGACTGAGCCAGCGTCACCAACTCCGCCCGCTGATCCAGCCGCAAGCCGCCGAGCTGACCAAAGCTCAGCCCATCCGCGACGTTCGGCCCCGTCTCCGATGTGATCCCAGATGCCGACTCGCCCGCCGGTAGCCCCTGCCCCACCGGAAGCTGCGGAGCCCCCGACTTCCCCATCCGAGCATTGATCAGTTCCAGGTCACGAGCATTTAAAAGGTCCAGCTCACGGATCACCTTATTGAGATCCAAGGTATCGCCAAGCATGCTGCACACTGTTCCGAAAGAGGCCACAGCAGCATCCCGCGAACATCCCGCAGAAACCCAACGCTGCCGACTCAGTTCTACAACAGCCCGCCGCAGCCACCGAAATCACGAAACGCAGCACAATCCAGGGTTTGAGAACACTCAGGAAGAAATCAGCCCGGCAAATTTCAGCAATCCAAGCAGTTCCCACGCACTCTCAAGAACATGTGCGCCCCCGAACTGGCGCGCAGATTCGCAGCCGATTCAATCTCGACCCAATCAGGCGAGCGTCCGGCGTAAGCCGGATGGTTTTTGGCAACTCACGCGCTCCGTGTGACGTGATCCAAACAATCCGAGTCACATTCCAGGCGATTCCGGTTGCAGCCACGCGCTGGGTGGCCCAGTTTGCTTTGCAAACTGGGTCTACAAGAGGCATGTTCGGGAAGCCACAGCCTCTGAGTCGCTGCGCTCCCCCAGGTTCACGAACCTGGGCCACCCAGCGGCCCCACCAACAGCACCTGTCTATACCGATCGCTTACCAGACAGACTATCTCGCGGGAGGGGGCGGCAGCTCCAGGCCTGGTTCTGCGGCGGTCAGGGCGGTGATGTATTCTCGCAACAATTCGTGGGTCGACTGAAATTCCGGACGTGCCGCCAATTGGTGGTACGCCGGATTGGCGACGATCTTCGCAAACCGTTGTTCCACCGCGATCAAGCCCCGCACATCCACATGCGGGTGTCCAGCCGGGTCAAGGGCCTCCGCGGGCAAGGCCAGATATTGGCGCCACTCGGGTCCGAGGATTCGATGGAGTTGGGCCGCATTCTGATGCAACCCGCGACGCAGGGCTTCCAATTGCCTGTGGGGAGGCGGCGGAGCGAGAGTGGGGCCACCCTCGTCTCGCTGTGGGTGATGTCCTGGAGTCAGTTCACCCAGATATTGCCGCAGGTGCGCCGCAGGTTCGGGGATATGACGGGGCAATTCTCCCGATCCTGACCCGTAGAACATGCCGTGAGACTGATGGTCGACATCGAGGACCGAACCATCGATCGACACGCCCAGGAACAAACCTCGACTGCGTGAGTACGAATAGATTTCGGCCCGCAGGTTGCCATCCGTAGCAACTTCCGCGTTGCGTCCGACAGGGCCAGCGGTCGCGGAGACATCCGCACCGATTGTGAACTTGCCCCGCATCAAGCCCTCAACACCCTTTTTGGTGGTGAAGACCAGCACGACATCGGTCCCTTGTATGCCCGCCTGCCAGCCAACACTGCCGCCGGTCAGAGTGATGAATTGCGGCAAACTCCATTCGCCTTCCGCATCTCGCACCAAGACGACGCCATGCCCGCGACGAGCACCCGCCACGAAGCCGACTTTGATCACGTTGGGGATGATCGCAATCCCCTGCGCGTGTTCCAACAGCCGATGCGGAATCTGCTTTCCCGGAATCGCCATCAATTCGCCGAGTACCTGTTCAGACAGCCGAGCCGTCTCGATCGGATCAGCGGCAGCGACCCGGCCTCCCGAGATTCCCCAGCCCGCAACGACAGTCAATATCAATAGCCAACGCATGTTCGAACTCCGTTTCACGTCGTAATTGCCGGCCACCCCCTGGCCGAACTGGGCGGCATCGTACCCGAGTTTGCGAATCAAGGCAGCGCGAATTTCAGCCAATATTCTTAAAGCCTTATCCGTTTCCTTTACCAAATGTTGTGTCAATAAATATGCCTGTCCTTTAATACTCTCTTTAATACTCTGTGGTGACGTCGGGGTCGGGCGACTCGACTGACTTTCGGGGATGCGGTCGCTGGTTTAGACTACGTCGTGTATCTGGTCCATTCTCTGGGAGAACTCCTATGCTGATTCGCAACGTGCTTCGACTGACAACTTCGCTGGTGGCTCTGGCATGTATGACTGTGGGAGCGGAACCTCCCCCTGCTGTTCCGGGACCCGCTCCCGCGATGCAATCGCTGTTCAATGGGAAAGATTTGACCGGTTGGGACGGCGACCCGCGATTGTGGAGCGTCAAAGATGGCGTTCTGCGTGGCGAGACCACCGCCGAGAAGCCCGCCAAGGGGAACACGTTCATCATCTGGAAGGACGGTACGACGGGCGACTTCGAACTGAGGTTGTCATTCCGCTGCAATGCGACCAACAATTCCGGGATTCAATATCGTTCGAAGCATATCACCGAAAAGGTCAGCAATAACTGGGTCGTCCGAGGATATCAGCACGAGTTGCGTAACGAAGTCAAGTTCCCCAATACGCCGAGCTTCATCTATGACGAAGGGGGTTCTCGAGGCCGCATCTGTCTCGTGGGCGAAGAAGCGACCTGGGATCAAGACGGCAAACACGTCAAGAAGTCGGACCTGATCGATCAGGCCGGTTTTGAAAAGCTGTTCAAGCTGGATGACTGGAATGACGTGCGGATCATGGCGAAGGGCAACCACATCTGGCACTACCTCAATGAGAAGCTCGTCTTGGATTTCACTGACAACGATCCCCAGAAGGCGTTGAAAGAGGGCATCCTGGCGCTGCAACTGCACGCCGGAAATCCGATGTGGGTCGAATTCAAAAACATTCGAATTCGAAAGTTGTAACTGATCAGCTACGGCCCGAGTTGCCTTACCCCGGTGGTCGCCAGCCTCAGGATTGGCATCAACTCGACCAGTTCCTCGTCGTTGAACAGTCCCGAAAACTTCTGCTGAATATCGGGGCAGAACTGCCAGCGGCCGAGGACCTCGAACATCGGTTCGAGATAGTCTTCGCTCATCCGGAATTGTTTTTTGTAATTGACCGCTTCGTCTGGATCGAGGTCTTGGAACTGACTGATGAGGAGGAAGTCTCCCTCGTTCGACAGCTCCAGGTGCAGCGTCCGGAGATCGCGAACGAGTTGCTTGTCGGGTTGGTTGAGGAATTTGACGGGGCCGGTCTCGGTAAAAGAGGGGAACAGTTCCGGGATCTGTTCCATCATGCGAGCGGCCGTTTCGCAGACGGCATACAGCACGCTCTCATCCAGCAGGGTGGCATGTTCGTCGTGCGGCGACATCAGTTTCGACCAGGTGGTGGCGAGCAATGACAGTTGAACCTGGGGAACGACTTCGCGCAGGAACGGGACCTCGGTGAGGTAGCCGAACGGTTCGCGGAACTCCTGCCCGGTTTGTTGAGCAAACTCGATCAGCTTGAACGTCTCGAACGCCGCGAGGCGGAAGGCGAGATAGCTCAGCTTGTTTTGCGGCACGGTGTCAGCACAGATGAGGAGCATGTAGATCATCCTGCCATGCGGTGGAACCCCTCACAAGTCGAACTTGAGAAATTGTTGTAATTCCAGACGTTTTCCAAAAACCGCGGTCATCAGACCCCTGTTTTGCGTAGAGTTTACGCCACCCCCCGAGTCCGCCAATCATCACGCCGTTACAGGTTGCAGATTCGATCAAAGTTGACAGGGATTGCCCGTCCTTGTCGCCCGGGCCTCCGCGAGGTTACCATGCCATCGCGTCGTAACTCTGTTGAATCGACAAGAATTTGCACTCGTGGGGAACTTGCTATGGTGAAGAAGTGGATGGGTTTGGCGACCCTGAGTCTGTTGGCGGGATTGATGGTCTTGCCGTTGATTAATGTCCAGGCGGCGGAGGATGGCTGGGTCTCGTTGTTCAACGGGAAAGACCTGACCGGCTGGAAGGCCAGCGAGATGGGTGATTTCAAAGTGGAAGAGGAAGCGATTGTCGTCCGCGGCAAACGAGCTCATCTCTTCACCGAAAAGGAATTCAAGAACTTCGAGTTCAAGTGCGAGATCATGACCCAACCGGGTAGTAACTCGGGCTTCTATTTTCATACGAAGTACGAGGAAACCTTTCCGTCCCAGGGCTATGAGGCACAGGTCAATTGCTCGCACCGCGATCCCGTCCGTAACGGCAGTCTGTATAACGTCGTGAAGAACCGGGATCCCATTGCCAAGGACAACGAGTGGTACACGTTGGAAATCAGCGTGAAGGGCAAGGAGATTATCACCAAGATCAACGGCAAAACCGTTGTCGAGTACATTGAACCGGACGGTGTGACCGGGCCCCGCAAACTGAGCAAGGGTTCGTTCGCCATCCAGGCCCATGACCCGATGAGCGTGGTCAAGTTCCGCAAGCTGATGGTGAAGGAATTGCCAGAATAACGGGGGCGGCTGCGCCGCAGTGAGTAGTAGGGAGAAAGTAGAGAGTCGAATCTGGTGACTTGTTATCGAGCCGGTGGTTGAACGCTGACGAAGCGACACCATCGGCTCGTTGCGTCACTGCGGGCGATTTTCCAAACGGACCTCCGCGCCGGTCAAATCGCTATGACGGTTCTGGCAACGCCTGTTCGCATCCTTGATCCGCCTTCTTCCTGCCGTTTCAATACCTATCCACTTGACATCCAAGACATTAATGTCCAAACTTTGATGTGTTGGCGATGCACTCCGTCAGACGCTCGAACGACTGCTGAACAGCTCTGAGTATTTTATTCTGCGTTATTGATAAAGTGATGGTGGGGACCTGCCAGTCCGCCATCGCACACTCGAGTTGCAGGAGGTCATTGTGATTCGTCTGAACGACTTCTTCCGCACGTTCTGCACCTCGCGCAGAGTGAATACTCTGGATCTTCCGCAGCGACCGACTCGCCGTTTGCGAGGCTTTACTTTGATTGAATTGCTGGTGGTGATTGCCATCATCGCGGTGTTGATCGCCTTACTGCTGCCAGCCGTGCAGCAGGCTCGGGAGGCGGCCCGGCGGTCGCAGTGCCGGAACAACATGAAGCAGCTTGGGCTGGCTCTTCACAATTATCACGAGATCGTCGGAGCGATGCCCGTGATCGGAGGATATTCGCACAACAGCTTTAGTCTGTTTTCGAAGATCCTGCCGCAATTGGATCAGGCGCCACTGTACAATCAGATTAATTTCGAAAACCGCGTGGAGTGCACTCCCAACAACGTCATTCGTCAAACGGTTCTCTCGGTCCTGCAATGCCCGTCTGACCCTGGCGAAGTGATTCGATTGGGATTCTCGCCCGGCGGCAGTTGCCTATTTGGGGGCACCATCAGCCCTGACGGTGCCAGTGCGTGGTTGGGTGCCAATACGAGTTACGCCGGATGCTATGGCGATTCCTACAACAACTCATTTCCAGTCAATGAACCCTATGGTGGCGCCAACGCCAAAGCGTTGTATGGAGCCGGCGGTTGTAATTCCGATACTGCCGGCGCGATTACGCCAACTGCAGAGTGCCCGTCCCCGACAGGACGTTATGGGACAGGACCAAATCTGCGTGGAATGTTCGGATTCATCGGAGGTGCCGTTACTCCGCCGACTCAGCCGGACCCTGTCGTGCGTTTTCGAGACGTCACGGACGGCCTGAGTAACACGATCATGCTCGGACACGTTTCTCGAGCTTGCAGTGGGGGCAGGAATCAGTGGTTGCAGAGCATCGGCAGCACCTGGGGCACCAGCGTACCGATTAACATAAACCAACCTTGCATGGCCGGCAAGACGAACCTGTTCTCGCTGGACGGATTGGGTGCATTCCCCATATTGCAATTGGCATAAAAAGTGTACCCTTCATCGGCGGGGGAAATGGTCGATATTTCTGGAATTGGGGTAAGGTGTGGAGGCTAGGTCATGGAAGACCGCATGCGACAACGGATTTTGGAGTTCACGGAGCAGT
>CAMAVF010000409.1 GCA_945861445.1 Planctomicrobium piriforme | reverse complement strand
TTCGGCATTGCCCAGTCCCGGCTTGCTGCCTCGGCACAGCGGCAACCAGATCGTTCCTGTCTGGTGATCGACAACCGGGCAAGGTTGATTGATGGTCAACTCCCCCTCGTCGGCGATGATCTGCATTTTGCTCCAGGTGCGACCGTGATCGGTACTGCGTCTCAGAGCCAGGTCAACGTCATCCCAGTCGTGCCCCGTCTTCTTGCGAGCTTCGCAAAGCGCCAGCACCGTGCCCCGTGACGTCACCACCAGGCTGGGAATGCGGTAGTTGAAGTATCCGTCCTCACCGGCCTTGAATAACGGCTGCTGGTCGATGCTCGGCGCCACGGGTTCGTCGCTACGGACAAGTCCGCTGTACGGTGACAAAACGAGCGCCATCGCCATGGTGGCCATAAGAGGCCATCTGAACGTCGTTGTTGGTCTCAACAGATTCATGTCAGTCGCTCTCTACTCGATGTGTGAAAGGTCATCACAGCGGCAATCCCATTCGGATCACTCCCGAAAGAGGATCGCATAAAGTCGTCTTATTTGGCTGTTCCCTTGAGCTGTGCAAGGCTGTCAGTGCTCTCCGGAAGTAACACTCGTCGATCATGGTTTCCGAGGAGATTGATCGGCCTGCTCGGAATCGCGCGCGACCCAGGTCTTGACGGTGAAGCTGGGCCGCTGGGGCATCTCCAGCGCGTGATGGCTGTAGAATGGATAGACACTCCACTCGACACACGTCACCAGGTCGGGTTTGCCGTCGCCATCGAGGTCGCCCGCCCAGGGATGCGGGCCGTGGTGGGTCATGGCAATGGGTTCCCCGTACGACAGCATTGGTCGGGGTGGGGCGAATTTCGGTTCGCTCTTCGTCCCCACGTTGCGGAGCAGATGGATGCTGGTTCCGCCCGGCACGCCGCCGATCGAGTACCGGCCAGCGCTTGCGACCCAGGTGCCCGCAGTGCTGTGCATCAGGTCCACGAGGCCATCACCGTCCCAATCGACCGCCCGGAACGCTTTGGTCAGGTGACCGAGATGTCCATACGCGTCGATAGGCTTTCCGTCGCTCGTGGCCAACGCTCCCTGCTTTTTCAGCCCGAGCTTTCGGTCGTCGCCACGAGACTGGACAAAAAGCGTGGCTATCCGCGTGGCACCGTCATAGGTGACCATGTCCATCAGCCCGTCACCGTTGAAATCGGCGAACGCCGCGCCGGTTCGCCAGAAGAACGGTTGATCGGCTTCCTCTGGATAGCGTTTCCCCGTGGCGTGTTCGGTCGCCTGGTTTTCGGAGGCCCGCTTTGCCGACAGAAGTCGTGCTTCCGGCGAATCGGGGAAGCCTTCGCAGAGAACTTGTTGCCGGGGGCCAAACTTCGGTTGCTTGCGCGTGCCGATGTTCTGGTACCAGAAGATGCGGTTGGTTTCGTTGGGCACGACCAGATCCGGCAGACCGTCGCCATCCCAATCGACATAGGCCGGATACGGATACCCCATGTCGTGTCCGTGTTCACCGCCGAGAATCTCATTGCGGGTGAGGCGGATCGGCTTACCATCTGCGAGCACGAGTTGCGGTTCGCCCCACGCCGGACGCTGGTTCGTGCCTTCATTGATCACGATCTGCGGCCAGCCATAACCCCCGCCGACCAACAGGTCCAGAACGCCATTATCGTTCCAATCGCACAGGTGGGGCCAGGCCTGGTCGCCCAGCGAGATGACTGCCGACTTCGATTGCGCCAAGGCCGGAGGTCGGAACCGGACAGGGCCAATCTGCTCGTAGAACGACACGGTCAGGTTTGGCCAGTCCGTGACCAGAAGGCCACATTTCCCGCCGTCGTTCGCGGCCGTCACATACTGGGGATTCCCCGCGTGCGCGTTGATGGCGGCCAGAGGTGCCGCGGCGCCAAACTTCGGTGAGTCTCCGCCCGAATTGCGCCGCCACGCGATGCGATCGCACAGGGACCAGATGTTATCAGGCACTTCGCCGGAAACATTTTCCCGGATGATTGCATCGAGCTTTCGGTCCTGATCCACGTCGAACCAGCACTGCAGACCGGGAACGCCCAGCTTGGCGGGCGGGGCGAAGGTGGGTGGGAAACCGCCAACCTTCGTGTTGCGCAGCCATACGTCGCCCACAATCACATCCGGCGCGCCGTCGTCGTCCAGATCGATTACGCGGACCGGTCCTCCCGCGCCAATAGCCACGCTGCCTGCTTCGACGAAAACCGGCATCCCGCCCGCGTCCCGGCGGCCCGTGTTGCGATAGAAGTTGAGCCGGTCGCCGGTGGCAGGCCGCCACACAAGGTCGATCAGGCCATCGCCATCGAAGTCGACAAAATCCACATCGGCCGTCATGTAGATGTTGATGAAGTGCTGGAAATCGGTCGATTCCGGCCCCTTGACAAAGCGAATTCGCGTCAGGTCGCCAAACTCGAACCGCTCGGGATCGCCAACGCGCGGATAGCAGACGATCCCGTCCCACGGCCAGCCGGGCCGATAGGCATAGTTCCAGCATCCCACCAGGTCAAGCTTCCCATCTCCGGTGAGATCGACAAGCCGTGCTGGGAATGGCAGAGCGAATGGGCGCGGCTGACCGGCGTTGTAACGCAACAGATCGCCCACGCCGATCAGCGGCGTGTAGTCCGGCGGCTCAAGCGCGGGACGCTCGGCGACCGACCGAAATCGCACCTCGAACTTTGTGTGCGTCGGATCGGTGACTACCCACTCCAATCGTCCCCGATCGCCGTAGGCAAAATCCTCGGATCGGGCAAACGGCGCTGGCTTGCCGGTTGCCAGATTGATCACCTCGAACGAATTGGGGTCGAGCACACCACTGCCGCCGTGTTCGCGAATGACCTGCCCGCAATCGATGGCCGGGTCCATCGGCAAATTGCCCTTGGGAAGTGGCGACGTGACGGTTACCTCGACCGCATGATTCTGAAACTTCAAAAACGCGTCACCAAATCGTTTTCCAATGACAAGCTGGCTGTCCGCGCTGAAATGATGAGTGTTGACGTTGGGCAGGTCATCGACGTCGATCCAGGCCGCAAACGGAACCGACTTGCCAACGTTCACTTGAGACCGGCGTACGACGGCCAAGGGTGAACCATCTCCCGCATTGGGGTTCGGCTGTGCGATCCGCGAGTTCACGCTACGAGCAAGTAGGAAGGGGGCATGTTCGTCCGCGTAGCGCTTTCGCAGGACGCTGATAAGGTCGCTGAGATTACGCTCGTAGTGACCGGCCAGCCTTCCGTGGATCGCATCGTCGATGCCCTGGTGCCAAACAAATCCTCGGACGCGAATGGTGTGTCCTCTGGCGACGAGTTCGGCGATCCGAGCATCGGCGAATGTCGTCCAGTCATTAAACAACGCCCCACGTTCGCTCCACGGCCAGTCCTGAACGTCGCGGCCAAAATTCGCATGAACCTTGATAATGGCCAGATTACGCCATCCGGCAGCGTGTAACGTTCGAGCAAATCCAACCTCAGGGCCATGCACGAGTTTGCCCTTCGACTGGTGGCCGCGAACGTCGCCCCAGGGGACGTACTGCTTCGATTGATCTCCGTCGGGAAGCGGAGCGGTGGTGAAGAGCGTGTCCCGATCGGCGGTTGTCTGCTGAAATCCCGGCGGCACCGCGACTTCTGAATCGGCGCCGGCCATATTGGATTGTCCGGCCAGGAGGAAGACGTTTAAGGGGGGCTTGAGGTCGCTCGAGCGCTGAGCATAAGTCGATCTGCCCAGGAGAATCACGATCGTCCACACACCAAACCAGATGAACGTCGTTGTTGGTCTCAACAGATTCATGTCAGTTGCTCTCTGGGTTAGTCGCTCTTTGGACATCACAGTCCGGCAAACGCCGGTCGCGTTCCTGATCATTTTCAGTACCTTAACTTTGCTTTCGTCATGGTTGTCAAAACGGCTCATCCTCAGGGATATCGAGCGCGCGGCGCACGGCCGCTTGGGCGTCCTTGATCCGACGCGCCTCGTGGACCAATTCGATCTTGAGCTTTGCACAGAGTTCAAACAGCATCCGCGCGCTCTGGCGGAGGCGTGCGCGCTGAGGCTCGGAAAGATCTTGGGGTTTCTGGCCCAGCCACGTCTTGCCCAGAGAGAGACGGTATGCGCTTAGGGAGGCCTTTTCCACGCGAGCCTTCAGCTCCGGTGTCCGAGCGCGTTCGAGGGCCTGGTTGAACAATTCGATTCCCTTCCACCCGAGGTCCTCTGTGTATCCATAGGCGGCACAAATGTCGGGAGCATTGCAATTGGGATGCGTCGCGGCCTGGCGGACCTCGCGATCCGACAATCGAAGAAACTCAGCAACGGGCCCGGCCGACTCGCTGTAGTACAGATCGACGAATTCCTCGATGACCTCATGGCTGTCCAGCCGCGGATTCCAAAGCAAACGTGCATAGACATACTGCAGGAGTTCGCTGAAGACGACCGGATCCCCCTGCACGAAAATGCTGCTGGCATTGCTTTCGATCAGTGTGCGCATGTGGGGACCGGCCATGCGCAGCGTCACCGGTGGCGCAAAAAAATCGGTATAGCTGCCCATGCCGTAGTACCAGTACATCATCCCTGTGGAAATCCGGTTCCATTCCTGGATGTCGCGCTGGTAGTCCAGGTTCGTCAACGAGGCGAGCGACCCGAACGGATGAAGCTGGTCCGCACTGTACGTGGCATACTGAATGCGGACGCTCGGTTCCATCTTCAGGTTCTTGGGAGGACGTGCCGACGGCGCATACGCGTATGTGGCGATGGTCAAATCCGGACGCACTTTCGCCGCCTCCCGCGCCACATGGTTGACCATCAGAAACAACGGCGCGCCCCAGTTCTCGCCACCGTTACCGAAGGGGTCGAGACCGTGCTTCCTGACCAATTCCTGGCATCGGTCACACTGACAGAGGCTCGTGTCCTCCTGTGCCATGGGAATCATGGCGCCGTCTGCGAAGTCTTTCAGGCTATCCAATACGTTCTGAGTGATTCGGCTGATCACTTCGGGATGAGAAAAGCAGGGCTGATGACTGACCGGCCTCTTTCCTTTTTCATCGGCTGCGTAGAAGTCCGGATTGTCTTTGGGTGACGATCGCAACCATTCGTTCACGTTGTGCAGAATTAATCCATTGCGATTGAAGTCGCCAACCTTCTTGATCCATTCCGGTTGCACGCTTGGATCGCCTCGGTAGCGACCATTCACTCGCAGGCGGGCTGCAAATTGTGCGGTTGAATCCTGCAATTCCGGGAACGAAACGAATCGACATGCCAGAACTGGATGGTAGGAATAGTCCGCTGGCACGAGGATTCCTCGTCGGGGCAGCGGATCCGTCGACGCGAATTTCGGCACATACGTGAAGTCTCGACTGAGAAATCGCACACCGAGAAGATCTTCGAGAAACTGGTACACGCCGTACAGGACGCCTCGAGGCCGACCACCGACGATGGCGATGTTCTCCGCTGCGATGACAATCCGAAGTTGCTCCGGCTTGTACGTCGCGCAGAGGACATGGCCAAGCTCGCTCTGCTTGAGAGAATCGCTGGCACCGATGAAGATGTTGTGCCTGACCGCGGTACTCTCGTCGCCGATCAGGAGTCGGTGCCCGGTCGCCAGAGCAAAGAAGTCGCGAAACTCTTCGGCAGCGTATCGTTCGCTCTCCTGCGCGTCCTTCGACACGACGATCGACCAGTCTTCCATGTCGCGCACATCCACGCGCTGGGGTTCGAGCGCGGATACCGGCGTCTGGCCGACGAACAGCGCCAGGACCAGCAAAACAACTGTTTTCATCGCGTGCTTCCCCATGTTGAGCGGTCTTCTTGTCTAGAGTTCGATTCACTCCCGAAACCGGATCGAATACAAGTCGGCGTCGGTCATCACGAATCGCAGCCGCACCGGTTTGCCCGCCAGCGAGCTGACATCCGAGCCGGCCTTCCATTTCACGACTTCTTCGATGGCATCGCCGTAGATCGGCGGACAATCGGCGAGTGCGAATCCGGGAATCGCTGACCCTGACTCGTCCTGCAGTTCCACTCGCACACTACCGACAGCCGAGGTTGCGAAATTCATCGTCAACTCACTCCCCCTGAAAATCAGCGGCTTGGTCGTGAATTCGCCGCCCGCATACTTGGCATGGACCGAGACGAAGCCGTCCGTGCGGAGCGTGCCGCGCTGGAGCTGTGGCATCGACTTCAGGTGACCGCTGTGGTCCTGCCAATAAACCGAGATTTCTTCGGGCGTGGTCTGCAACATGCCCCACGCCGGTGCCGTGTTGCCGTGAATCCAGGACTTCCGATCAGGGTCGAGTCCCGGGCGAATCCAGCCTTCCATAAAGCTGCGATCAAAATGCAGGCCATCGCGCGATGACAGGAACGCTGCATCGGAGACCTCGTGTTCGGGAT
>CAMAVF010000408.1 GCA_945861445.1 Planctomicrobium piriforme | reverse complement strand
GGTAATTGCAACGTCCCCGAAACCGTCCAGTAGCGGGGCACTGGCAGTTCCCAGAACTGTTCAATCAAGTCGTCAGTGATTTCGTCATATTTCGCACCACCGATGCCATGCACAAACAGATCGGCCAGACACACGCGACTGAAGAGGGTCGTCGTCAGAGCCCGTGTGCGGAGATGCAGACCGGCCGCCTGTAATTCCTGTAGACGGGCGACGCCCTGTTGGGCATCGCAGCCCCCGTCCAATGGCAATTCTCCCAACGCTTGCTGGGCATCCACCGCCAGTTCAACGACCTCACCACGACGTCGAGCAAACAGTCGCGACCGACGCTGATCGCCCGCCCTCCAGACCCAAAACGGCGATTCCAGCCAATCACCAATCTCGGTCAGTTCGGGCACGGGATGACTGGTGCTATGGATCCCATTCCGCTGCCGGTATGCTCGAACCGATTGATTGTAAATCGTCCGAAATCGGGGTAACTGGGCGAGAATGTGGCTGACAAACCACAAGAACGGAGGCAACTGACACAAGTGGCTCAACGGCAACTCGAGATTCTCGACACCCCATTCACGTTCATACTGGTTGCGAGCCGCCGTGAAGCCATCGGCGACGCGACGCGAAACATTTTGGTGAGCGACCACGCGCGGCCAGAATTCGGCCATGAGGGGCTCAAAGTGCCACCCGCGCAAGATCTCCGTCACGCGCTGACCAAACGAATCAAACAATTGCTGGTCCTGAACCGTGACATCTTCCCACGGCTGTTTCAACTGCGAACGGTCGAACGCCACCGGAACGACCTGGGGCGTGGTGCTGGTGCCGGTCGGAACCTTGATGCTCTGCGAGGCCAGTGTGTCATTATCCACAACCAGATTCAGACTGATTCCCGCCAGCTTTCTCGCCAATCGGCCCAGGGCAAAGTTCTTACCCCACACTCCGGGATGAAACAGTGTGGGTTGATGCCCGCCGACAATCCACGGAGCCTGCTTAAACCAATCGGGGTCAGCGGAACGCTGGGGAAGAGACGAAGTCCAAGTCCCGGTATACGCACAGGCCGCGCGAAAAACCGCCTCACGCGTCCAGGCTCGCAAACGGGAAAGGGGACACCCTTGAACGTCCTGATCGACCTCGTTGACAGCCCGCAAATTGCTGTGGACCAGTTCCTCGGCCTGCGCGGCCGGGGGCAACATCAGCCAGGCACCATCGGTGCGCGGAACCTTGAGATGTCGTGTAGCAGCCTGTCCAGAATCGAAACTCAGCACGGGGGGCGACTCGGTTTCCATAGACTTTTGTCACACAGGGCGACGGCTCGTAACTTCAATTGATACAGGGATTAAGAATACGGAATCACCTCACCAACAGCCAGCCAGCGACATTCGCCAGTGGACTTCGCTGCGATAATCGCACATTATCTCTACTCCCTGTAGAATGACCATTTGCGCGACAAGCGATCTGGGAGCTCTATTCTATAGGCCGAAGTCAAGGTTTGGTGCCCGGTTCGCCAATGCGGATCCAATTTCAACTGTCCGAATTGAATTTCTGAAGAGAGAACTGCAGCCATGCGTATCGCTGTCGGCCAATTGTGGCAAGAGACCAACACGTTCAATCGCAACCCGAGCACTCTGAGTGACTTCCAGGACTGGGGCATTGCGACTGGGGCGGATGTCCTCGGCAAATATGGCGAGACGGGTGAACTCGGAGGCTTTGTCGCCGAATGTGCCACGTGGGATCCGCAGATCGAATTCGTCGGACTGGCCCGCATGTGCTGCTGGCCGTGGGGATCGATCGACACCCCCACCTGGCAACGCATCCGCCAAACCTTTATTGAGGGCCTGCAAGCAGCGGGAAAGGTTGATGGCGTGTTGCTGGCGCTACACGGAGCCCTGTGTGCGGAGAACGAATTCGATGTGACGGGGGCACTCCTGCAGCTCACTCGCGAAATCGTCGGCCCCGATGTGCCGATTGTCGGAACACTTGATCTCCATGCGAACATTACGCCCCGGATGATGAATCAGGCCGATCTGCTGGTCGGCTACCACACATCACCCCATCTAGACCACTTCGAAACAGGGCAGCGGGGTGTCCGCGGGCTGCGGCGGATGATTGCATCGGGAACTCGCCCGCACAAGTATTATCGCAAGTTGCCCATGATGACCCCGGCCGAAAGCCACAATACCTTCACCGGGGTTCCCGCACCGCTCTATCGCAAGCTCGAAGCACTGGAACGTGATCCGCGCGTGCTGTCAGCCGGGTTGTATATGGTCATGCCGTGGTTGGACTGCCCGAAACTCGGATGGACGATTACGCTCCATACCGACAAACCCGATCCCGCATTCGACAAGGTCGTCCAGGAACTCGCCGACGAATGCTGGCGCTTGCGGCCCGCGATGTGTGAGATTGAACGCTTCTCGCCGGAAGAAGTCGTCGCCCGGGCCAAGGCCCTCGGCGTCCATCCCATCGCGATTGGCGACGGGGCCGACGCGACCAACAGCGGTTGCCCGGGTGATTCCACGGCCTTGCTGCGCGAGTTCCTCAAGCAACAACCCATTCCGCACGGAGCCCTGACGTTCGTGGTCGACCCCGATGCGGTCGCCGCGGCTTATCAGTCCGGTGTCGGCGGGAACTTTGACCTACACGTCGGGGCCACGTTCTCGCCCGAGTACTCCAATCCCGTCCGCGTCCAGGGCACGGTCGAGCGACTGTTGCCGATGAAGTTTATTCTCAATGGACATGGCGGAAAACAAATGCCGATCGACATGGGTCGGGCCGCCGTCATCAAGTCTGGTGATGTGTCGATCGTACTGACGGAACGGACAGGTCCGGGCAGTACCCCGCTCCTCTATGAAACCGCGGGCCTGGACCCGCGAACCTGCGGGATGGTCGTGGCCAAATCACCGGCCGGCTTCCGCGCCGATTACGAACCGTTCTGCAAGGCCATCCTCCTCGCGGATGGGCCCGGCTGCGCGACCCCGAACTTTCCGCGTTTGAAGTTCGACCATATCAGCAAACCGTTGTGGCCCTTGCAGGAAATTGCGAACCCCGCGGATGCCGCATGGTGTCGGACATGAACCTGGGGTAGTTGTCGGTTGTCAGTTCTCGGTTGTCAGTGACGATTCTCCACCTCGCTTTGAGTTCCGCATGAGTTTTTTTCGCCCGAATGTTGATGCGATTCACGGTTACGTACCCGGTGAACAACCCCAGGACACCGGTTGGGTTAAACTCAATACCAACGAGAACCCCTATCCGCCATCCCCCCGCGTGATCGAAGCCCTCGAACGCGTCATCCGGGATCGCCTGAATCTCTATCCAGACCCACTGGGCACCAAGTTCCGCGAAGCGGTGGCCAAACTCTTTCGGCTCGACCCTGACTGGGTGCTCCCGGCCAACGGCAGCGATGAGAACCTGACGATCCTGATGCGGTGCTTTATCAACCCGGAAGACTTGGTGGTCTATCCGTACCCCAGCTATATCCTCTACGAGACGCTCGTCGACCTGCAGGGGGGCCGGCATGAACGCCTCCACCTGAAACCCGACTGGTCGTGGGATCTGCCGACCGCCCAGGCTGCCACAGCCCGGGCCAAACTGGTGATCCTGCCCAATCCCAATTCCCCCACGGGGAATCGTTGGAGCGATCAGGACATTGAGAGTCTCGTCCCTCCCCAGGGCCTGCTGGTCCTCGACGAAGCCTACGGCGATTTCGCCGACCAGCCCCACCAGGGAGAACTGCTCCAGGGTCCGCTGGGCAAACAGATCATCGTCACGCGGTCCTTCAGCAAATCGTATAGCCTGGCAGGGCTGCGCGTCGGGTTTGCTCTCGCTCATCCGGATTTGATTTCCGGCATGCGCAAAATGAAGGACAGCTACAACTGCGACAAGCTGTCACTGGCCGGGGCCATCGCGGCCATCGAGGATCAGGCGTGGATGCAGGCCAACACGGCCAAGATCCGGGCGACACGTGCGCGGCTGAGTTCCGCCCTACAGGGATTGGGATTCGATGTCGTCCCCAGCCAGGCGAACTTCGTCTGGACGACCCACGCCACCATTCCGCACCGGCAATTGTATGAACGACTGAAAGAACGCAAGATCCTCGTGCGCTTCATGGTCTTTCCGAACTACGCACATTCGCCCACCGGCGAAGTCAGCGGGATCAGAATTACAGTCGGTACGGATCCTGAAATTGATCAACTGTTAACGGCCTTACAAAAAATTGTTTAGCTTTCTAAGTCCTGAAGGGACGACAGAACGTAGCCGTGGGCGCAAGCCCACGGATAGCGCCCACCAGACGTCTTAGCCCTGGAGGGGCGACACTCATACGTAGACATTATGTCGGTGTCGCCCCTCCAGGGCTTGGTGAGCTTTGGAAACTAATACCGTGGGCTTGCGCCCACGGCTACGTTCTGTCGTCCTTCCAGGACTGGTCCCCCCAGATCCCATAGGACCAAACCATGCCAGGCACCTGGCGCCAAATCTCCATTGCCGGCAAGACCGCGGACATCTTTCAACCCGTCTCCGCCAACGGCCCGGGTGCCATCTTGTTCTTGCACGGGCACGGACTGATCACGCTCAACGGCAACGCCACATATTCACGTCACTTCGATCAGCTTGGGTTAAGAGTCATTTGTCCGCACGGACAGCGGTCCTGGTGGCTCAATCGAGTCTGTACTGAATTCGATCCCGTCGTCACCCCGGAGCGTCACATCCTGGAGGAAGTCTTGCCCTGGGTGGAACTCAATTGGAATCTCAAGCCGCCCCAAATCGCGTTGTTCGGCGTCAGCATGGGAGGGCAGGGTGCCTTAAGAATTGCCTACCGCCATGCCAAAACATTCCCGGTCGTCGCCGCCCTCTCGCCCATCGTTGATTTTCAAATGATGTATGGACAGGGCCTGCCGCTCGATGCCATGTATGAAAACGCCGAAGCCGCGCGTCAGGAGTCCGCCACGCTGCAGATTCATCCGCTCAACTGGCCGCGAAATCAGTTCGTGGCGTGCGATCCGGCAGACACAGCCGGCATGGAAACGCTGGTCCGGCTGACGAGCAAACTCTCTTCTACCGGCATCCCATTTGATCGCGATGTTGAGACCTCTCACGGCGGCCACAGTTGGGACTACTTCAATCATCTGGCCGCGCAAGTTGTCCCCTGGCTGGCCGACCGACTTCGCGTGGAGAGTCTGCGCGAGTAGAATGTTCCCATCACGGTCGACACCCGAGCTGTTCATCAACCTGGAGACTCGATATGGCGAAGTACCGCGTGGCGATTATTGGAAGTACGGGCAGAGGGGACTACGGACACGGACTCGCAACCGTGTGGAAGAATATCCCCGAAGCCGAAGTGGTGGCGCTGGCCGATGACAACGAGGCTGGTCGCGCCAAGTGGCTTAAGGACTTGGGCGTCCCGACCGGCTATGCCGACTATCGCGAAATGTTGGACAAGGCCCGTCCGCAGATCGTCGCCATCGGCCCTCGCTGGATCGATCAACACTTCGACATGGTCATGGCATGTGTCGAACGCGGCTGCCATATCTATATGGAAAAGCCCTTCTGTCGAACGCTGATCGAAGCGGATCAGATCGTGGCCGCCGTCGAGAAGAAGCATGTGAAACTCGCGATCGCCCATCAGACCCAGTACAGTCCGATGCTGCCGGTCATCAAAAAAATGATCGCCGAGGACAAGCTGGGAAGAATCCTCGAAATCCGTGCCCGCGGTAAGGAAGATACGCGCGGCGGTCTGGAAGACTTGTGGGTGCTCGGCTCGCACGCGCTGTGTCTCATGCGGCACTTTGGCGGCGATGCGACCTCGTGCTATGCGACAATTGTCACCAAAGATGGCAAGCCCGTCACGAAAGCCGATGTCGTCCCGGGAAAAGAGGGTCTGGGGCCACTCGCTGGTGATGGCGTGAATGCCATGTTCACGCTGAGCAGCGGGGCGACGGGTTACTTCGGATCTCATCGCGGACAGGGTGGTGGCAAGAGTCGCTTCGGCATTCAGATTTACGGATCCAAGGGGATCGTGGAAGTCGTGACGGGATCTCTGCCGAGCGTGAAGTTTCTGCCAGACCCGACCTGGTCCCCGCTGCGCAGCGGTATTGCCTGGGAGAATGTTTCCTCTAACGGTCCCGCCAAGCCTGAAAGTTTGAAGGACGGGGGATTGGATGGTGGCAACGTCATGGCCGTCAAGCAATTGATCCAGTGCATCGAAACGGACGGTCAACCCCTCTGCAGCGTCTACGAGGGCCGGGCGATCGTCGAGATGATCATGTCGATCTTCGAATCGCACCGCATCAAGGGACCGGTGACATTGCCGCTGAAAGACCGCGACCATCCGTTACTGAAACTCGTATAAAGCTGACAGACAGGTGAGCCGGGGTGCCGTGAGGCCCCGGACTTTGCGTTTGATCCGCATCACGAAGTGTCCG
>CAMAVF010000407.1 GCA_945861445.1 Planctomicrobium piriforme | reverse complement strand
CACGGGACGAAGAACGCAATCGTGTGCATGATCGCGGGCAATAATCCGGAATTCCAAGGCACGTCATATCCGTTGGCGACGAACTTGGCCATTTGGAATGTTTCGAAATCGGGAATGATGGCTCGCGAGTGACCGGCGAACTGCAACAGGGGCCAGTCCAGGACCTGGATGATATTGATCCAAAACCCTTTTTCCACTTCCACCGTCGGATTCATGTGGGTCACGATGCGATACATGGACTCGAGGATACCGCCCGCCTTCCATTCATGCTCGCCCTGGTTAACCAGCTCCTTCATCAGGTCCCGGCCGAAGACTCCCAGGACGATGATCACTCCCGTCAGGAACGAAGCAACCGGGCCCTTAACGATGGTACTGACGGAAACGGCGAACACGATGATCAGGAACATCATCAACCAGATACACAGCACAGCCTTGAAAAAGCTGGCGGCAAACGGGGAATCCTGAGCTCGGATAAAGAGGTCGGGCCGGGCCATCCCCAGGAACTGACCGGTCGACAAGCAGGCGACTTCGACCGTCAACTTGCCGTTATCCACGATTTCCGTCATCAACTTGACCGGATGATTCTGCTCATCATCAATCAAGTCGTTATCGATCGGCTTGATCGAATCGCGGAATTCGTTGATTTCAAACGGCTGAGACTTCGCCCGAATCTTCCGAGTCGGATTCACGAACGTGTACTGGAAGAGAATCCCGCGTTCGAGATTCCCCTTGTGGGTCCTAAAACCTTGAATCTTCGATTCCAGCAGCAGCTTGCCATCTTTGTTTAACAGTCCAGGACCAACGCCCGAAAACGTCCAGATGGCCCGGGCACCCGTATCACCTTCGATATAGCTGCGGAACATGTTGATGTCGCCGACATTGACCCCCTTGTCGGTCGGCTTGCCTTCCCGATCCAGCCACGTCAGTTTGCCGAAGACGGGAACGCGAGTCTGGAGTCCTCGCACTTCTGGCAACGCCCGGATCAGCCAGAAATAGCCGACGACCGACATGATGGCCACGACCAGAGTCCCCACCAGCGTCACGCCCAGGATGCGGCCGACCAGGATTTCGCTGCGACGCACGGGCTTGGTCACCACGGTGTGCAGAGACCGGGCCTTGATGTCATCGGGCAGGCCCCAACACGACAGCAGGAACACGGCCGGCAGAATCAGCCAACTGATCGCCGTCAGCACGAACGTCACGTAGATCGGCACCTTCAACAACGGATCGCGATTGGGATCAGACAGGAACCAGCCCGCGAACAGGAAGCAAATGGCGAAGACCACCAGTACCCCCAACGTCTTGCGACGCACACTTTCGCGGAAGACCAGAATCGTGATCGCCCCCACGCGACGAGGCGACATCCAGCACAAGTCTCGAAAACCTTCAATCAGGCTATTGGCAAACGCGGCGCAGCCGTTCTTCAATCCCTGAAACAGGCTGCGACGAGGCTTGCCAGGGCCTACATGCTCAAATTCTTGCAATGTGTGCGAGAGAACCTGCAGAGCAAAGGCAAGTATTACGGCGCCCAGGAACATCAGCCCGCAGACGATGCCCCAGGTCAGGAATCCCTGTTGCCAACTGAACGGAATCGGATCGTAAGAATTCATGGAGAATCGAGATTCATTTTACGAAACAAGGGCACTGTAGGCCGGACAAGATGCAGTGAATCGTTCCACGCACGTACGGAATCCACGAGCTAGGTGGCACTCGTGTTGACGAAGCGCTGGCCGGGTCGCTCGGCACTTTCGCGGATGACCTTCAGGAACAGCTCTTCGAGGGTATTGGTCGGTTGACCGATTTCGTGGATCTTGGCTCCGTACCGGGCCGCGATCGCTTCGATCTCTTTGATGGCATCTGGGGGCAGTTTCGACGCCCTGATCTGAGTCACGTCCTGATCGCGCAGCAAATCGTCGACTCGATCCAAAACCTTCAACTCGCCCTGGTACAAGATCGCAATCCGATCGCAAACGTCCTGGACGTCGGCCAGCAAGTGACTGCACATGACGATCGTCTTGCCCTGGGCCTTCAACTTCAGGATCAAGTCCTTCATGTCGCGGCTGCCGAGTGGATCGAGGCCGCTGGTGGGTTCGTCCAGCAGAATCAATTCGGGATCGTTGATCAGCGCCTGGGCCAACCCGATGCGGCGGGTCATCCCCTTGGAATACTCTTTCAACTGACGCCGGCGAGCCTGCTTCAGCCCCACCATTTCAATCAGTTCATCTGCCCGCTGCTTCCGCGTGGCTGGGGTCATCTTGAACAACCGCCCGTAGAAGTCGAGCGTTTCTTCGGCATTCAGGAAACGGTAGAGGTACGACTCTTCGGGCAGATACCCGATCCTTTCATTCTTGGAGACGTCCGAGGCGGGCTTCCCCAGAATGGAAACTTCGCCTTCGGTGGGGAACAACAACCCCAGCAGCAGTTTTAAGGTCGTCGTCTTGCCCGACCCGTTGGGGCCAAGGAGTCCGAAGACTTCGCCGCGGCGAACTTCCAGGCTGAGTGAATTCAGGGCGCGAACTTTTTTGCGCCCCCAGAAGTCACGATAAACTTTCGACAAGTTGCGAATCTGGATGACGGGTTCAGTCGACATCAATCAATCCTGATCTTCTAAACAAGGCACGGTTTGATATTTGATTTGACGCGCTCTGAGCGGTCACTCTTACTTAATTAGGCTCACTGGCATTGATTTCCGGAGCAGTCGCCAGTGCTTGGGATTCGACTCCGGGAAGTCAGGGTGCACTACGCCCGGAGCCAAATCGACTTTATTTACACTCAGTTACCGCGAGTTCCGTTTGAAATCAAGCCTGTCCATCGCGTCCGACTCGCCTGCTTATCGGTTGGCTTGTGGAGGACTCTCCAACTCGCATTGGGAAACCGTTATTCAGTGATCACTTCAACGGCAATCGGCTTTACGTCAACCCGCCACAACTCGTTGGCTGGATTTATCAAATTGTCAAAAAGCGGGTCGCAGCAGCCCCTCCGACAGTGCGTTTTTGACCGTTGATTCGAATTAAACCGTGGATCGATTGGAGAGATTTCAATTTGGCAGGCTACCCAAAGGGATGAACCACCAGTTTGAATTGCTTTCTACTAGGTTCTCCAGTTGCGTTGTTAGTCTATATACACAAACAGGTTAAAGAGAATATACGGCAAGTGCAAGACTGCGTTTCAGGACACTCCTGCCAAATTGGAACAAGAGATGCTGTTTGCCACAACGATATCAGCCGGAATAACCCGAATTGTCAGTGTTACGTCGCCGGGATTTGGACCGACTGACGTTTGGTCTCTGTGGTCCTTCAGGTCCCTGTTGTTTGGAAGGGACGAAAAGGACGGAAGGTCCTTAAAGGACTCAAGGGGCAAAACGCAGAAATGAATTCCTTTGATTTCCTGATTCAGAATTCAGATCCCCCTCTTGTTGATTTTGATTTGGACTTTCATAATTGAGCGTATACCATTCTGGGCAGGCCGATTACCAATCTTGAACCAATCTCGTGCAGTGCGTTTGATTTCTGCAAATTCCACAGTGGCTGGCGTAGCATGTTTGCGGCGAAAAGTCCCGAAGCCCTGCTCATGGACCGGCTTTACGTCTATGCCATGACGGGACTGGCAGTACTCGCCATCGCGGTGTTAGTCTGGTTAATCCTGCGAATTCGCAGTTGGTTTTTTGACTCTGATGATTCTGACGTGCCGCTGGAGGAAATGCTGACTCAATTCCGGCAACTGAAACGGGAGGGTGAGTTAACCGCAGAGGAATACCGATTGATCAGTCAACGCTTGTCCGGTCAACCCGCTCCGGTAAAGTCTGCCACGGTGAATCAGCCAGCGACCTCAGAAGAAGTTTCGTCGGAATCATCCGACTCGACAGATCCTAAAGATGATTAAGCACTTAAGTTTTTCTGATTGCCAGGGAATCGAAGGGCAACAGTTAGCAGGTTAAGGGGTGGGGCGCGCGTCCCATTTGTCTCAGTCACGACGCGAATTCCACTCTGACTGCAAAAGTTATGCTCAAACAAAGTCGATCAATTCATCGTGTGACGACCACCGGGAGGTGACCGTTGCGAGATGGAGCACGACCCAGTTCAAGAGCATCGCGCCAGATCGACGGCACGCCGACTCGTCATGCAACTCCACCGATGTAAGGAACACTGATGCCCACCGGGAAAGAGTTCAATACTGGCAGCCGCGGTCCCACCGGGAAAAAGCACGCGAACTGCTCGTTCTGCCGTAAAAGCTATCGCGAAGTTGGTCCGCTCGTTGAGGGGCCCAGCGACGTTTATATCTGCGGCGAATGCATCGAATTGTGCCAGTCCATCCTCGACCAGGAACGTCGGCGGCGCGGTACGGCCAAGCCGTTGTTCAACCGTGTCCCTGCGCCCAAGGAACTCGTCCAGCACCTGGACCAGTACGTCATCGGCCAGAACTACACGAAACGCATCCTGTCGGTTGCTGTCCACAACCACTACAAGCGGTTGATGCTGACCAGCGATGCCGACAACGATGTGGAAATTGAAAAGTCCAACATCCTGCTCATCGGCCCCACGGGCAGTGGCAAGACCCTGCTGGCCAAGACCCTGGCCAAGGCTCTGCAGGTGCCGTTTGCCATCGGTGATGCAACCACCTTGACCGAAGCCGGCTACGTCGGCGAAGACGTCGAAAACCTGTTGCTGAAGTTGCTCCACGCTGCGGACTTCGACATCGAAGCGGCTCAACGCGGGATCATCTTCATCGACGAAATCGACAAGATTGGCAAGACGAGCCAGAACGTGTCGATCACCCGCGATGTCTCCGGTGAAGGCGTTCAGCAGGCCCTGTTGAAAATGCTGGAAGGAACAGTCGCCAATGTTCCGCCGCAAGGGGGACGCAAACACCCCGAGCAGCAATACATCCAGATGGATACGACCAATATCCTCTTCATTTGCGGCGGCACATTCGTCGGACTCGACGACATCATCGGCAAGCGGCAGGGCCGCAAGATGATTGGGTTCGGTTCCGATACCCAAGTGGCGGCTCGCAAGAAGACGTCATCAGAATTGTTGCGAGAAACGTGCGTCGACGACGTCCTGGAGTTCGGTCTGATTCCCGAACTCGTCGGTCGCCTGCCAATCATCAGCACGCTGGAAGAACTACAGGAACCCGATCTGGTGCGCGTGCTGACCGAACCGCGGAATTCGATCGTCCGCCAGTATCAGAAGTTCTTCTCACTGGAAGAATGCGAACTGGAATTTACCACGGAAGCCCTGTGGGAAATTGCCCGCGTCGCAAAGGAACGAGATACCGGTGCTCGCGGCCTGCGGGCTGTCATCGAGCAAGTCATGACCGACATCATGTTCGAATTGCCGGATCAAGAACGGGGCCAGAAATTCATCGTGACGCCGGGTGTCATCCGCGGGGTCGAGAAACTGTTCCGCCCCAAAGAAGAATCCGCCGCCGCATAGACTGAATCGTGACATCAAAAAGCAAAAGCCCGGCCTGCCAAGCAGTCCGGGCTTTTTTTATCTGCGCAACCTGATCGTTTAACCCGGAGCCAACGGCGACGGCGCTCCCGCTATTCATGCCGCATGGAACTTTTGGCCGTCAGCGTCTTCGCCCCCAGGTATTTCGCCGGGATCAACTGCACCTTGTTAAACGGAATGGTAATCGTCACCGCCACCAGATCTTTCGTGGTGGCATTGGCGACTTCGTTGTTGGCAACAGCCGGATTTGAGGGATCGACCGTCACGACAATGGTCACGGTGGATTTGGTCGCATCAATGCCGGCAGCGGTCAACTGACTCTTCATATCCGTCGTGACCTGCGCCGAAGTGTACGTTCCGGTCACGGCTTTACGGCAGCCTTCGCGAGCCGCGTTTTGCAGGACTTGCGATACCATGAAGGCCCGACCGAATTCGATAATTCCCAGGATGACGACGAAGAAGATCGGCAGTACCAATGCCGTTTCGACGATCGCGGCACCACGGCGCTTGCGAAACCGCGGACTGAGAATTCGGAATGTCATGTGTAACTCCCACCAACTCGTCACTGAACCTGGGGTCGGTCGAATTTGTATGGCATGGCCCAGCAGGCAGACTTGATGACCCTGCCGAGACTCGTGTTGTTCGCATGGATGAGAACACCGTGGTCTCGGGCAGGGTTTCAAGCTGACTCGGCGACGACCTCTGTTGATGATGCATTTCGGCAACACCGCCAGCGGTTCCCCTCGACGCCGTTCAACCCAAACATAGCTCAGAAAATGAAACCTGTCAGAAAAATACAGGGCAGGACAAGTCGACGGACTTATTGAGGAGTTTTTTAGCCACGGATGGACACGGATTGAACACGGATTAATACCATTCCCAATAATTACCAGCGCGTTTCTGCGTAGGGAGCGTGACAGACGGTGCGGACGATGTCGGTATCGAGGCAGGTGGCTCGCCAGGCCGTTTCGGCTGC
>CAMAVF010000406.1 GCA_945861445.1 Planctomicrobium piriforme | reverse complement strand
TCGGACACTGGTTGACGCAGTCTCCGCACCACGTTCCCGCCACGCACAACACCTTCATGTCGCGCTTGAAGCTCGCCAGCAACTCGGTCTGTGCTGCCGTCAGCCGGACTTCGTCAAACACACCTTTCCACCGCCGCTGCTGCTCCTCGTTGCCGTACATGCCGAGAAACTCGGCATAGGTCAAACCTTCTTCAAACTTGGCAGCAAAGTCCATTGGTGACTCCGTGAGGCCCGCGAGGGCGTCCTGTGAAAAACTGCGTCGTCTCGGGGACTTGGGTTGTTCGTTTAGAGACCGCAATCCTCCGGAAGATGCTCCGGCAGGCGCCATCATCCATTAAGTTCCATTAATCCTCAACCCGACTTGACCTAACTTCCCTAATTTCTATACTGCCAGTTACGTAGGAACGTCGGCGATACGTTGGTACAGGCTACGGACCCGCCGGGAACGCCACTGCCGGAAGGATATGGCAGGTTTGACGAAAGTCGCAATTCATGGATGGCTTGTTGATTGGTAAGACGATGGTCCTCGGCGGCATTGCCGTCGGCGGAGCCACCCTGCTGACCTGCTGCGCCCGCTGGATTGCGCCACGCTTGGGCTTTGTGGACAGCCCCGATGGGCGTCGTAAATTGCATCGGCAACCCACCCCCTTGCTGGGTGGTGTCGCCGTCTTCCTGGGTTTGGTCCTGACCGTTTTCTGTGCGAGCTTCGTTTGCGGTTTGAACTTGCTGGATCCCACCGGTGATCGCTTTATTATTTGGTCGCTGGCAACTGCCAGTATTTTTTGTCTGATCGGCGTCTACGACGATCGCTGCCCGTTGCGACCGCGCACCAAGTTCCTCCTGCAGGTTCTGGCCTGTATTCCGTTCGCCATGTGGGGTCGTACCGCGACCGAGATTGATTTCCTCGGCATCCAAATCAGCTTGGGAATGTGGAGCGTCCCTTTCACCATGCTGTGGCTGGTCGCCTGCGTCAATGCGTTCAATCTTTTGGATGGCCTGGACGGTCAGGCGACGGGTCTGGGAATTGTCAGTTGCCTGGCATTTGCCGGCCTGGCAGTTTTACGCGGCGATTTTCAGACGGTCCTGCTCGCCCTGTTGGTCGTCGGAAATCTGCTGGGATTCCTGTGGTACAACAAGCCCCCCGCCCGAATTTTTCTGGGCGATGCGGGCAGTCTGACGATTGGTTTCCTGGCCGGTTCGCTGGCTCTGGAGACGTCGCTGTCGCCCGCCGGCCAGTTTTCGATCGTCCTGCCGTGCGTGGCATTGGCCATCCCCCTGTTCGATACCTGCATGGCCATTGTCCGTCGCAAGTTGAAGGGCCGCGGCATCGGCGAAGCCGATCGCGAACACATCCATCATTGCCTGCAAGATCAAGGATTTTCCCGCGTTCAGTCGCTGTTGATCGTCCTGGTCTGCGGTCTGGTCCTCGCAGGATTCGTCCTGGGTTCCGCCACCCTGCAGAACGAGTCGCTGGCTCTGACGGGTTCCGCCTTGACCCTGGGGGCGCTACTGGCCTTCCGGTTGTTCGGTCACCGCGAGGTGGCCCTGGTCGTCCTACGGCTGCAAGAATTGCGAGCCCGACTGCAATCGCTACGCCGCCGCCCGAATCCGCTGGAATGGCTGGCGTTCTAGTGCAGTTCCGGATGGGACTGATGGGACACATGGGACTTATGAGACCAATGCATTCATAATTCCCATTCTTCCCATAAATCCCATGACTTGCATGTCAATCGGCACGGCATAGTCCGCACCACCCATCAAACCGCGGGCGCTACCGCCAGTTTGCCATCCCGAATCGGCAGCACATGGTCGTCCGGCTGGATATAGCTGCGATCATGGGTCACGATGATCACCGTCGATTGGTGTTCGTCCCGCAGCTCACGCAAATAGCGATAGATCTCAGCACCACTGGCACTGTCGAGTTCCCCGGTCGGCTCGTCCGCCAGCACCAGCAACGGCCGTTTGAGTAGGGCTCGCACGAGCGCAATTCGCTGTTGTTCGCCCCCCGACAACTGACTGGGACGATGGTCCAGCCGATCGCCCAATCCCACGCGCCGCAGCAGGGACTCGGCTTCCGAACGCTTCTTCCGAGCTTCGCCCGTTGGCAAATATGGAATCAGGACATTCTCGACCGCCGTCAGATTGTTCAACAAGTTGAAATTCTGAAAGACGAACCCCACCTTGTGCCGGCGGTACTCGTCCCGTTGCGACCGAGTGAACTTCGACAACTGCTGTCCCTGCACGACGATTTCGCCGCGAGTCGGTTCATCCAGGGCTCCGATGAGATAGAGCAGACTGCTCTTGCCGCTACCCGAAGGTCCGATGATAAACGTGAATTTCTTCTCGGGAATTTCGCACGTCACCCCTCGCAACGCATGGACTTCAGCCTGCCCCCGCCGGTGCGTTTTGGCGACATCAATGAGCTGGATCATACGGGGCAACCATAAGAAGCCCTAACAAAACCGGTTTTGGGAAGTTCAGGACCGCGATATTTGACGCGGTTCGGAACTGACGCAGAGGTTTTGTTAGAATTTAAAGTGTGAAACACGTTCGCAATTGATGACATCATAGCTAGCACGGCGAATGTCTGTCAGAAATCCTCAAGGGGCGGGACTCTCGGCCTTCACTTCCGGTACGTGCGGGGTTCCTGCCAGTCGTCCGTAACTGCGAACTCCCGGGAACCACCTGGCGATAATGAGCACAACCAAGAGCGTGCCGATTCCGCCGCTGACAACCGAGACGGTCGGACCGAAGGTGACATCCGACTTCCGTTCGAATAGCGACGCCACCAAACCCGATTCGGCGCCTCCCAATTCATTCGAGGCCCCGATAAAGATGCCACTGACTGCGGCGACGCGGCCGCGCATTTCATCGGGAGTCAGCAATTGGATCAGCGTCTGCCGGACTTGCACGCTGACATTGTCAAACACCCCGGTCAGGAACAACATGCAGAGCGACAATGGAAAGCTACGAGAGAAACCGAAGACGATCGTGGCGACTCCGAAACCCGCGACCGACCAGAGCAACGCCCGGCCGGCCCGTTGAAACGGAGGCAGATGGGCCACGGCAATCGACGTGCAGATGGCCCCCAGCGCGGGCATCGCCCGCATATACCCAAACCCGGACGGTCCAACATTCAAGATGCTCGTGGCATAAACCGGCAGCAGCGTAATGGCGCCCCCCAGCAACACGGCAAACAGGTCCAGGCTGATCGTCCCGAGGATGACCTTTTGACTCCAGACAAAACGGACGCCGTCCAGCAGTTCGCTCCAACTCGCGGCGCGGCGAGAAATGATTTGTGGACGCATCTTGACGCGCGTCAACAACAGCAGAAACACGACCGAACTCAAGGCTTCCAGCAAAAAAATCAGTGCGGGCAGGTTCCAAATGGTCAGCAGCCATCCAGCGAGACTCGGGCCCAGGACCGTCGCCAGTTCAAACGTGCTGCTGTTCCAGGTCACCGCACTGGTGAATCGATCTTTCGGCACCAGTAAGGGCAGCATCGCGCCTTTGGCGGGTTGCATGATGGCTTTGGCGGAGCCGTTGACCAGCAGAAACACATACATCCAGGCAATGGGGGCCTGAATCCACGAAATCCAAGCCAGCCCCAGCGATCCCAGCGTCAGAATACTCACGCCCAAATTCAGAATCAATTTTCGGGAAAACCGGTCCGCCAACTGACCGGCGGGAATGCCCAGGATCAGCACCGGAAGGAATTGCAGAAAGGCCACCAGACCCAGTTGTGCTGTCGAGTTCGTCCGCACATAGACTTCCCAACCGACCGCAATCGCCTGCATCTGCATTCCGAGCAGAGCCAGGAAATTGCCTGACAAATAACGTCGATAGCTGGGAATTCGCAATGCCGCATACGGGTCATGCCCGCTGAGCGGTGGCGGTTCGTCATTGAAATCGGAGGACATTCCCAAACGCCCGACTGAAGGGAGAAATCAGATCGCAGGGATATGTTAGCAGCGAGCCCGGAAACCGATCAGGGTGCAGCCGGCATTTTTCCGAAACACTTCCTCAGATCATCTTGCGCACCGGCTGAAACTCAAATCGCGACTGCACTTTCACGACCGCGAAATTGTCCGGAAATGTGTGAAAGGTGTGGACCTGTAAACTGTCTGCCGTCGCTTCCAGTTGCACGAAACTCAGCGGGGTCGGATTGAGCCGTGATTTGGTCGGGAAATGATACGACACCGGCGAACTCACGCTGTCGATCAGCAATTCTTCGTGATAGTTGGCGAACACTTCCGGCTCGAGTTCATCCAGATCGAAGCTGACGTGGTAGGTGACATCGTTCCGGCAGCGCAGCGAGTCCTGCCGGTGCCCTTTCAGCTTGTGCGAAAAAATCCGGTAGTGCCTGGGGAGCAATGTCGAGCGGATCGTGGCGACTTCACTGATCACCGCCTCCTGATGCGCAACCGTCAGGACATGCCCAGCGTCGCACAATTGCACTTTGACCGTGCAGGCGGAATGCTGCCATTCGGATTGAACGTGGATCGTCAACAGTTCCGGATGGACCGAGCGCTCGAACACCTCGAGCACCAGGTCGGCGACATCCGGACGCACAGAACTCACCGCCATGTTGTTTCCCCTCGCACCGCTGGCGCCTGAATTTGCAGACCACGGGTGAACATTCTAAGCACTCGCCCCAAACTGTAACAGCGCAGATCTGACACGTGACGGGATTCGCCAAAGTTCTACTCGATCACATCGTCAAACCATTGTCCAGATGCGAGTCTCTGAAATCGGCCGCCGTTTCCATTCGATCTGGCAGACCTCCATGTCGAAACTGTCTTATTTTAGCGGCCAGCCACGATTCGGGAATGGGCGATTTGTTAAGAACCGCGAGCCGTGTCGCGTGTCATACTGTCGCAACGCATTCGGCCGTGCGATAGAATCTCACCGAGGTTCTAAGACTCAAACAGGAAATATCCTCGGAAAGGGATGGCGTGCAGGGGTTAGCGGCAAAAATACAAGAGGCGGCAAATTCCATTCGAGCCCGGTGGACGGTCACCCCGCGGGTCGGACTGATCCTCGGCACGGGTCTCGGCGGTCTGGCGGCACAAATCCAGCAGGCGGCTGTGATTCCCTATGGTGAGATCCCCCACATGCCAGAATCGACCGTCGAGTCGCACGCAGGGCAACTCGTCTGTGGCACACTGGCCGGTCAGCCGATCGTCGCGATGGAAGGACGCTTCCATTACTACGAAGGTTACTCCATGCAGGAGGTCACCTTTCCCGTCCGCGTGATGAAGGCCCTGGGCGCCGAGATCCTGGTCGTCACCAACGCCGCGGGTGGGATGAATCATCAATACCAACTGGCCGATGTCTCGATCATCGAAGATCACATCAACCTGATGGGCGACAATCCGTTACGCGGTCGCAACGATGATTCACTGGGTCCACGTTTCCCCGACATGTGCCACCCCTATGATCTGCAGCTCCTGGCGTTGGCCGAATCGACGGCCCTGGAGTTAGGGATTCCGCATCATCGATCGGTCTTCGTCGCCGTGACCGGCCCGAATCTGGAAACGCGTGCCGAGTACCGCTTCCTGAAGGGGATCGGTGCCGACATGGTCGGCATGTCCACTGTCCCGGAAGTCCTCGTCGCAGTTCACGCGGGCATGCGAGTCCTCGGATTCTCCATCGTCACCGACCTGTGCCTCCCCGACGCCCTGGAACCCGTCGAACTGCCGAAGATCCTGGCCGTGGCAGCCAAGGGAGGCGAACGCCTGTCGCGGCTGATTCCGAAAGTGCTGGAACGATTGGGATAACATGCGCAAGACAAAGAAGCCGAAGGCGCGAATGGCCCCCCCCCTTTATAAGGGGGGGCAGGGGGGGTACGAACGCTTCAATCACTCCCCATCACCCATTTCCAGCCGTTCTCCCCGTAAAACCTCACCTCCAAGCATGATCAAGCACCCTCATTCCATTCCAAGGTGCTCATCGTGACCGATTTCTACAACCGCAAATCCAGCACACCCCTGCGACAGGAATTGCGAAACCACTTAACAAATGCAGAAGTTCAGCTCTGGATCGCGTTAAAGGGATCCAAGCTCGAAGGTCTCAAATTTCGACGCCAATACTCCATCGGCGAGTACGTCATGGACTTCTACTGCGTCGAAGTCAAGCTGGGAGTTGAGGTTGACGGCGACAGTCACGACACCGCAGAAGCGAAGGTCTATGATGAGCGGCGAACAAAGTTCCTGACCTCATTCGGAGTAACAATCGTCCGCGTCACGAACCCCGATGTCTATGAAAATATGGATGGCGTGTGGGAGATGTTACAGAGCGTTGCGCAATGAAGTTAAGATTATAGATCTTCACTTTAGTCTAGTAGAGCGTCCTGAAAAAAAGCTTGGATCAGGTGGTGTTTGTTCCTGATTCGACCGATTGCGAGATGGTATTCCAAGTGAAGTTCTTCCAAGTCAT
>CAMAVF010000405.1 GCA_945861445.1 Planctomicrobium piriforme | reverse complement strand
CGAATCTTGGGAAAATCGAATGACAATCCCGTGACAGACTGTAAACTCATAGCTGGCCTCCGTGCGTGCGTTGAAGTTTGTTGTGGTTAACAACTTATACGCCACACGAGGCCATTTTTGTTGAACAATGGTGAATAATCCGGGCTAGCAGATGTCATTATGTCATTTGTCATTTGTCATTTGTCATTTGTCATTTGTCATTTGTCATTTGCAATTCCGGACATCGGTACTGATCACGCAGAGGGACGAATGAACTGGCAGACGCACCGGTTTCGCATTCATACTTCTTCCAAAGGACAAATGACCAAGGACAAAGGACCTCCCTCCTAAAACCAGTGTCGCTTGTCGACTTTGGTCAAGAACGGCTGGTCTGACAGATACCGCCGGATGTTTTCCAGCAGGGTATCCAGATGGCGTTCGGCGATGTGCGTTGATGCGGCGGCAATGTGCGGCGTCAGAATGACGTTTTCCATGCGCCAGAGAGGATGATCGGCGGGCAGCGGTTCGATCTCGAAGACGTCCAGCGCCGCCCCGGCAATCACCTGCTGTTGCAAGGCCGAGGTCAAATCTGCCAGATCGACGATGGCCCCCCGGCCGATGTTGATCAAGATCCCCGACCGCTTCATGCCAGCAAATTGCGGGCTGCGAAACATCTTGAAGGTCTCGGGCGTGTGCGGTGCCGCAATCACCACAAAGTCGCTCTCGATCAATAACCGGGGCAATTGCGACAGGTCCCACACTTCGGGGAGAACTCCGGGGACCGTACGCGACTGAACATCGACACCGATCACACGCATCCCGAAGGCGGCCGCGCGGCGTAGGATTTCGCTCCCGATATGACCCACACCCACCACGCCCAGGGTGCAGTCCGACAAATGCATGTGTGATTGATCGATCGAAGTGATCACGCCATTTCCGGAGACGAAATCGGTGCGTGCGGCCTCACCGCCAATTGGTTCCCAGCGGCCTTGGGCCTGGAGCCGGAGATAGTGATGCAGATTCCGGGCAAAGCACAGCACGTACCCCATGACATGATCGGCAATGACGTCGGAAAAAAGGCCGCGCATATTGGTCAGCGTGCAGGGGTGTTCCACGAGATCGGGAAAGATGTAGTGTTCCAGGCTGGCGGTCGCGGTTTGCACCCACTCGAGTCGCTGGGCGGCCGATAGTAGCTCGGGAGTGATCTTCCCGAAGAACGCGGTGGCGTCGCTGATCTCGGCCGCGGCCTGGGCGGGATTCTCGGCATTGACAACAACCAGGCCCGGTATAGCGACTTCGCAAATGCGGAGCAGACGGCGCTCGTCCACGGGGGGAAAGATGACCAGTTTTCGCATCAGTTGGCGTCCTGAATGGGAACGGCAGAGCGTGGGATAGGCTTCCAGCCTGTCATGTTTGGAAATTGACAGGCTGGAAGCCTATCCCACGACTTCGATCAACAACAGTGCGAATCAAAGAAAAAAAGAAAGCGTTCTGAGTGGTTTCCCATCCAAAACGCTTTCCTCGTAACCTCGATCCTTAGTGCGGGCCAACGCCAATTCTCGCGATTACGAAAAACTATATTGGCAGATTCCGTGCCACTGGCCGAATAGTTTTGGACCGGAGCTTTCATCTTTGAGCATCTTTGCAGAAAGTCAAAAACTCAGTGACGTCGGGGCGGATTTCACCCGGCAACCGCGAGCGCTGTTGGCAAAGAAAAAAGAAAGCGTCATGTGGAGTAAATCCAGCATAACGCTCCTTTTTGTAGTCCAGATCATTAGTGCGGGCCAACGCCAATTTTCCTGACTACATTCGGTTTCTATTGCAGCTCGCGTGCCACAGTCCCGGAAAGCCAAAATTTGAGGCGAAAACCTTTTGCTTGTTTCAGTTTACGAAAAAAAAAGAAAGCGTCCGGAAGGTAAACCCTCCGCACGCTTTCTTGGACATCCCAGTAGTTAGAGTGGGCCGACGCTAACTACCATGACTTCCGAGAAACCACCTAATGCAGTTGGTATGCCAATCATCAGTCGGTCGAATATAAAAGTCGCAACATAAAGTGCGTCAATATGTTACGTAGCTGTTTGACATGAGGTGCAAGACTCTCGGTTTCTGTAGGTGTTGCAAAATGCGTGATGTAACTTTCCGCAGATGCTGCAAAATCTCGCAAAGTCAGTGCCGGACAAACTACAGAGATCATAAGACGAGTTGTCTCCGACTGCGTCCTTTCGCACGAGCTTAGGGAATGTGCGATACCTACCGGCAACTTGCTCAAGCAGCCGCCTCTGGACTTCCGAGAGTGTTGGAGTGAGTCCCATCGCGTGGTTAGGTTGACATTTTTGGTCGCTGAGCGATCAGTGGGTGGTCGCTCAGCGACCAAATTCTTGTCCTACAGCCCTTCTGTAGTGTGAAGTTTCTGTGAAGAGACACCATGCCGCCGCGACGCCGTCCGACCTCAGAAAGTGCTCAGCAGCCTGCCACGCCGCCCCCGGTGGGCGAGTATCTGGTTCCCTTTCTGCACTACCTGGAGGCAGAATGCGGGATGGCAGCGAATTCACGTAAGGCCTATCAGTCTGACCTGCAGCAGTTCTTCGCCTGGATGGAGCAGACACGTCAGATCCCGCTGCAACAAGTTGACCTCTCATTCCTGGGAGACTATCTGCAACATCTGCATGGTCGCCAACTGGCGGCCTCCAGCATCGCGCGGCATCTGGTGTCGTTGAAGATGTTCTTTCGGTATCTGGTTCTTGAGGGAGTCCTGGTCGAGAGCGTGGTCGAGTTGCTGAATTCCCCGAAGCTGTGGCAACATCTGCCACATGTCCTCAGTCCCGACATGGTGAACCGGCTGCTAGCGGCTCCTGCTGGCGAAGACACGTTTCCACGGCGTGACCGGGCCTTTCTGGCCTTGCTGTATGCGACTGGATGTCGAGTCTCCGAGGTCGCCAATCTGCGTTTGCGGGACGTGCATTTAGAGGAGAGCTTTTGCCGGTGTGTCGGCAAGGGGAACAAAGAACGGCTGGTTTCATTGAATCCCGTGGTCGGGCTGGCGGTTCAGAACTACCTGGAGCAGGAACGTCCGGCACTCGTCCAAAAGCGAGACTGCGACTACCTGCTAGTCTCACGGACCGGACGCGGCCTCACGCGGATCATGCTGTGGAATCTGGTCAAGAAGTACGCGTTGCGGATCGGTGCGAGCTTGGACGTCAGCCCGCACACGTTAAGACACAGCTTCGCGACGCACATGCTGGCCGGAGGTGCCGAGATTCGTGCCCTGCAGGAACTCCTGGGCCACGCAAGCATTGCGACGACTCAGATCTACACCCAGGTCGAACACAGCCGCCTGAAGGCCATTCACGCCAAGTGCCATCCACGAGGCTGAGTGCCTGAATTTGCCGGGTGAACTTGCATCGGGTGCGCATTCCCGATTAACTGTCTATAATAGACTGCCCTCAGCCTCGCCCGACGCCATCATCCCGAATGCCGAGACTCGGCGACCTCATTGACTGCAATTCCACATGGTCGAAGATGCCGCGGATCTCGTCTTCATGATGGGCAAGTTTGCTGCTCGCGTGCCGCGCGATCGCGGTTATGTGGAATCCCATTTGTGGCTGCAGCGTCAGGGGGATGTTTACCGAGTGGGCTTCACAGCTTACTCGGTCAGGTTGCTGCAGGATGTCTATTTTTTGAACTGGTCGATTGACGCGCAGACGCGGGTGCGGAAGAAACAGGAAATCGGCGAAATCGAGAGCTCGAAGGCATTGTCCACGCTGTATGCGGCTCGCAATGGTCTGGTGGGCGAATTCAATCCCGATTTGTTGAATGATCCATCGGCAATTAATACAGACAACTACGGCGCTGGATGGCTGTATGAATTCTCCACCGACGAACCGCTGCTGTCAGCCGAGGAATACCTGCAGGTGTTGGAGAATGGCTGGGAAGAGACCCAGCGGATGATCAAGGGGCAGATCAATGAATAAGCCCCGTTGGAGGGTCACGCAGTGACCACGAATACAAGCTCGAAGCGCAAGCGAGTGCATCGACACATCTGCTGAAAATGGAATGCACTCGCTTACGCTTCGAACTTGCATTTGGTCCGCACATCCACTTTCAATCGCGTCCGTTAACTGCCTGTTGAAAAAGGTGTCTGGAACTTTGCCAACCACACGGAATCGAGCGTTTTTTCGACGTTCGGAGAGTTCCAGACACCTTTTTCAACAGGCTGTTAAGCCGAATTTGAAGGCACAGTTTTATGGCCGGCAAGAAATTAACCGTAGTGATCTCGCAGCAGCAGGGGAAGAACCCCGTGCAACGTCATCTCGAAGAAGAGATTGCCGTGCAGTTACTGGGTGATCCCGATATTGATGTCTCGCTGGTCCCGCACCTGTACGACCTGAGCCGCGATCACACCGGGACGATGTTCCTGCAGTCGGTGCCGGGTAACTTGCTTGTCTTGTCCTGGCTGTTCTCGCGAGCGGCACGCTGGATCCTCGATCGGAACGGGATCAAGGGGCAGGAAGGAATCTCGCTGCTGAATCCCGAAGAGGAAGAGACCGACGCGCCACCGGCGACCAACGGGATTGGTTCGTGGGACGTCCCCAAACGCAAGCTCTACTGTATCGACCTGCGGGACCATCAGCAGGCCAAGACCTATCTCGAAGAGATCCGCCGGATCGCTCGTGAAAATACGGTGCAGACGTTCGATCTGCTGGGCTTGATCCAGAGCTCGCCGCAACGGACGAAGCTGCAAAAGTACGTAGAACCCGAGAAGCTGCTGCAGGCCGCCGAGGCCCCCGCCAACCCGGAGACTGACGAACAAGTCAAACGCCGCTGGTATCCGGTCATTGACTACAGCCGCTGCACGAATTGCATGGAATGCATCGACTTCTGCCTGTTCGGCGTCTATGGCCTGGATGGGGCGGATCGGATCCTGGTGGAGCAACAGGACAACTGCAAGAAGGGCTGCCCCGCCTGCAGCCGGGTTTGTCCCGAAAACGCCATCATGTTCCCCGGACACAAGACGGCCGCCATCGCCGGTGCCGAAGGTGAAGTCGCGGGCCTGAAAATCGATCTATCACGGCTGTTTGGAGCTCCGAACGCCTTGGAAATGGCCGCGATGGAGCGGGATACGGAACTCGTCGCGGATGGCCGCGAGGCCGTCGGGATGACCATCGGGATTCCGAAACGGCAGGCAGCAAAGCCACAGTCGCGAGACAATCTGGACGATTTGATGGACGGCTTGGATCAGCTCGACCTGTAGGACCATTGACGTCTTGGTGAGCCGCGGCGTATGCCCCCAGATTCCGCTCCGTGGCCGACGCTGCTAGCGTCGGTGTCAACGCCGACGCTAGCAGCGTCGGCCACGGAATCCCGGGGCTTACGCCGCCGGGTTCGCCATGATGCACATAGCACTCGTTAGACACAGAATTGAACCATGCATATCGCCATCATCACCGCAGGCGGGGCCGGGATGTATTGCGGGTCCTGCATGCATGACAACACGTGGGCTCGAGCACTGATCGATTTCGGCGAACTCGTCACGCTGATTCCCACCTACACGCCGATTCGCGTCGACGAGGAAAATGCGAGCTCGCGTCGAGTGTTTCTTGGGGGATTGAATGTCTATTTGCGATCTCGATCGAGATTCTGGCGTGTACTGCCTCGGTTTCTGACAAGGTGGGTCGACACTCCCTGGGTGATCAACTTCGCCACACGATTTGGGGTGAGTAACGACGCTCACGAACTGGGTTCGCTGACTCAATCGATGCTCGATGCGGATGACGGGTTGCAACGCGAACAATACGGCGAACTGGCGCGTTACCTGAGCGAAGAATTGCGGCCGGACGTCATCTGCTTCAGCAATGCCCTGCTGGCCGGGGCGCTGCCGGCCATCCGGCGGGTGTTTTCGGGCCCGATTCTCTGCACCCTGCAGGGGGATGACATCTTCCTGGATGGGCTGATTGAACCGTACCGCAGTGCGGTGATGTCGCGGCTGAAGTCTCTGGTGCAGGGGTTTGACGGTTTCATCACGCACAGCGCCTACTATCGCGACCACATGTCGCGGTACTTGGATGTTCCCGTCGAGAAATTTCGGCTGCTGCCCCTGGGCATCGACCTACAGGGCCACACCGGAGAACCGCGGTTGCGGGCATCGGAACCCTTCACCGTCGGGTACTTTGCCCGGATCTGTCCGGAAAAAGGGCTGCACCAGCTCATCGAAGCCTTTCGCCTCCTGCGACGCAGTCATCCCACTGTGAAATTGCTGGCGGGAGGCTATCTGGGGAAACGGGACGCGGCCTATTTTCAGCAGATCGTGCGCGACGCGGCCGACCTGGGGGACTCGTTCCGCTACATTGGCAGTCCGGATCGAGCTGGCAAGCAAGCCTATTTTCAACAGATCGACGTGCTGAGCGTCCCGACCGTGTACCAGGAACCGAAGGGAATTTATGTCCTGGAGGCCCTGGCAAACGGAATTCCGGTGGTGCTCCC
>CAMAVF010000404.1 GCA_945861445.1 Planctomicrobium piriforme | reverse complement strand
TCTTCATCCTTGATGTCGATTTCGACTTCCGTCGCTTCCGGCAACACGGCAACTGTCGCGGCACTGGTATGGACGCGGCCCTGAGTTTCCGTTTCGGGGACACGCTGCACGCGGTGGCCGCCGCTTTCGAATTGCAGGTCCATGAACGCTCCTTCTCCTGTAATGGAGAGAGTGATGTCCTTGATCCCGCCCATTTCCGCTTCGCTGATTTCCATGACTTCCACGTTCCAGCCCTTACGTTCCACGTAGGTCCGGTACATCCCCAGCAAGTCACGCGCAAACAACGCTGCTTCCTCACCCCCCGTGCCGGCGCGGATTTCCAGCATCAAGGCGCCACGTGTGGCGGCATCACCCGCCGTCAGCAAGTCTTCGAGTTCCGTCTCCAGGGCCTTCTTTTGCGGCAGGACTTCGTCCAGCTCCGCCTGAGCCATGGCCTTCATCTCAGGGTCTTTTTCTTCCGAGAGCATCTGCTGCGAAGATTCGACGGCGGCGACGAGTTCATTGAAGTGCTTGACGACCTTGGCAACCTTGCCCAGACCTCCATGCTCCTTCTGATAACTCAACAGTTTTTGTGTATCGGCAATGACATCAGCGTCAGCCAGCAGCCGTTCGAGTTCTTCGTAACGCTTCAGCTTCGCCTGGAGAATCGGAAATTGGGCCACGAGACACCTCAATTGAAAAACCGCGACCAGTGAACGAGGTTCGCGGGGACACGGGTAAAGAAGAACACGTCAAATTGCAAATTCAGCGACGTACCGCAATCGCGGCAGGACGGGGAAGACCCGTGGAAACGAAGGCCGGACCAGCAGGAGTGGTCGCCTTCAGATGAACGTCGCTACAACATGACGGTGTCTCGTGACCTCTTCAACAGATATTCGAATGATGAACCGAGGCAATACCGGAATGACCTTAAGTCGTTCAAGGCGAGCGTCCGGCGTAAGCCGGATGGTTGTTAGCGACTCACTGCAAACGGACATCGTCGAGATCCGGCAATCTTAATGTACGCGAATGGTTCGAATCACGATTGAACGACGCTCCAACCGTGTAACAACCATCCGGCTTACGCCGGACGCTCGCCTAAGAACCGTAATCTCTGTAGAAGAATTCGTAAGAATTCTTGCGATTTGGCTCCCTAGTCACTGGCTGTGCTGAAAATTAACCCTGGGCCTTGGCAGCTTCGGCTTCAGCAGCGTCTGCCGCTTCCTGGGCTCGCAGCTTGTCGTTGCGATTTGCCCAGCCGTATTTCTTCTGGAATTTTTCGACGCGGCCGGCAGTGTCGACAAACTTCATTTTGCCCGTATAAAACGGATGGCACGCCGAACAGATTTCGACGTTAAGCTTCGCCACAGTACTGCGGGTTTTGAACGTGTTACCGCAACCGCAGGTGACCGTGGTTTCAATGTAATTGGGGTGGATATCCGCTTGCATGATGACTTCACACCTGCCTGAGGCAGGATTTGACTGAAACTTCTCGAGGTTGACATACGGGGCCTCCCCGCTGTTTCCTCAGAGTGGAAACCATTACTCTACTGGAGAGTCGGCTGGCGAGCAAGTCCTGCCTGCGACCCCGGCTGCGACAACTCAAACATTGTCGGTTCCAGCAGTTATGGTACATCAACAATTGCCATCCGCAGCGAATTGTCAAGACCTTCAACCCGGAATGCCGCCATGCCCCCAGTCGTTGTCGGAATCACCGGAGCCAGTGGCGCCATCTACGGCGTCCGTCTGCTGGAAGTGTTGATCCACCAGGGACTAGCGGTCGAGCTGGCCATCAGTCCGGCCGCGACTCAAGTCATTGATCAGGAACTTCAGCGACACGTCGACCTGGCGGCCTTCACGCCCGAGCAATTGCTTTCGCTGGGGGACGTCACTTATGAGACCTGCGGCCCCGGTGAGTTTCACTTCTCCAATGGTTCTCAACTGCGATATCATCATTATCAGAACTACTTTGCGGGTATCGCCAGTGGATCGTTCAGGACCGCCGGAATGGTCATCTGCCCCTGTTCGATGGGCACCTTGTCGGCCATCGCCTGCGGCCTGTCGACGAATCTGATTCAACGCGCGGCCGATGTCCACCTGAAAGAACGACGCAAACTGATCGTCGTTCCACGGGAAACTCCGCTCGGCAGCATTCAACTGGAAAACATGAAACGCCTGGTTGACGCCGGTGCTGTCGTCTTGCCGGCCTCACCGGGTTTCTATCAGCGACCGCAGTCGATCAGCGATCTCGTGGATTTTGTGGTTGCCAGAATCTGCGATCAACTCGGGGTGGAAGTGAAACTGATGCGGCGTTGGAGCGAAACTTAAGTATGGAAAAGGGACGAGTTCGGTATGTGTGCGCGATTCAATCTGAAGTCGAACCCGTCCGAATTGGCGGAGATCTTTGAGCTCTTGCGCGAGCCGGATTGGCGGCCTCGGTACAATATCGCGCCGACACAGCAGGTGCTGGTGATTCGTCAACAGGCAGATGGGACACGGATTGCGGATGAGTTGCGCTGGGGACTCATTCCGCGCTGGGCGGACGATCCGGCAATTGGTTCAAAGATGATCAATGCTCGGTCTGAAACCCTGGCGACCAAATCGGCATTCAAAGACGCGTTCAAGAAGCGGCGTTGCTTGATTCCCGTGACCGGTTTCTATGAATGGCAGCCGGTCACCAGGCACAGTACTCAGCCTTGGCACATCCACCAGCAATCGGGCGAACCGTTCGCCTTCGCCGGCATCTGGGAGACTTGGAAGGACGACGCGGATCAAACCGTCGAGACCTGTTCGATTGTCACGACAAAAGCCAATCCGTTCATGGCCGAGGTTCATGACCGCATGCCAGTGATCTTGCCGGTTGAATCTCGACGCGAGTGGCTGGACCCCGCGCAACAGGATCTTCAAGTCCTGCAGGAATTGCTGGTGCCGTATGTGGCAGACTCGCTGGTCCGCGAGCCCGTGAGTCCCCTGATCAACAGCCCGAAGAACGATTCCGAAGCGTGCATCAAACCCGTGAAGTTGAGCCGCGGGTTGTTTGATTAAAATCAGCGAAAGTCGCGGGACTTGTTTCCCACTTCCGCCAGTAACAACGACAGGTCTTCCATTTGATCGACCAGGAGATGGGCAATGCCGTCTTTGCGTTGCAGAATTCCATGCACGATTAACGCTGTGGCTTGTCGAGCCACTTGATGGAATCGTTCCCAGACGTCCGTCCGCACGATCAGATTCGCCGTTCCCGCTTCATCTTCGATCGTCATGAAGGTGATCCCCTTGGCCGTACTCGGCCGTTGCCGCAGCAGCACCAGGCCCGCCACCCGGTAGCGGCGGTCGGCTTCGACCCTCAGTAATGCATCCGATCGAATCACTCGTCGCCGAGTCAGTTCGCCGCGGATGAAGCTCATGGGATGCTGGCGCAGTGACAGTCCGGACGTGCGATAATCGGCGATCACTTGCTGCTGACTGGTCATCGTCGGTAAGGGAGCCGCAGGTTCTGGATTGGCCACATCGTCGTAGATTTCCGAGGAGTCCTGGGCCGGCAGCGACTTCCAGTAGGCCGTCCGCCGCGATTCCTGCAGCGAACGAAACGCGTCTGCATCGGACAGGAGTGCCAGAATCGCCGGGCTGAACTGCGTCCGCTGAGCGAATTCGTCGTAAGACGTGAAGCGACGAGCTTGACGGCAACTCACCAACTGTTCGGCGGTCGATTTGCTGAGTCCCTTCAGCATGCGCCAGCCGAGTCGAATTGCCCATTGGACTTTGCCCTGTTGCCGGGTGGCTTCCAGCGTGCAGTCCCAGTCACTGGCGTTGACATCCATGGGGTGTACGTCGACGCCATGCCGGCGTGCATCGCTGATGAGCTGTGACGGGGCATAGAATCCCATTGGTTGACTGTTGACGAGAGATGCCGCGAAGGCCGCCGGGTAATAGTGTTTTAACCAGGCTGAAACGTAGACCAGCAGGGCAAAACTGGCGGCGTGCGATTCGGGGAATCCATATTCGCCGAACCCGCGGATCTGGTTGAACAGTTGGGCGGCGAATTCCTCTGTGTAACCTTTCGCCAGCATGCCGTCGATCAGTTTTGTATGGAATTTCTCGATGACGCCGTTCTTGCGCCAGGCCCCCATGGCACGCCGGAGTTGATCCGCTTCACCCGGCGTAAAGCCCGCCGCGACCACCGCCAGCTTCATCGCTTGTTCCTGGAAGATCGGCACACCCAGCGTGCGTTTGAGGACCGCTTCGACTTCAGCACTTGGAAAGGTAACCGCTTCTTCTTTCGCCCTCCGTCGCAGGTAGGGGTGCACCATATCCCCCTGGATGGGCCCGGGCCGCACGATGGCGACTTCAATCACCAGGTCATACCATTTCCGCGGTTTCAGCCGGGGCAGCATGCTCATCTGAGCCCGGCTCTCGATCTGGAAGACCCCGATGGTGTCGGCCAGGCAAATCATGTCATAGACGCGGGGGTCGTCTTGCGGGATATTGGCGAGCGTCAGTTCACGGCGCTCATGCAGTCGCACCATGTCGAAGCATTTGCGGATGGCCGTCAACATTCCCAGCGCCAGGCAATCGACCTTCAGAATCCCCAGGGCATCCAGATCATTCTTGTCCCATTCGATGACGGTCCGGCCCGGCATGGAGGCATTTTCGATCGGAACCAGTTCGCACAGCAGTCCCTGGGTAATCACCATGCCCCCGACATGTTGCGACAGATGCCGCGGGAAACCCAGGATTTCCCGGACCAGCCTGATTAACTGTACGCCGATCGGCGACGCGGAATCAAAGCCAGCCTCCTCGAACCGTTTGGAGATCTGCACCGCATCCCGCACATGGTCGACTCCTTTGGCGAGGGCATCGACACGATCCAGCGACAGCCCCAGGGCTTTGCCGACATCGCGGATGGCGGAACGGGGGCGGTAGGTGATGACTTCGGCCGTCATTCCCGCCCGGTTGCGGCCATATTTTTCATAGATGTACTGGATGACTTCTTCGCGCCGCTCGTGTTCGAAATCGATGTCGATGTCGGGGGCTTCGTTGCGTTCCCGGCTGATGAATCGCTCGAACAGCAGGTCTGTGCTGGCGGGATCGACAGCGGTCACTTCGAGGCAATAGCACACTGCCGAGTTCGCCGCCGAGCCACGTCCCTGGCACAAGATTTTCTGGCGACGCGCGAAGTTCACCAGATCATGCACGGTCAAGAAATAGGCCGCGTAGTTCAACTCTTGAATGATGCCGAGTTCTTTTTCGATCGTCTTCTGAATGGCGGGCGGAACGCCGTGCGGGTATCGCCGGCGGGCTCCCTCCCGCGTAAGGCGTCTCAGGTAGGCATTCGCGGTCTCACCTGCAGGACAGATCTCTTCGGGGTACTCGTAACGCAGTTCATCCAGCGAGAACGAACAACGGTCAGCGATCTCCAGGGTGCGTGAAACGGCCTCTGGACATCCGGCAAATAAGCCGCGAATGTCGGCTTCACTTTTGAGGTGCCGTTCGCCATTGGGGAATCGCCGCGCGCCCAGTTCGGCCACCGTGCAACCGTGACGAATGGCCGTCACGACATCGTGCAGTGGGCGACGTTCCGGCACGTGGTAGTAGACCCCATTCGTCGCCACCAGCGGAATCTGGCTCTGCTGAGCCAGTTGCTGGTACTGCCGCAGCAGCGCCGCGTCGCGCGGACCACGCTGCAGTTCCGCCAGTGCATAACAGCGATCGCCGAAGACCTGACGCCACTTTGGCAGTTCGGCGAGCTGCCGCTCTTGAGCGATGGGATCCAGCAGAACGCAAGCCAGCACGCCCGTCGAATGGTTCGCAATCTCCGCGAAAGTCAGCTGACATTCGCCTTTCGGTGCCTGCTGCCGTCCGCGCGTCAGCAATTGGCATAACCGTCCGTAAGCGGCTCGATCGGTCGCCAGCAAGACCGCCGTCGAGTGTTCGTGCGGTTGGACCTCGGTGCCGATCAGCAGTTTCAGCCCGACTTCCCTGGCCGCGACGTGAGCGCGCACGATACCCGCCAGGCTATGCCGATCGGTAATCGCCAATGCGGACAAACCCAGCTCCGCAGCACGGATAACAAGTTCATCCGGATGCGACGCGCCCTCTAAAAACGAATAGTTGGTGCGGCAGCGTAACTCGGCATAGGACTGACGATGCGGCGGCAGATTGATCGGCGGCGCGAGTGGCGCGCGAGCTTTGGGAAAAGGGGGATCGGGCATGCGCGTCGTCTCGCCAGGCTCGGTGAGGAGGTTCGTGACAGCCGGCGAAAACGCCTGTTCAAACCGAACGCATCGGGGATGAGGTCACTTAGCCCAGAATTATCGCATGGAGCCGCTGTGTGCAAGACGGATGCACCCGCTAAATGGTGCGGAAGACCTCCGAAAAACTTCGTCTCCCCTCGCCTCGGTACTCCGGGGAGAGGGGGCGGGGGTGAGGGGCACGATTCACCATTGACTCAGAGATGTGCCTCACCAATTAGTTAACCGGTCGGGGTCGACCCGTCATT
>CAMAVF010000403.1 GCA_945861445.1 Planctomicrobium piriforme | reverse complement strand
GTCCATGCGGCACTCCTGAAAGGCTCTGCGTTCCTACGCAGTCGCCCAAGAATGCCACATCATCAATATTTTGTCAGGATCAACCCGCATCTAGGGGTGCGGAATGTGAGTACTTAGGTCGATAACTTTGGCATTTCCTGCAGGAGTTGTCGAACTTCGGCGGCGATAAAAAATGAACCTGTGATACAGATCAAGTCGTCGGGTCCAGCCAATTCACGGGCCATCTTCCACGCTGTCTCGGGATCCAGTGCCACATGCACGTGGCGATCGCTGACAGTGCGGGTCATCGCAAATAACTGCTCGACGGGAACGCTGCGCGGATTGCTTTGGTAGCAGGTCAAGATGATCGTGTCGAATCGCGGCAACAGTTGGCGCAGCATTCCCTGAACGTCTTTGTCGCGAGTTGCCGCAAAAATGGCAATGCGAGATTTCTCGGGAAAATGCTCGTCCAGAGTTTGGATCAGGGCCGAGATCGAGGCCCAGTTGTGGGCGGCGTCGATAATGACCAGGGGATCGTGTCCGACGACCTCGATGCGCGCGGGCCACTGGACTTGCTCCAATCCAAAACGGATGGCGGCGAGGTCGATGTTCCAACCGCGAGCGGCCAGTTCCTCGATGGCCGTGACCGCCAACGCCGCGTTGTGCGCCTGGTGTTCCCCAATCAGCGGCAGCGGCAGGTCAGCGAAGTTTTGTCGTGGCCCCTGGACGGTAATTCGGCCACCGATGGTTCGGGAATCTGCGTTTCGTACATGCCGATATTCAAAGTCACGGTCCAGTTGCGACAACGGAGCATCTCGTTGCTGGCACACTTCGGCGATGACTTCCTGGGCCGGAGAGTTGACAACCCCGCTGATTACGGGGACCCCCGTCTTGATGATGCCGGCCTTCTCGCGGGCAATCTGATGAATCTCACTGCCCAGCAAATGGGTGTGATCTCGACTGATGCTGGTGATCACGCAGACTTCGGGTTTGCAGACATTGGTCGCGTCCAGGCGTCCACCTAGCCCCACTTCCAGCACGACAATGTCGGCCTGTTGCTGAGCGAAAAACTGCCAGGCCATCGCCGTCGTGATTTCGAAATAGGTGGGACTCATCCCGCCGAGTTCTTGATCGAGGTGCCCGACCGGCTCCAGTAACTCGTTGACGAGGTCGACGATTTCGGTCTCGGAAGGCTGTATGCCGTTCACCGTCATGCGCTCTTCGAATTTCGAAATATGGGGCGATGTGAACAGTCCGACGCGATACCCCGCTGCCTGCAGGATCGACGCGATCATGACTGCCGTGGAGCCTTTGCCCTTGGTGCCGGCGATATGGACGGCGGGAATGCGGTCTTGCGGATTGCCGATAGTTTCGAGCAATCCACGCATCCGATTCAGCTTGAAATCGCCCGCGGAGTAGGCGGAACTCTGGACCCGCTCGTAATTGATGCGGTTGTAGAGAAATTCCAAAGCTTGCTGATAGGTGGAAAGTGTACTGGGCATCTCAGTCCGCTACTTCAGCTCCTTGATTCGCAAATTGCGAAATTCGACCTTCAATGGACCGCCCGAATGAACCTGCACGGCAATCATTCCGGACCGCGCAATTTTGTCATCGGGTTCCTTGTAGTCGACCGTCGTCACGTCATTGACTTTGAGAACGATGTGATCGCCTTCGGCGCGGATGACATAGGCGTTCCAGTCATCTTTCTTCAGAGATTTCTCCAGTTCCGGGGGCGCCTGGACCAGGACTTTGTTCCGGCGATGTTCGTCGTAGAGACATCCCCAGTACTTCTCGCCGACGTCAGCCTGATAGCCCGAGACTTCCGAGCTGTCGGGATCGCGTTTGGATCGAAACTGGATGCCGGTGTTGCCAACGCCGTTGTGCAGTTTGAATTCCAGTCGTAACTCGAAGTCGGAATAGTTCTTTTCGGTTGCCAGGAATTGGTTTTTCTTGATACCGGGTGAATCGCCGACGAGATGTCCATCGACGACCTTCCACAGTTTCAAGTCGCCCTCCCAGCCTTTCAAGTCCCTGCCATTGAAGATTGACACGAACCCGACTTCCGGCACCTTGTCCGCGGCACGGGTGGCGAGACCAGGGATCAGGGCCAGCAGCACCGCGACCGTCAGACCAGTCACTGGCGTCAAAAATCGTTGTGGAAACATCGAGTGGTTCTCCCCGAAATCACAAGTGGAGGCGGACTTGTTGCGAACAGGCTATGGGCTGATCCGAGTTTACAACAATGAGCCACATTCTGCATCCAAGACCAGCAGCCCTGAGGGGAGATTGGATCACTTCTCTTAAAAAAGATTTTAGCCACGGATTCACACGGATTGAACACGGATTAATACAGACGTGTGCATCCTCGATATCGGGTTCCGCACCATCAATCACCGAGTCATCATCCTCAGAAAACGCTGAGCACACGCTGACCCAATCCGTGTTTCATCCGTGTGAATCCGTGGCTAAAAACTCTTCTGAAAACCGCAATTCTCAGCTCTTGTGAGTGAGAGACTTTTCGCGTCTCGGACGGGCCGCGAGACCCGTTCTGCGACGCTTGGTCGCAGTCCTTGGTATCCACAGATTTCGCAGATTTCACAGATTTCACAGATTTCACAGATTGGATCTTGAGCGTTAGAATCAGGCTGGCACGAAACTGATCTCCGTGGCAGCGAAATGTCAGGTCCGATGACAGTGAATTCAACTTCTCCCGATGGCTCGCCCACTCGTCGCAACTGGCTGTGGTGGTCATTTCAAATGCCGTCACGAGTCTTCTTTGCCGTCTGGCTGCGCTACCGTGCCCGCGGTCTGGAACATATTCCCGCTGAGGGTGGCGGTCTGATTCTGGCGAATCACCTGAGTTTTCTGGACCCGCTGATGATCGGATTGCCCCTGTCGCGACCCATCAGTTATCTGGCTCGGGATAATTTGTTTCGCGTTCCCGTCATCGGGTGGATCTTGCGTCAGACCTATGTCAAACCGATCAGCCGTGAGAACGCCAGTACCGCGACGATTCGGGACACGGTGCAACGTGCCGAACAGGGTTTTCTCTGCGGCTTGTTCCCCGAGGGGACGCGTAGCGAATCGGGCGAGATGGGCGAATTTAAGCCCGGATTCATCGCCTTGGCTCGGCGATTGGATCTGCCGATCTATCCTGTGGGCATTGCCGGGACCCATCTCGCCCTGGGCCGGAAGAGTTGCGTGTTGAAGCCGTATCGGGTGCGAGTGGTGTTCGGTCCCCCCATTCTGCCTGGGGAAATTGCCGAATTGAAAGAACGCGGCCGGGAGCAGGAACTCGTCGAATTCGTCCGGAGCCGCGTCCTGGCCTGCCAGCGCGAAGCCGAGTGCTGGCGACTGGGGAGACCGGTGCCTTCTTAGACGCACTAACCTAATTCCTGCACACGTATGAGTGAGAGAGAGAGTGTGTGTGTGTGCGTGCGTGGGTCTATCTCCTACTCCGTTACACTCATACCCTCATACCATGCCATCGCTAAGTTGGAGCGCTGTCGTTTAGAATGGGAGCCACGCCGTGATTCGTTTAGAATCTCTGGTGTCCGGCGCCGGATTCCCGTCGCCCCTGGCCGCTCTTCTCATCCGACTCGTCATCTCTAGCTGAAAGGTTCCGCATCATGAGCATAGTCAAGGAATTCAAAGAATTCGCCATGAAGGGGAACCTGGTCGACATGGCCGTCGGCATCATCATGGGGGCGGCCTTCGGCAAGATCGTTTCATCCTTCGTCAGTGACATCATCATGCCGCCTCTGGGCATGTTGATGGGACGGGTCGATTTCAAAGACCTGGTGATCGTGTTGCAGCCGGGTCATCCGGCGGCCCCGGGGGTGGCAGCCGTGAAGGAAGTCGCCATCAAGTACGGCCTGTTCCTGAATTCAATCATCGACTTCGTGATTGTGGCGTTCGCGATTTTTATCGTGATCAAGCAACTCAATCACCTCCGGGCACTCGCGGTGTCCCAGGAGAAAGCCGAACCAACGACAAAGGAATGCCCCTTCTGTTGTTCAGCGATTCCGATCAAAGCGGCGCGCTGTCCCGCATGTACTTCGGAACTGGTCCCGGGTGCGACCGGAGTTGCGGTTTGAATACGGATCGCAACCGTTATCACGATTGATGGGAGGGTGAGGCTCCTGCCGAACCGCTAAGTCCCTCTGAGAGTCGCAAGACCACGCGGTTCGGCAGGAGCCTCACCCTCCCGTTGACCTAATTCTCAAAGCGAACTTATCTAGCCGCAAGCGGCTGTCGCTTGGTAAACCGTCCATAACAACCCGTGACTACGCAGACCCCGCACAGCAACAGGCAGACCTGGGAGAACCAGTCGCCGCCTTGCAGATACCAGCTTTGTCGATTGTCGAGCGGTACGAAATCGCACACGACGGCTTCGACTTGCTTGGACTTGCCGGTCTTCGAATCGCGGGCTCGGGCGCGGATTGCTCCGTCACCGTCGATGATCGCTGAGATCCCCGTGTTGACTGCGCGCACCATCGGGGTGCGCAGTTCGACCGCGCGGAAGGCGGCCGTAATCAGATGCTGATCCAGTTCGCTGGACCCGTGGAACCAGCCGTCATTGGTCAGATTAAGCAGCACATCGACCTTGCGATGTTGAGGATCGTCGGCGATGGCATCCCGCACGCTCTGGCGGACGACTTGTGGCACTGTGTCTTCGAAACAAATGACCGGTGCGAATCGCCGCCCCTTGTATTCAAAAGCGGCACCACGCTGACCGGCCTGGATTCCGTAACGGCCCCGATAGGGGGTCAGACTGCCCAAAATTGGCAACGTGTCGGCCAGCGGCAGATACTCACCGAAGGGGACGCGGTGTTGCTTGTCGTAACGACCCCCGAGACCTAGTTGGGGATGGACGAACAACGCCGAGTTAAACAGTTGAATGCCCTTGGCGTCGGCCGTGACTGTCTCGATTCCCAGCACCAGCGCTGCCGAGGCCGCCTGGCTCAGCGAGCGGATCATCTCTTTGAGTTCCGTCTTGTCCTGCCAGTTTTGCGAGTCCACTTCCGGGATGAGCTCCTTCAACTTGGCATCCGTGACATTGGCCGGTTTGACGAAGTAGGGATAGGGGAACATGACTTCGGGCCAGACAATCACGTCAGCGTGCTGCTTGATGGCCTGGCTGGTCAGGCGCCGGTGCTCCAAGAAGACCTTCTCCGGAGCATACCGGCCGTTGACAGAGGCCACGAAATTTCCCTGAATGGCGGCCACTCGCGGCCCGGCGACAAACTGTGCCTGGCCACGCCGTACATAACCATATCCCACCACACAGGCGACCGAAGCCAGCAGCACGCCGGCGATCTTCCAGCGGTGGATTTGATCGCCCGGAGTTTCGGGGCTGGCGGTTGCAACCGTGAGGGGCAGCAGTTTCATACGGGAGAAGAGGCGTTGCGGTACAAGCTCGACGAACGCCGCGGAGCTCATCGCCACGATAAAGCTGACCCCATACGCACCGACCACATCACTGATTTGAATCAATTCCAGCCAGTGTACCTGGGAATGGCCCAACTGATACCAACTGAAGCCGGTAAAGGCATAGGCGCGGACATATTCCAAGCCGGTCCAGATGGCGGGCGCTGCCAGGAGCATGGGGAGCCGCAATTTCCAGACCGCGACGCGGGTCAGACCGACGAAGATCGGGAAGTAGAATGCCAGATAGATGGCGAAGGCGGTCCAGGCGATGTACATCGAAGGATCGCCGAGCCGCATCCACTGCAGGGTCGCATACCAGCAGCAGAAACCTCCCAGGTAGGCAGTCTGGTACATCCAGCGGGTGGGGCGTTCGAGTTTCACCAGCAGGAGCAGCGGCACCAGCGCCACCCACGCGAGCGGGCCGAACCCGATCGGGGTAAAGCTGGCCCACAACAGAATTCCGGTGAGCAGCGAGACCTTGAGTGAGCCGAAGAATCCCGCCGGAGCCGACCGCGCCGAGGCGATGATCTGCTGCGGAGTGGGGTCTTGCGGCTTGGTCTTTTTCGACACGGCGGGGGCAGTCATAACGGCAGTGGCCATCGTGTCCATCCTTGGAACGAGTTGGCGAATGGAATGAGATTGGGGGTCTCGGACCGTGGCAGAGATTTTCCGACTCCGCCCCGATTCAAACCCTCAGCGGCGCAAACCATAATCCCATCAACCGTTTCTGAGAAGATGAGTTTCGGAAAAGACGACGTTTGCGGGTTGCGTTGCCATCCCCGAGGACTACCTTCGTTCTAGCGCTACTGCTAAGCTGTCACAAGTTGACATTTGGTGCAAACGGCGAATTTCAAGAAGTCATCATGCCTGCCAACTACGACGCGACCACGAAGTACCTGGTGGAAACAGCTCCCCGAGACTGGCTGGCTCTTTGCGGACATGGCGTGCGGTCGCCCGTGAAGGTCGTCGATGCCGACCTGTCAACCATCACGACAATGGCCGATAAAGTCGTGCGAGTCGAGGAACCCGAGCCGTGGATGGCCCATTTTGAGTTTCAATCGTCCTACGACAG
>CAMAVF010000402.1 GCA_945861445.1 Planctomicrobium piriforme | reverse complement strand
AACTACCACGAAGCGGTTTCGACGTTGAACCGCCGTGCGTTCCTGAAGGGGACGGCCGCTGCTGTTCCCGGTTTGGGGGCGGTGTACTTCGGCTACAAAGAGCTGAATGGTGCGCCGGTCAAAGTGGGATTTATCGGAACGGGCGATGAGGGCAGCGTGCTGCTGACCCAGCATCCCCCGAAGTATATGGACATCGTCGCGATTGCCGATCTGCGCCCGTCAAATCTCAAGCGGGCATTTGACGGCGATGGCAACGACAACCGCGTTGGATTACGACAGAAACTGGGGGCTGAAGCCTGTGCCAAGATCAAGACATACCCCAATCACAAGGAACTGTTGAAGAATCATCCGGAAATTGAGGCGGTGGTGATCGCCGTGCCGCTCAATGTGCATGCGCAGGTGACGATCGATTGTTTGATGGCGGGCAAGCATGTGCTGTGCGAAAAACTGATGGCTCAAAACATCACGGATTGCAAGAAGATGATCCGCGAGGCCGAACAGGCCAAGAAACTGCTGGCCGTGGGACATCAACGGCACTACAGCGTGTTGTACGAAAACGCGAACGAACTGGTCCAGGGGGGGCTGCTGGGTGATATCAAGTTCATTCGAGCCTCCTGGCATCGCAACAACAGTTTCCCGAACAAAGACAGTTGGAATCCCAAGATCAAGCCAGAAGACGCGGCCGCGTATCCGTCAGCGTCGGCGCTCAAGGAATGGGGGTTCGACTCGGTCGATCAACTCGTCAAATGGCGGCTGTTCAATAAGACCGGCGGCGGTTTGATGGCCGAACTGGGCAGCCACCAACTCGACGCTTGCAGCATTTTCCTGGGGAAGAAGCATCCTCTCGCCATTCAAGGTTACGGTGGCAGGAACTTCTACGGCGTCAAGGGCGTAGGGACACCGGACAAGCAACAGGATCCTCGTGAAATCGACGACCATGTCTATGTCACCGTCGAATTCCCTGGCGCTCACTATGAGCAGGATCACAATGACATCGTCATCGTGACGTACTCGTCGCTCAATACGAATCGGATGGAACGCTACGGTGAAACCTTGTATGGGAGCCGCGGGACGATGATCGTCGAGGAAGAGCAGTCGGTGATGCTCTACAAGGAAGCGGACGGAATTTCGGCGGGAGGTGCGCAGACTCGGTTGCAGGTGGAAGCGAAAAAGAGTGGGCCGGTGATGAACACCGCCGACACCAATGCTCCTTCCACGGCTTCGTCGCTGGCCGCGGGAGCGGTCGGCAAAGTGAGCCGTGGTTATACGGAAGAAATGGAGCACTTGTGCTACTGTATCCGTGAGAACAACTTTGAATCGCGAGAAAATGGCGGTCTCCGTTGCAACGGCACGCACGCCATGGGCGACGCGATCATGGCCCTGACCGCGAACCTGGCCATGAAGCACAAGAAGCGGATTCAGTTCAAGGAATCGTGGTTCGATCCCAAGAGCGACGATGTCCCGGAGACCGATCCGCAAGTTGTGGGGTAATGCCGTGGGATGGTTCTCCAGACGGTCCGTTAGTCCCTCGACCAAATCAGCCGGCACGCGCTAGCGTCCGGTTCACCTGATGTAGCCGATTCGTACGTTGCTCGGAACCGTGGGCTGACAGCCTGTTAAAAAAGGTGTCTGGAACTCTCCGAACGTCGAATAAACGCTCGATTCCGTGTGGTTGGCAAAGTTCCAGACACCTTTTTCAACAGGCTGCTAGCGCCCAGCGGCTGATTGGCCCGAAGTCAGTCGGATCCTCGTCCTCCAGTGTTGACTGTATTGCATCAACGCATAATTGCGCGTGATGGTGGTCTCCGGCGCAACCCTTGCCGGAGTTTTACCCCCCCACTATATTGCCTCTTTCCGCCCGAACTTGAGTCGGTGGCCTCGATCGTCCGATCTGCCGTTCCGCCTTCAGCCGCGGGGGGATCGCGTCCGATATGATTTGCCTGGACTGTGTCAGGATGACCGTGTCCCGGTCCTGCGCGACTTGGGAAGGGATTCCAGGAGGCTGTTGAGTATGCGGTTTTGCTTGGTCGATCGAATTACGAGCCTGGAAAAAGGCAAATCTCTGACGGCAATCAAGAATCTCAGCTTGGCCGAAGAGTACCTCGTGGATCATTTTCCTGGGTTTCCCGTGTTGCCTGGGGTGTTGATGATCGAGGCACTGGTTCAGTCCGGTGCCTGGTTGATGCGTCACAACGACGGTTTTGCTTACAGCAACGTGTTGCTGAAGCAGGCTCGAGCCGTGAAGTTCAACAACTTTGTGGCTCCCGGTAATACCCTAAATCTGACGGTTGAAATTCAAAAGTGGGACGGCAATCTCTGCACTTTGCAGGGACAAGGGACGGTCAACGGCGGCACGGCGGTCAGCGCCAAATTAACCCTCGAACGGTTTAATCTGGTCGATAAGAACCCCGAACTGGCGCACGTTGATGAGTACGAAATTCGCAAGCTAAAAGAACTGTTCGGCCTGCTGTGGTCGGAACCTCAAGCTGCTGCCGCATCGTAGATCCGCACATCAGCGAAGGATTTTTTTAAGATGAAATTGGCTGGGAAAACCGCACTCGTAACCGGTGGTACGCGTGGTATTGGCAAAGCTGTCGTCTGGGCGTTGGCTCGCGAAGGGGCCAAAGTTGCTTTCGTTTATACCTCGAGTGATGACGTCGCCAATCAACTCGTCAAGGATTTGGAACTCGACCAACGCGTTGCCGCTGCTTACAAGGCTGACGTGAAGAGCCGTCCTGAAGCGGACGCGGTCGTCGAGAAAGTCATCGCCGACTGGGGAAAGATTGATATTCTCGTCAATAATGCCGGGATCATTCGTGACAGTCTACTGGCGATGATGGACGAGACTGCCTGGAACGACGTCATTCAGACCAACCTGACCAGCGTCTATAATTATTGTCATGCGGTGATTCGGCCGATGATGTCTGCCCGCAAGGGGCGCATCATTAACATGTCGAGCGTCGCATCGGAATTCGGCAATGCGGGGCAGGTGAATTACGCGGCCAGCAAGGGGGGCATTGAGGGGCTGACAAGGTGTCTGGCGACGGAAGTTGCGCGACGCGGAATCACCGTCAATGCGGTCGCTCCGGGCTTCATTGAGACCGATATGACGACCGCCGTGCGAAACGCCGCGTCTGATAAGATCAAGGATGCTATACCGTGTCGTCGTTTCGGTAAACCGGAAGACATTGCAGCCGCCGTGTTATTTCTGGCGACTGATGACGCCTCATATATCACCGGGCAAGTTCTTAAAGTGGATGGTGGATTGACCTTGGGTGGAATGTAAGGATTTGCGTAGCCAATTTCAGAATCGAGTTGGCTACCGTTGGTGAGGTCTCGCCTCAGAGAATCGGATTACCTTTGGGGATTCTGGGTAATCTGGAATGATTTCATAGAGCCTGAGTTGAGAAACCGGGATAGTCTACCAAAGAAAAATCGGGCACAATCCCGAAAAGAGTTATAGACGATTCAGTCGATACGGTCGTGCAGACGGGTGGGGACCCAGTCTTGCGGATCGAGGAGATTGGAGAGTCGCATCGGTGTGAATTCGGTTTGGGCCGGCACGCTGATTATTGTTCGCCAATCTCGGCCAGCTCGTCGGGCCGGGAAGTATGGCACTTAGGCTTGGGTGACGAGTAACTCACAAGGTGCGGATTGGAGACTGCTTTGAGCAGATCTTCCCAGCCGACATCAGGAGGCATGCGGGATGTTGTCAGACGCGGAAATCTTCGAGAAGGTACAATTGGTATTGGTGGATGCACTCGGGGTGGACGACGATGAAGTCACCCTCGGAGCGACTCTCGAAGGCGACTTGGGCGCTGAGTCGATCGATTTTCTGGACATTTTCTTCCGCCTGGAGAAGGCCTTTACGGTCAAGATCAGCCGCAGCGAATTCCTGCCGGATGCCCTGTTCAGCCCGGATTCGGGTTTCATCAAGGACGGGCTGGTCACACCCGAAGGCATCGCCGAGCTCAAAAAGGCGGCACCGCATTTTGATGCCGACAAGCTGGCGAAGAATCCGAAGATCGAGACCATCAAGGATTTGACGACGGTCCAGACGCTCGTGAATTTCGTCCGCAACAAGCTGTAAGCCTAATCGGCTGCCCGGTTGACCTGCTGACCCAAATTGCCATCGTAGATGATTGAAGTTCGGAAGGCCCCGCCGTGCCTTCCGTCTTCTGCTTTTGCGGGCAGAAAATTCGTACGACTGTCTTGTCGTAGCCTGACTCTCCAGAGTGGGGTGAATCAACACGACGGGGACTCGCCCGACTCTGGAGAGTCAGGCTACTCAGCGACGAAAGAACTTTGGCATGCGCTGGATGTGGATTGATAAGTTCACTGACTTCAAAAGCGGTTCTCATGCCACTTCCGTGAAGAATGTGACTCTCGCCGAAGAGCATCTGCACGATCATTATCCCGGTTTCCCGGTGATGCCGGGATCGTTAATCATTGAGGGCATGGCGCAGACCGGGGGCATCTTGTTGGGGGCGACGAATGACTTCAAACACGTTGTCATTCTGGGCAAGATTCCGAAGATGACCTTTCATAGCTGGGTCGTTCCGGGCGACACGCTGACCTACCATGCGAAGCTCGTGGACGAACGTCCCGAAGGTGGCCTGACCGAGGTTTCGGCCAAGGTTGGCGATCGACTGGTGGCCGACGGAGAAATCTTTTTTGCCCACGTTGATCAGTCGGTGAATGGTCCTTCGGGGGCCATGATCGACCAGAAGAATTTTGTCTTCAGCATGCGACTGATGGGTGTCATGAATGTCGGGAAGGCCGGCGACGGGTCAGCTCCCGCGGCGGAGTCCGCAGGCAGCGGAACGTCGTAAGACTTCCGTCGCATACGGTTAAACGCCAGAATTCTTACGAATTCTTCTACGAAATGGATGCGAAACCCGTCTTCGGGAGACGCACCAACTGTGTTATAAATGAAATCGGCTGCAGACTTTTTTCCAGCTTGGCCTGCCTGCGTATCATCTTCGTCAAGGGGCCCTGGCTGCGAAAAAACCTCACTGATCGAGGCTGAGAATTATGCGAAGACGTGTTGTGGTGACCGGGATGGGAGCGATTACTCCCCTGGGCAATTCGATTGATGAAACGTGGAATGCGATGCTCGCCGGGGCCAGCGGTATTGGCCGCATTACGCACTTCGACGCGTCGAATTTTCCCACGAAGATCGCGGCCGAAGTCAAGAACTACGACTTCGCGAAGTGGATTGACGAGCCGGAGATTTTTCAGCACACGGGCCGCAATATCCGCTTCGCGATCGGTGCCGCTGTGGATGCTGTGAAGAGTTCCAAGTTGCTCGAAAGCCCGCTCGATCCCGCTCGCTTTGGCGTGTATTTGGGTGCGGGCGAAGGGGCTCAGAACTTCCACGTCTTCATGTCGATCATCGCCTCGGCGCACAAGAATGGTGAACTCGATCTGGGCGAATTTGCCCGGAGCGGACTGCAGGAGTTGAATGCTCAGGCCGAGTTGGAACAAGAACCCAACATGCCCGCTGGCCACCTGGCGGCGCTGTTCAACGCTCAGGGCCCGAATCTCAATAGCTTGACCGCATGTGCCGCCTCGAGTCAGGCGATCGGCGAAGCGACGGAAATCATTCGCCGTGGTGACGCCGACGTGATGTTGTCCGGCGGTGCCCACAGCATGATTCATCCGTTCGGAGTCACGGGATTCAACCTGTTGACCGCACTGTCGACGAACAATGATGACCCGAAGGGGGCGTCGCGACCTTTCGACAAGAATCGCGACGGCTTTGTCCTGGGTGAAGGCGCGGGCATGGTGATCCTGGAAGAACTCGAACACGCCCTGGCGCGTGGCGCTCACATCTGGGGTGAGATCTCCGGGTATGGATCCACGGCGGATGCCTTTCGCATCACCGATACTCATCCTGAAGGCCGCGGGGCCGTCTCGTGCATCAATATGGCATTGCGAGACGCTCGGTTGAATCCGGACGACATTCATTACATCAATGCCCACGGTACCAGCACTGAAGTCAACGACAAGGTCGAAACCCTGGCCATCAAGCAGGCGTTTGGCGCCAATGCCTACAACATTCCGGTGTCAAGCATCAAGAGCATGATGGGGCACCTGATCGCTGCTGCGGGCAGCGTGGAAGCCATCACGTGCATCCTCGCCATCAACCGCAGTGCGGTTCCGCCGACGATGAACTATGAAACGCCCGATCCGGAATGCGATCTGGATTATGTGGCGAACGCGGCTCGTGACGCCAAGGTGGACAATGCCTTGTCGAACAGCTTTGGCTTCGGCGGCCAGAATATCTCGCTGGTGTTTTCGCGCTACACGGGGAATTAGACGGATTTCCATGAGGGCGAGGGGTCGGGCCTGGCATGGTGAAAAGTTGGTAGTTTTGTGGCAAATTGGTGTTGTCTTGATTTTCAAAATCTGTTTCAGTTCTCCAACTTTTTTGCGTTCAATGGATTGCAGGAGAACGAAATGGCTAACGCCGTCATGGAAACCGAGGACGTATCCGCGTTCAA
>CAMAVF010000401.1 GCA_945861445.1 Planctomicrobium piriforme | reverse complement strand
CAGTATTCAAACAGACGCGACACGGAGGCAGTTTGTCCACGACCGCTCATGACGAGCACCACGCTTCACCTCGTGGCGGCAGACAAACGTATCCAATGACAGCTCAAAGACTTCACGACGACACCGACCTAGATGGAGAGAGCGCTCCTTAGGCCAGTCCGTTCGAGAACCCAATTACTATAACATTCACGGTAAGTCACTGTCCAGCATGCACGGAAAGAAGTCTTCGTGCCCGAAAAGTCGGCAGAAAATCAAGCCTTGAAGTCAGATTCCAAATCATAGTCGGCCGATAGATCGCTCCAAGTCAACAAAACATAGTTATCGACCCTGGCTCTGCTGCGCACTCTTGCAGCCCGCGATTCATTCTGTGGCATCATCTCGCAATTCCGGCTCAATCAACTACTTCAAATCGAAATCAAACAGGTTGGGAGCGTTCGGAACGACCTTAACCCGCAGGCCCGTGTTTTCTTGAGCGAGATCCTGGGCCGCCTCAAGCGTTTGCTGATGTGTAATATCGCCTTGATTGACAACCAGTACCATATATTCGCCGGGTAAGATGCCTCGTTCCTGTGCGAGGGAATAGTTGCCCTTGTGAACCATGGCGAATCCGATCGGCTTGTTTTTGGAATCTGTGGGAACGAAGGTCACCTGTCCCCACTTCACCGGTTGTCCATTGAGCGTGATTGTGCCTTTCAGCGCGACCAGATCCCCTTCGGCCAAAAAGCGATTTTGTCGCAGCCAATCAAACAGACGTTCCTTCCAGGTAAATAATACGGGACTCCCCGGGGCCAGGCCGACTCCATGCGGACCTTGCTGATAAATGTGCAGCTCAGCAGATACCTTAGCTTTCCGGAGGGCCATATAAAACGCCACGCTGTTTTCGGGTGGAACGCCGGTATCTTCACCCGTATGAAACAAGAACGTGGGGGGCGTCTCGCTGGTCACTTGCTTGTCATTGGAGAGATTGTCGAGCACCTGCGGATCGGGATTTTCACCGAGTAGATTGCGTCCGGAACCCTTATGCGCGAAATCCGCATTCAGGCTGATTACTGGATATCCCAAGATGGCAAAGTCGGGCCGGCAACTTACCCGGTCCACCGGGTCCGCCGCATCCTTCTTACCCGCATCAAAATGCGTGGCGGCGGTCGACGCGAGATGCCCGCCGGCTGAAAACCCCATGACTCCAATCCGGCGGGGTGAAATCCCCAGTTTTTCGGCGTTCGCCCGCGCATACCGGATGGCACGCTGGGCATCGTTGAGGGGCATGGGGTGACGATAGGGTGCGAGTCGATAGCGCAGCACCAATGCGGTGACCCCCTGCGAATTGAACCAGTTGGCCACCTGCGAACCTTCGTGATCCATCGCAATGATGCCATATCCGCCGCCAGGACAGATCACAACGGCCGCCCCGTTTGCCTTGTCTTTGGGAGGCAAGTGAATGCGGACCGATGGGCGATCCGGCTCTTCCGTACCAGTGGCCCCGGGAACTTTGTCCGGCCACAACGGAGTCGGTGCGGGTCCCGCAGCCCAACTGGGAACGATTCCCGTCACGACGACAAACGAAATGGTCAACAGTGCGCGGCGCAGCATGGATGACTCCTGGTGATAATCGAGTGAATGAGATGCTCAGATATATGATGCCCTGCCCTAACTGCGGATTCTACTCCAGCGAGGAATCCGAGTTGCAGTAGAATCAAGGGCAGCGCTATCCGGGCGTCGTGAACTCAGACGCGCACGACAATTTTCATGATACCGGCGTGCAGCGGAACTGGGTGCAAAGTTCGACTGACAATCCGCCCGACGTCATACCACTGGACATTGTGGCTGCGCTGATAAACTCTAACGAAACCTCTGCGTCAGTTCAGAACCGCGTGAAAGATCGCGGTCTAGAACTTCCCACAACCGGTTTTGTTAGGGTGTCTTAGGCTTTGGCTTCAGTCGGGCGTTCGCCGACCGGCAGCAGCTTTTCGATGACCTTCAGAAAATGGGGGACGTCGAAGGGCTTGTGCAGCCAGCCGTCAGCGCCGCGGGCTTCGGCCATTTCGCGGTGCCGGTCTTCGTTGCTGCCCGACATCATGATCACGGGTAACCGGCGAACCGTGCGTGCCTTCAGGCTGTCGAGGACAGCGATTCCCGAACGATGCGGAATCATCAAATCGCAAATGACCAGATCGGGGGCGTCCCGTTCCGCTCGAGCCATCCCGGCAGTGCCATCGATTGCCAGAATGACGTCGTAACCGAGATCGGTCAAAATGAGTTCGAGAGAATCGCGAATGTCCTGATCGTCATCAACGACCAGCACCCGGGGCTTCGAGGGGGCCATCACGGTTTGCTCTCCTTGCACCGCAGCTTCGTTTAATTGGCTCACGACACAGTGCGCCTCTCTAAAACTGTAGGTCAAGAAATCCGCGACAAGGTGATTTTTGGAAACACGCCACTCACTGGCTGGAGTGCTTCGCAAAAAATGCCAACAGTACCGACTATACCGAGAATGCCGACGCGCGGTAGTTCAAGCAAGGTCAGAACAAGGGTCGGGCTTCCGATTTTTAGAAATTGGCCGGCTCAGACTTGAACTGCATGGATGAAGTGCAACAGCCAATTTCGCAAAATCGTCAGCCCGAATGCGACCGGTGCGACATCACGTTACAAAAACAGCCCGGCTGCTCAAGAGCAACCGGGCTGCCAAATTCTCTGTTCTCACCAACGATCCAGGCGACACATCTAGTTGCCGATCTTGGCCGGTTCACGCTTGGGGGCAATTCGCGGCTTGTTGGCTCGTTGTTCGCGTTCCATCAGCCACAACACGGCCGGACTGGCGACGTAAATCGTACTGTAGCAGCCCACGATGGTTCCGATCAGCATCGCATAGGCGAACCCGTGGATTCCCTCGCCACCCAGAATGTAAAGAATGGCCACGGTGATAAACACCGTACCGGCGGTCAGAATCGTCCGGGACAAGCACTCGTTCACCGCCTGATTGACCATCTGCCGGGTAAACAGCGGATTCTTGCCGCGGATTTCACGCAGACGGTCAAAGATTACGATCGTGTCGTTCAGTGAATAACCTACGATCGTCAGGAAGGCGGCGATCATCGTCAGGTTGATCTTGAAGTCGGAAATCAGCAGGAATTCCGCGATGGGCGTATTGCTGATCGCTGCCGCCATGCAGACCATGCCCAGCGTGGCCAGAACGTCATGCACCAGGGCCAGGACCGCCGCCAGACCGAAGTAGATGTTTTCGAACCGGAACCAGATATAGGCCACGATCATGACGAGACTCGCCAGCATGGCGAGAATGGCAGAATTCTTGGTATCGCCGGCGACCTGGCTTTCGAAGTTATTGAGTTCGTCGAACACCGGCGTGCTGTCCAACGTCTTGGTGATCGAGGCCACGACCGTCTTGGCATCATCCGCCGAGACATCCTTGGTGAACTTCAGCAGAATTTGCTTCACTTCGCCAACCGCCTTGGTCCCCTCGACCTTTTCCAGGCTGGACACCGCGACCAGAGTCTTGGTCTGATCTTCGGTCCCGTATTTCAGTTCCGTCTTCGAATCAGCCTTCTTGATCTTGGCCAGTTCCTCCCGAGCATACCGCGAAGCCGTGTCGAGCCGTGTCGGCGCAGTGAACGCCAATTCGACCTGATGTCCTCCCGCGAACGGATCGATGTCTTCTTCGACCGGCGGCTTGGCATCCGGAGCGTCCGGCTTCTCGGGAGCTTTGACCACGGGCTTGGCTTCTGGAATTGCCTGCAGTTCGCCAGGCTTCACATGAATCTTGACCAGTTTGTCGCCAAACGTGTCACTGATCACTTTGGCAACATGGTCCTGATCCTGATTCGTCGTGCGCATCCGGAATGTCATTCCGTCGCGCGTCGGATCGGTGCTCGTCAACTGTTCGAGCGAGATGTCGGACTGGAAGGCCTTCGTCAACTGATCCCGGATCTCATCGGAACCCTGCTTCTCGTTAAACCGCATGGTGATCATCGTGCCACCGTTGAAGTCGATGTCGTAGTTCTGCTCGCCGCGAATCGCAAACGTCAGCAAGCCCGCACCGATCAGCACCAATGAACCGATGGCACAAATCGTCTGCTTCGAAACGAAGTCGAAGTGAGTCGTGCCGAACAGGCTGAGCATCCTGAATCGCGGCAGCCAGCGTTTGCGTTCGATGATTTCGAGCATCAACCGGTTGACCGTCAACGCCGTATACATGCTGATCGCCAGACCGACGAACAATGTGACCGCAAAGCCCTTTACCTGATCGGTACCAATCAGGTACAGAATCACGGCGGTCAACAGCGTGGTGATGTTGGAGTCAAAGATCGAGGAAAACGCCTTGCCGAAGCCGTTCTGAATCGCCATCCGCATGCTGGAACCCCGTTCCAGTTCTTCACGCATACGTTCGTAGATCAGCACGTTGGCATCGACGGCCATACCCATCGTCAGCACGATACCGGCCAGGCCGGGCAGCGTAAACGTCGCGTCGATAAAGGCCATGCAGCCCATCAACAGCAACAGGTTCATCATCAAGCAGATATTGGCGACAAGCCCCAGCCACATGTAGTAAACCAGCATGAAGACCAATACGCCGGCCGTGGACAGGAACAAGGCGGTAAAGCCCTTGCGTTGTACGTCCACACCCAGCAGCGGGCTGATCGAGTTCTCGCTGATCGGATCCTTCTTCAACGGGACTTCCAACGCACCGGCGTTCAGAATATTGACGATGCGTTCGACTTCGGCACTGGTATAGCGACCCGTAATCTGCCCTTCGCCACCAATCGCTTCCCGAATATTGGGAGCTGTCTGAACCTTGTCGTCCAGTAACACGGCCAGCTTGTATTCTTTGCCATTGGCCATCGGTGTATGAGCGGACGTCAACGCACGGAAGCGGGTGCCCCCCACGGCATTCAAAGAGAAATGCACACAGGGGGAGCCGCGATCATCCATGGACGGAGTCGCGCGTTGCAGATATTCACCGGTCACTCGCCGCCGGGGATCACGTTCGAAGACGCATAAGGCTTCCATGAAGCCCTCGGGCTGGCCCTTGATCTGCCGCAGTACGATTTCGCCCTGTCCCGGCAGGGCTTCAGAATCTAGCTCGCGATTGGGGACATCGATCGTCGTATTGTCGGGCTGCACGACGGTCAACGGCGCCACCGCACGCCAGCCGGCGATCACACGGCCGTTATCTCGCAGATCATCTTTTACCAGCATCGCCCGGCTGATCAGGCTCTTGTGAGAATCATTCAGCCGCGTGGCCAGGATCGCGAATTCCAGCTTACCGACGGAGGTAATTGCCGACTTGATGGCCTTCACCTCTTCCGGTGTGGCCTTGGGAATGATGATTTCAATCTGATTCTTGCCGACCTGGCGAATCGCCAGTTCCTGCGTACCGGTCGGATCGACGCGGCGGCGGATGGCACCGACCATGCGGCCGACGGTCCCGGAATCCTTCGGTTGTCCGCCCAGTTCGTAAACCAGGTTGGTACCACCGGCCAGGTCGATACCGAACGAGAGTGTGTCGATCGCCGGTTTTTTGTCGACGACGACCGTGTTCAGGAACGGGCTGAGTGCCAGTCCAATCGTGAACAGGACCGTCCCCAGTTTGACACTGAGATCACGCAGCCGCAGGAGGTGGGCAATGGCATAGCCCCCGCCGAACGACACGACAATCACGGCCACAAACAACAGCAACTTTAACGTAATCGGATCCATGTAACTCTGTTCCTTACCCGGAAACGGCCCAAGCGACGATCAAGTTGTATGAGAAGTCAACTGCACTGGGAAGAACACGGGCTGGACAGCCTGCGTGTCACACTGGAGCACACGTTGACACAGGGTTCTGAAACGACAGCGGCCTGGGGTTGGCAGGCTAGGCTGGAGGCGACGCTTCCGGGCTCGTGGAGTCTCCGTAGAATCCCTCGATGGCTTGCCGAAATACACGAATTTTGGCATTGTCATCCACCTTCAGCGTGACTTCTTTCCCGTCCGCGGAAATATTCGCAATCGTGCCAATAATCCCGGACGCGGTATAGACGCGATCATTCTTCTTCATGGCCGCCAGTTGCGCGCGACGCTTCTGACTATCCTTCGACTTCGGCAGCCAGACCATCACGAAGAACATGATGGCCATCAAGATAAACGGAGCAAACTGAACTAACGGGTTGACTTCGGGCGCTGCCGCGTCCGCTGCCAGAATCACCGTGAAACCCGACCACGACATCATCACTTATGCCTTTCGGAATCGAAAACGGCAGTCCCAACCGCTCGTTTCCCCGCTCGACAACTAAATTTCCGATCCAAAAAGGATTCGATCACCCACAATCTCAAAACTGCGACAAAAACCTCGTTAATCGAGTTTCAGCCCCAATTTTGCAAGGGGTCATCTTAGTTGGCGGTTTCCCATTGGGCAAGGCGAACCGCCCGAAACTCCGCCATTCGCCCCTCCTGCACAGCCAGCCGCAGTTCTCGCACCAAGTTCTGATAGAATGCGATGTTGTGCAGCGACAGCAGAATCGG
>CAMAVF010000400.1 GCA_945861445.1 Planctomicrobium piriforme | reverse complement strand
ACTACGACAACTTCACCGAATTCCGCCACGCCATCGATGGCTGCCTCGACAACATCCCCACAAAACACCGCCCCCAACTCGCCACCCTCATGACCCACAACTTCCAACACTTCAACCCGGCCTCATTCCTCACCGCGTGAAGTATAACTCGAGCAACTCCCGAAGCAGTTGTTTCGCGCCGGCAAGCTGCCTCCTCACCGTCCGTTCGGAGATCTTCAGTTGCTCGGCAATTTCCAGAATCTCATGCCCCTGCAACCTGAGTTGGAACGCAGTTCGAGATTTGATGTCCAGACCGTGCTGCACGCGTTCAATGATCTCGGCCAGGCTGGCCGCTTCATCCGGCAAGTCTCCGAGCGCTCTCAATGATTCGTCGGTAGAACGATCGGACCGGACATCACGTCGCCTTGCCTGATGCCGTCGTACCTGTTGAGCCAGTTTGCGGACTGCGATTTCTGCCAGCAGTGGCCACAAATCCGATTCTTTGGGCAGCTTCGATAGTGCGGGAGCAGGACGGAGAAAGAAACTGCGAAACGCCGACTGCACGACATCATCTGCATCAAATCGCGATCGAAAACGGGGAGCCAGTCGCCCACGAATGAGTGCTTCCAATCGCGGTGCATGGGCACGAAAAAACGCCGAATGAGTCCAGTCGCCCGGTTTGGAAACACCCAGCGGGGCGTCGGGTTGGGCACTCGGGTTATGGGCAGATTCCGTCATGGCGAAACTTTCGGCGAATTATTTGGCCGGTCAAGCCGCGACCTGGCAATTCACTTTTTGGTGCAACTCAGACGCGAATGGGATCCGTGACTGAGATACCGATTCCCGATTCTGTCTTGAACACGCAACTTGAAGGAGTTTGACATGGCATTTGTCATCACCGAGCCCTGTTTTGGCTGCAAACACACGGAATGCGCAGCGGTCTGCCCTTCCGACTGCTTTCATGAAGGCGAGCATATGTTGTATATCGATCCGCTGTCGTGCATCGACTGTGAAGCCTGCCAGAGTGTTTGCCCCACACAGGCGATCTTCCACGAAGACAGCGTTCCGGAGAAGTGGCGGGATTTCATTGCCTTGAACGCCGAAATGGCCGAAATCTGCCCGTCGATCACCGAACGCAAGTCCCCGTTGGCATGACAATAACACCGTGGGATAGGCTTCCAGCCTGTCGGCTTAAATAAGGGACTGACAGGCTGGAAGCCTATCCCACGGTCGTTTCGAAGAATTATACTGGCAGGTCGTATCAATCCGTTGTTAAAGTTGTGCCATACGCAAGTGATTGACGCAAGTAATCGAATTCAATCCAGCCAGCCGGCTCCCCCGTGTACGATCGAACGGAATGGGGTGTCCCGTGACGCGAACGCCGTGCTGGAGCAACAACCTGCTTCCGTTTTGGTCAGCTCGCTCGCCTTCCACCAAAGTCCATTTCCATGCAAGTTCTTCCCTCCGGCCGACGCGGATTGATGTTTTTCCTGTCCTGTGTGGCATGCTGCTGGTGCCTGCTCAACCAGGATCCGTTGTCGGCTCAAGCTCCGGCGAGCGCAGAATTTTTCGAGCAGAAGATTCGCCCGGTGCTGGTCCAGCATTGCTATGCGTGCCACTCAGCCGATGCCAAACAGAAGAAGAAGCTGAAGGGTGGGCTCTATCTGGATGTGTCAGAGGGTCTGCTCACAGGGGGTGATACGGGTCCGTCTATCGTAAAGGGTAAGGCCGCTGAGAGCCTGCTGATCAAGGCTCTCAAGTACGATGGTTTGGAAATGCCCCCCAGCGGCAAGTTGCCCGACGCTGTCATCGCGGACTTCACGGCCTGGATCGACGCGGGAGCCATTGATCCTCGCAAAGGGGATCAGACCGCCAAACCGGTACGCGTCATCGACCTGGTTGAAGGAAAGAAATTCTGGTCGTTTCAACCTTTGCAGACAGCCGTCCCTCCCGAGGTCAAAAATGCCGCTTGGACCCGGACCCCGCTGGACCGGTTTCTCAGTGCCAAGCAAGAAGAACGAGGACTCACGCCCAATGGGCCCGTCAGTCGCGAGAAGCTGATACGACGCGCATACTTTGATCTGATCGGGCTGCCTCCGACTCCGGAACAAGTGGAAGCCTTTCTGAAAGATGAAACGCCGCAGTCCTTCGAAAAGGTCGTCGATGGTTTGCTGGAGAGTCAACATTACGGCGAACGCTGGGCGCGGCACTGGTTGGACGTCGTCCGGTTCGCCGAAAGTGGCGGGTACGAGTTTGACGGATTCCGGCCGGGGGCTTTTCACTACCGCGACTGGGTCATCAAGTCGTTCAACACCGACTTGCCGTATGACGAATTCATTCGGATGAATCTGGCGGGGGACAAATTGAAACCCGGCTATGTCGGAGCCGCAGCGTCCGGATTTCTGGTGGCTGGCCCGTATCCCGGACAGATCACAGCCAAGACGGTCGAACGCATCCGCTATGATCAACTGGACGATATGTTGATGACGGTGGGGGGCTCGATGCTGGGCCTGACGCTGGGTTGCGTGCGATGTCACGATCACAAGTACGATCCGCTCCCGCAGCAGGATTATTATGCTCTCGCGGCGACATTCGCGCAGACGGCTCATGGACCGGTGACCCTCGACCCCGATCCACCCGCCACTCAGGCGGCGATTGAACAACATGCCCGTGATCATGAAGTCCCACTGGCGGCGTGGCGCGAATTTGCCGCGAAGGAATTACCCGCCCGCTTCGCGAAATGGCAGCAGGAATCGCTCCCCAAGATCGATCTCGATCCGCGCTGGCAGATTCTGGATGCCTTAACCATCACGACCGAGGACACGTGGCTGAACACGGCGGAAGACGGTTTGATTACGTTCGTTGGACCGCGTCGTAAGGACTCAGATAAATACGTCGTCACAGCCCAGACCTGGCAGCAAAAACTGACCGCACTGCGTCTCGACGCGCTCACGTATAAATCCCTGCCTGGCAAAGGCCCGGGATTGAGCGGCAATGGCAGTTTTGCATTGGCCGAATTCAAAGTCATCGCGAAACCGCTCGACGCGCAAAGTAAGGAAGTCCCGGTCACTCTGAAACTCAAACCGATCCTGGCCGCATTCGAAGAGGCGGCTCAACCGCTGAAGAATGCAGTCGACGACAACCCGGGCACGTTCTGGCGAGCCAACGCCGACGGGGGCAAGGATAACGCCGCCATCTTCGAAATCGAAGGGGGATTACCGGGGTTCGCCGGTGGGACCGTTTTGACCTTTGAATTAAAACTGGCCGACGCCGGGCTCGGACGGTTCCGCCTCGCAATTTCCAAGGAAACAGGAACGCCCACCTGGGCCGGAGAAATCGGCACCCAACACTTGGGTGAGATCAAGGCGATCCTCGCCGCGAACAACAACACGCTACCCGAAGCTCTTCGTGAGCCGGCCGTGCGCTGGTTCAGCAAGTTCGATGACGCAGCCCAAAAGGTGCGGCTCGCGGTTGACGCGCACGCCCGAGCGAAGCCGCGTCCGCATCAAGTGGAAGTCTACACCACGATCGCCGGGGGCCAGGATGTCTTCCTGTTGAAGCGTGGTGAAGTTGATAACAAAGCCGGGAAAGCGACGCCGGGGGTGATCCAGGTACTCAGCCGCGCTGCCACGCCACCCGCCGCCACCGCAGCCGCCGTCCCGCAGCCACCACCGGTGGACTCGAGGGTCGCGTTGGCCAACTGGATTACGGACGTCGAACACGGGGCAGGCCCGCTGCTGGCCCGCATCATCGTCAATCGACTCTGGCAGCACCACTTTGGCGAAGGCCTCGTCAGTACCCCGAACGACTTCGGAGCCCAGGGAGACCGCCCTTCACACCCAGAGCTACTCGACTGGCTGGCGGGCGAGTTGATCAAGGGGGGCTGGAAACTGAAACCCATTCACCGCCTGATGATGCTGACCACTGCCTATCAACAGGCCAATGTGGTCTCACCCGAAAACCTGAAACTCGATCCCAGCAACCGCCTGCTGTGGCACTTCAATCCACAGCGACTCGAAGCCGAGATCATCCGTGACTCGCTGCTGGCGGTGGGCGGTTCACTCGACCGCAGCATGTATGGTCCCAGCATCCTGGACAACGTACCGCGACGCAGTGTCTATCTGCGAGTGAAACGGAGCGAACTCATTCCTTTCATGACCGTGTTCGATGCCCCCGAGCCGACCCAGAGCATCGGCGAACGCATCGGCACGACCGTCCCCACGCAGGCCCTGACGATGCTGAATTCGCCGTTTGTCAGGCAGCAGGCGGAAAAACTCGCAGCCCGCATCAAACCCGCCGCCGACAAACCACTCACCGAGGCCATCGATAACGGCTATCGGATCGCATTTGGACGATTGCCGAATGACGCCGAACGTCAGCGGATGCTGGCTTTCATCGACGCGCAGAAAACGCTGCTCGCAGCAGCACCGAATGCCGTTGATCAGGCACTTACGGAGTTCTGCCAGGTGCTGTTGTGTTTGAATGAATTTGTGTATGTCGATTGATCAAGGACAGACTCATTCCCATCTCCCCTCGCCTCGGTACTCCGGGGAGAGGGGCTGGGGGTGAGGGGAATCGATGAACCAGCGACTTACAAATTAAGATGAATTGAGTGAGGCAGTATCGGGAAGAACAAGAAACTCGACCTGTGCCGCAGGTCGTAACCCGCAATGCCCCTCACCCCCGCCCCCTCTCCCCGGAGTACCGAGGCGAGGGGAGATAGAATCAAAACAACGCCACGGGTCCTGAGCCAAGAAGACCAAACATGTTTAACTTCACACTCCCCTCGCGACGTCAGTTTCTGCAGGACGCCGGCTTGGGATTCGGATCGCTCGCCCTCGCCAATATGCTGCATCAGCAGTCACTCGCCGACACGCCGGCGGCCGCGGCCGATAATCCGCTCTCGTTGAAGACGCCCCATTTTCCCGCCAAGGTAAAGTCGATCATCTGGCTGTTTATGACCGGCGGTCCGTCGCAAGTCGATACGTGGGACTACAAGCCCGAATTGCAGAAACGAGATGGCCAGGAGCTGGCCGGGGCCGATCCCAAGACTGGCTTCTTCAGTACCAGTGGCAAGTGCTTGAAGTCGCCATTTGAATGGAAACAGCACGGCCAATCGGGCAGTTGGGTCTCGGACCTGTTTCCGCACTTGTCCCAGCACGTCGATAAGATGACGTTCCTGCATTCGATGTATCTGAAGCAAAACAACCACGCTCCGGCTTCGATCGAATTGATGTGCGGCACCAACCGCCCCGGGCTGCCGGCACTCGGTGCATGGCAGACTTACGGCCTGGGTTCCGCCAATCAGGATCTGCCGTCGTATGTCGTCATGCACGAAACGCGGCCTCGCGGTGACGATCAGATCTGGTCGGCGGGATTCTTGCCCAAGTCGTACCAGGCCCTCGCGCTGGACGCGCGCCGCAACGAAGCCATCGACAACCTGGCCCGCGATGCCAAGCACACCGACGGGCAACAACGAGCCCAGCTCGATTTGATCCGGCAACTCAATCAGGAGCATGCCGCCAGTCGTCCGACGCAAGGTGACCTGGCCGCCCGGATCAATTCGTTCGAACTCGCCTATCGCATGCAGATGGCGGCTCCCGAGGCCATTGACTTGACCAAAGAATCGCAAGCCACGCACAAACAATATGGCATGGACCAGCCACACTGTGCCACCTTCGGCCGACAGTGTTTGATTGCTCGCCGTCTGGTGGAAAGAGGCGTCCGGTTCGTGCAGATCTTCGCCGGCAAAGGTGTCAACGGAGACGGCAGCGTGAACGACGTTCCGTGGGATTGCCATTCGGACGTCCAGACCAATCACCGCTCGTGCGGCCTCTATACCGATCAACCCGCCGCCGCGTTGCTCGGGGACCTGGCCTCTAAGGGTCTGCTGGACTCGACACTGGTGATCTGGGGCGGCGAATTCGGTCGCACCTCCGATTCGCAAGGTGCCAAGGGGCGCGATCACAACCCCAACGGGTTCACCATCTGGATGGCCGGAGCCGGCGTCAAAGGTGGTTTTCATTATGGAGCCACCGACGAGTTCGGCTACAAGGCCCAGCAGAACAAGGTGCATGTCAACGATCTGCACGCCACCTTGTTGCATCTGCTGGGGCTGGAACACACCAAGCTAACCTACCGCTTCAATGGCCGCGACTTCCGATTGACCGATGTCGCAGGCGAAGTCATCACTGATATCCTGGCGTGATTGTCTGCGAGATCGTGATAGATCGATTGATTGGTGTGTCGAGTCGATGGGAGGGCGAGGCTACTGCTTTTGAAGTTGCGCATTTCGCACGGAACTGCAGACGAAGTATTCATTAGAAGAACACTAATCTACTCTAATCTCCACTAATCCAGACAATGACCATTCGTGCGGTGTCATTTTCTCTTGCCTTACAGAGCGTTGCGCAATGAAGTTAAGTTTCTAGCAGATATAATGGGTGCATGGTTGCGTTTGGAACGCCACTCACTGATTGGAAGGAATGGAGGCGAATCCGAGCGCTGGAATTGCATCTTGATAATTGGAAGAACGTCGACATCG
>CAMAVF010000399.1 GCA_945861445.1 Planctomicrobium piriforme | reverse complement strand
CACAAATTGAAGTTCCCGAGGAGGGTAGAATTCAATATTTATGGGTAGCCCAGGGTAGCCCACTGAAGCGGGCAACCCTGGGCTACGAAGATCACTTATCCGTCTTCTTCGGCACTGCGGGCTTCTTCTTCGCATCCTGCAAGGCCTTCTTCACAAGGGCCTCAACTTCGGGTGGCAGGTCAACGCCGGGTGGCAGGTCTGGCAGGCCGGGGACCGCAGTGGCGGGCTTCTTGGTTTTCTTCGACTTCGGTTGCTCTGCGGTGACTTTCTCTTTGGAGGTTGCCGTCGACAACACGACGTTGGATGAACCCGAGACCTTGATCTCCGCCTCGCCGAAGCCGACGTCGAAATAGCTGAAACTCAGTTGGGCCAACCCCTTTTTGAAATCCATGCTGCCGATTTGCTCTTCCAGCTTGGTCCCTTTTTCTTCCGTCCAGCCGGCCTTCACGAAATGCTTCCGAATCCCTTCTAATATGGCGGAACAAGTCCCTGTGGGGACCTTGACCTCGAATACGTTATCCTTCAGCTTCTCGATCTCGCCGGCATTCGCGGGCAACGGGATCTCCACCTTGACCTTCACATTCCGCGCCGCCTCTTCTGCTTTCGCCTTCTCGGCGTGGGCCTTGGCGAGACGTTCCTCTTCGGCCAATTCGACGGCGGTCTGATGTTTTAGCGACACGCGCACAATGTCGGTGAACTTATCTAGATCGAGCTGCAGCAATTCCTTTTGCTCATTCCGATAGATCACAAACTGCGACTTGTCCCGATCATCGACGATCGGCTTCTCGGTCGTCGGCTTCCAGCCCAGTTTCGGCAACTTCTGCTGATAGAAGGCGATGATGGCGTCGGTTTGATCCTTCGGGGCATCGAACCGGAGTGTCTTCTGGAAATCGGTATAACTGGGATTCGCGATCTCTGGCGGAGCTGGCAAATCTGTCTGCCACAGCTCGGTGGAATACTGAATCAGCGTCTTACCCCCGTCCGCCGGCGTGACCGAGACCCACAACTGCAACTTGATCGCGTTCCGCTTGAAGAACTGCGTCGCCGAATCCGGCTGATTCGGATTCGGTTCGACTTGGCCATACGGTTCCCAGCCAGCGGCGAGTAGCAATTTGCGGCACGCAGCGGCCGCTTCGGCAACCTTGTCGTCGGTCGTATAAGCGGCGCGATAGGCTTGCGGAAAGAAGCGTTTCACCCCCTTCGGGACCGGCAACTGGCCGACATCGACGTTGCCATCGTTGATCAGCGACACATTCGACATCCCCATTTTCTTCGGGTCGCCGCTGCTCGCCGAGGCACTGACGCCGACATAAAACCCATCCTTCGTAAAGTGACCGGAGGCGTTCATCGCATCGCTGTAGCCACCCTTCTGCTCCTGAAATCCGCGATTCTGCAACTCGGCCTTCTGAAACTCAAACGCCGCCTTGGCCGAACTCTTTACCTCATACATCAACATGCCGAGCGTCCTGATGCTGCCGACTTCGGCCCCCGCCATTACGGGAAACGTCCGCAGATCGAGCACCTTCGCCGCCTGCTCGGGAGTCGCGGGCTCGCCCATCTTCGCCGCCGGCTGTTTTGCCGTGCCGGCCGCAGCTTTTTCCACGGGGGCTGTTTTCGCCGCAGAAGCGCCCTTCTTGGGCGCAGCCTTCGCATCGGACTGCGCCATCGCAGTCATGACTCCACCAACCAGCACGATGGAACCCGCTACGATGCCCATCGCGGCGATTCGCGAAGCCGTTTGCATGAAACCTGTGAGTCGCTGGCAGCGATGAAAGAACTGAGTCATGAGGACTACTTTCCGAGTTGGGTACTTCTTGGCGGGAGACGGTGTTTTACTTGGCCCACAGAGCCCGCATCCACATCATACTCGACCAGTTCGTTCAGCAGCAATACGCAGAAATCGTGTCGCCGAGTTGGCTCGATCAGGCTACGCCGTGACGGACATTCGGTATCATGGGAGGGTGAGGCTCCTGCCGAACCGCGTGGTCTTGCGACACCCGATTGACAACCGCGGCGCGGCGGGGTACCCCCTGGGTCCCTCGCCCTCCCATCGACTCGAATCACGAATCGGCCCAAATAATTTTACAATTGGCTGGTGAAGATCCTTCACGGTGTTGCCGATCTGGGCCGTTCCGTTGATCGCTCGCACTCTGGCGAGTGCGGCTACCAGAGTTGGATCAATTGGAACTGGCTCGGAAGCTATACACGCTGCCGTGTGACAGCTCTAGCTTGAGGCGGATGGCCTTTCCCTGCAAATCTGAAACATCGGCCTTCCCTTTCCAATGCACCAAGCCCTGGGCTTGATCTCCGGTGAGCGGTTCGCAATCTGCCAAATCAAACCCGGGATAGGGTTTTCCATCCGTATTCAGCAAGGCTGCTCGCAGACTGCCCTTATCCTGACATTTGACGTTCACTCGCAATTGCTTGCCGTCCCACGCCAGCGGTTTGGTGACGAATGAGGCAGTGTCCGTGGCGTCGAGCGAGACAAATCCATCCCGGCGCCAGACGGCGGCGCGGATTTGCGAAACGGCCTTGGTGATCGGCGCGATGGGGTGCGCCCCGTTGGCCTCGGTGTAATAGAGCCATAACTCATCCCCGATTTCCACTGGACCATTGATGCTGACATACGTCGGAAACAACGCCGGAGCGGCGTTGCTGGGGGCGATCAATGTCTGACGCTGGGGATGACGGTGCCAGCGCGCGTAATCATGGCTGAACGTGAGTTGAATGTCGCCGCCTCCGTTACCGTCGTATCCGTCTACTAAATACAGCAGACTTAGCATTCCCAAATAGTGATTGCCATAAACGAACAGAGACATGCAATAGTGTTCGGCCCAGTCGGGCTTTTGCTCGTCGCGGCTGAGTGGAGCGACCTTGGCATCATCCTGGGCGTCAGGAGCCAACACCTGCACGATCGGCGACCACTCTTTGTTGACGCGGGCACTGTGGGAAACACCAATCGCTCGACGCCGTCCGTCCTTGCTTTCAGAGAGATGGCTCTTGTCAAAAGTCCGGATGCCGGCCAGATAACGCTGTTGGATGGGGTCAAACGAGAAGGTAAATGTGTCGGTGTAGTTACGTTGCTCGGCCTTCGCGTAAGGGGGCATGTTGAATCCGCCCACAAATTTCCAGTGCAGCCCATCGCCGGAGGCCAGCAGGCATTCTCCACTTCCCCCCATCAGGGGAGGTTTCCCATTGAGATACACAAACATTTTCAGGCGTGCGGCGGGGTCCGTTTCGAGGGGATCCACGAAGACCTTGGCGAACTCGGCGCAGTGGATCACGATGTTGTTGTCCTTGGAGCCAAGATCAGCAAACAGTCCCAGCGACGGTCTCTTCCAAGTCTTCCCGTCCTGCGACTCGGCGTAACAGATGTACGTTGTGAAGCTGTTGGGCGGAGTGCGCGAGGGATAGATCGCTGATTCGTAGTACATGCGATACAGCTTCGCCTGGGGATCATGGACCGTGCTGCCAAACATGTGCGGCCAGCGTTCCCACGGAGCGCCGATGTCCTTGATCGCCACCTCGTGCTGAGGCTGACCCTGATGCCAGGTGCGTTTGAATCCCGACTGTTCGGCGAGGAAGTGATCGTCCAGAAACAGACAGGCTCGATCCCCGATTTGCATCGGAGAATCCGGCTGCTTCCCTGGAAGCGGCAGAGCGTGGGAACAGAAGTAAACGATACCGACGAAGAGCGCGCGTTGTAGCATGGGTGTACCGCCTATTGCACAGCAACATCGATCAGGGACCAAACGCTGACCGCGAATTCCGGCCAGCTTCCGAACAGTGTCCCGCTGAGCCGCGCTGCTGTCAATCAGGAGACAGCTACTCGGATGTTACGTCAAACGCTACTCCCTGCGCGAGGGGTAGATCGCTGCCGTAATTGATGGTACACGTCTGCCGGCGCATGTAGGCCTTCCAGGAATCGCTGCCCGCTTCGCGGCCTCCGCCGGTTTCTTTCTCGCCGCCAAACGCTCCGCCGATTTCGGCGCCCGAGGTGCCAATGTTGACGTTGGCGATGCCGCAGTCGCTGCCGGCTGGCGATAGGAATTGCTCGGCTTCGGTCAGACGGTCGGTGAAAATTGCTGAGGACAGACCTTGATCGACCGAATTGTGCTGCTCGATGACGTCATCCAGATCCCGGTAGGTGATCGCATACAGGATCGGGGCGAAGGTTTCTTCACGGACGATCGGCATTTCTGATCGAGCCTGAATGATTGTCGGTTCGACGAAGTAGCCGGGACGATCAATCCGCCGCCCGCCACTCAATATGCGGCCTCCCTGCTGCACCGCCGCGGTAACTGCCGTCAACATGTCCGTGACGGCTTGCTCGGAGACGAGGGGCCCGAGAAGTATGTCTGAATCCCAAGGATTCCCGATCTGGATCCGTTTGTAGATGCCGACCAGCCGATCGAGGAATTCGTCGGCGATACTGTCGTGCAGAAATAGCCGCCGGAGGCTGGTACAGCGCTGGCCCGCCGTGCCGACCGCGGCGAAGGTCACCGCGCGCAACGCCAGTTCCAGATTGGCAGTCGGCGTCACGATGATGCCATTGTTGCCCCCCAGTTCCAGCAGAGAACGGCCCAGTCGGCCAGCGACAGTTTGCGCCAGCCGGCGCCCCATCGCACAACTGCCGGTCGCGGAGATCAGCGGGACGCGACGATCTTCGGCCAATGTCTGACCGACCACCGCACCACTGCCGATGCACAGCGTGAAGACGCCGTGCAGATCGTGCTGATCCAGCACCTTGTTGACGATATGCTGCACGGCAACGGCAGTGAGTGGGGTCTGTGACGATGGCTTCCAGATGCACGTGTCGCCGCAGACGGCCGCCAGGCAGGCGTTCCAGGCCCAGACGGCGACGGGAAAATTGAACGCCGTGATGATGCCCACAGGACCCAGCGGCAGCCATTGTTCGAACATGCGGTGCTGCGGCCGTTCGCTGGGCATGGTCAAACCAAACAATTGGCGCGATAGACCGACGGCGTAGTCGCACATGTCGATCATTTCCTGGACCTCGCCCAGGCCCTCGGACTGAATCTTGCCGGTCTCCAAGGTGACCAGCAAGCCCAGGTCGGATTTGTGCTCGCGCAGGGCCTGACCGATTTGACGGACGATTTCGCCCCGCTGCGGAGCCGGCACCAGTCGCCACCGTTTGAAAGCTTCCGCAGCGGTTCGCACGACCGTCTCGTATTGCTCGCGCGATGCCGAGAGCACCGCGGCGATCGGCTGTCCGGTCGCGGGATTCAGCGAGACAATTTCGGGACCGGGACATTCGAGCCACCGGTCGGCGAACGCGCCCTCGTTGACGGAATCGATTCCCAACCGCGATAAGACATCAGTGAACATGATGGGGCCTCCTTGCCCATTCTATACGTAGCCCGACTTGAGAAAAGGCCGGACACCTGCGAGCCAGCATGTCAGGGGGCGGCAGCCGGCTTGGCAGGGGTGACATGAATCTTGAATGTCTTCTCGGTTTTCAAACCGGACTTGTCGCCGAATTCAGAGACGATGACCTGGACCGTCTCGTCGTGTTCCTTCGCCGATGGGAGTGGTGTCCATTCAAACGCACCTGTCTGCGGGTCCATTCGCGCCCCCTGCGGCGCGGACGCTCCAAATCGATACTCCAGCGGCTTGGCAGGAATATCGGGATCCGTGGCGCGCACGAGAAACGTCAATAACTCGCCAGCCACTACAGTCTGTTCGCCAACGTCAAAAATCACCGGAGGTTCGTTAATCTAGTTGACGACGATGGTAAACTTGGTGGACGCTTCGGCTTTCTGTGGACCGATGGATTGCACACGCAATTCCACCCGGTGCGACTTCTTGCCCTGCAGTTCTGCGGGCTTCCAGGTGAAGACTCCGGTTTTCGAATTGATCTTCGCCCCGAGTGGTGCCGCAACGAGTCGAAACCGCAGCGTGTCTGCGGGGGCGCCTTCAATATGTGCCACCGCTTGCACCGTCAAGGTTTCCTCTTCGGCCACCATCTGCTTGGAAATTGGATCCAGCGTAAGATGGACCGGGACCGGCTGCATGAACATGGCCGCTCCGACGATCACCATCGCGACAATCGCAATTCCGCCAATCACCAGCCAGGGAAGTCCTTTCGAGGAACGGGAACGACTCATAGAGAATCCTGATGGAACCAAGCAAGGACTTTGAAGCAGAGACGCAGTTCCGCGAAGTGTATCGAAGCGGGGCGATACGATGCAAATTCGTCGTTCGCGTTTCAATTGCAACGGGCTGACGTGTTGTTAGGCTAGAGTCGTGTTGTAGGAATACAAGTTAGAAGCGGAAGCAAGTGCATTTGTATTACTCACTGACAACTGAATGCACTCGCTTGCGCTTCGAGCTTGTATTTGCGGTCATTCGTGACCGGCCTTTCGCCACCAGAGACTCCGATTGTGACGCCCGACTTCCTACCGACTGCTAATCTGGAGACGCTTCGTTTCCGAGCCCGTGTTCTCGCCGCAATTCGCCGGTTTTTGGATTTGCGAGATCACTTTGAGGTCGATACGCCGTTGTTGTCGCAGG
>CAMAVF010000398.1 GCA_945861445.1 Planctomicrobium piriforme | reverse complement strand
ACGTCAACCGGGCGAATCCGCTATGCCGCACCGGACCACTGAGCCGGCTCTCGGCGTTGCCATGGCGAATGGCCTCGGCCACTTCCGGAAACACTTTGCCGGCGGCGGCCATGCAGGCATCCACGTGGCGATCTTCGTGAGCCAGGCTGGGATAGAAGCCGCTGCCAATCATGAAGCCTGCATCCAGCATCCGGGTGGTGAACAGTGTGCCGAGTGCCGCGGCTTCCGCATGGTCGAAACCAAACGACATGATCGCGGCGTGCCCCCCGACCCGAACCGGCACTCCGTGGACACGTCCCAGTTCCTCCCATCCCGCACGGAATCGGCTGCCAATGCGGTTGATGTGGGCCAGCAGGTCCACGCGCTGCATCTTGCGCAGCGTCGCCAGGGCGGCGGTCGGGCCGACACCTTCCGTCCAGTACGTGCTGGAGATAAACGACGTCTGACAGGCTTCCATGACCTTGGCCCGGCCGATGATGGCTCCCATGGGATGGCCATTTCCAAGCGCCTTGGCAAACACGGCCAAGTCGGGGGTCACGCCATACTTGAGATGCGCCCCGCCACGCGCCAGACGCCAGCCGACCGAGATCTCATCCAGCACGAAGACCGCGCCGCATTCATTGCACAATTCCCGGACCCCTTCCAGGAACCCGGGCTCGGGATCGGTGGAACGCGTCGGCTCCATGACGACGGCCGCCAGTTCGCGACCGTGTTCGCGCACGTGGCGTTTCAGTTCATCGAGCTTGTTATACGTAAACGGCAGCATGGTCCCCGCCAGCCCGGCCGGGACTCCCGCGGGGGCGAGTCCCGGCAGCAGATGGCCGCGCAGTTGATCGCCGTTGCCCGAGGGTTCTGACTGATGTTGAGGCAGGTTGGCGGCGAGATACCAGTCTGACCAACCGTGGTAGCCGCAGAAGGCAATCCGATCGCGACCGGTGGCAGCCCGCGCGATGCGGACCGCAGTCGCCATGGATTCGCCACCGGTCCGACAGAATCTCGCACGTTCGGCCCACGGGTGCAGTTCCAATAGCAATTCCGCCAGTTCCACTTCCTCCACGGCATTGAGCGTACACATCGAGCCCAGTTGGACGCGACGCACGACAGCGTCGGTCACGTCCGGGTCGGCGTAGCCCAGCAGGCACGAGCCGATGCCTGAAGTCGTCATATCGATATAGCGCCGGCCGTCGAGATCAATCACCTCGCAGCCGCGAGCTTCGCGATAATACGCGGGCCACTTGTCCGGGGCGTACATCTCGGGACGCTTGCTGAGAAGTTGCGTACCCCCCGGAATGATCTGCCGTGCCCGTTCGTAGGCGGCTTGAGTCTTATCGGTCGTGGGTTTCGTGATGCCCAGCATGTTCCGCGCATTGGTCGAAAAGATCCGTTCCACATCGTCGTCGCGCAACCGCAGGGTGCGACACGCCTGCTGCACGGCCAGCAGGCACTCCAGACCAATGTACTGTGGTTGGGAGAACTTCGACGCCTTCCAATCCAGGGTGTCCTCGTACAGCCATTGAAAGCCATCGCCGATGCTGATGCAGCGGCCTTTCAGCTCACTGACCGGGAAATCGGCGCCGTACAACAGCCGTCCGGTACCGAACTCGCGCAGAATGGCCTCCATCGCCCCCGCTTCGCAAACGGCGGACGTGTCAAAGAAGACATTATCCAGACCACGCAGGCACGAAATGCCTTCGATGGTGTGGCCCGCACAGAAGCCGCGTGCGGCATGGGCGAGAATCAATTTCGCGTTGGGATAGCGCAGGCAATGGGCGCGGATGTAGGTCTGATTGGACGGATCGGCCAGCGCTCGGGCCTTCACCATGTGCAGCATGATGGACAGGCCGTATTTCTGACACAGCTCCCAGGCCCATTCCGGAATAAACGCTTCCGTCGGTGCTTCAAATGTGTCGGGCTGATTGGCGTAGACGTGGTACACCTTGAAGCCGAGGAATCCATCCGCCAGGACAGTCGCCTCCACCTGTGCCGGGTCATCCTGCGGACGAATCATCATCAGCGCGCGCGACCCGGGCAGGCGTTTGACTTCATCGGCCACGAAACGGTTCGCCGCGACGACATCCAGGGTAACCTTGGGGATGGTGAAAATCAGTCCCCCTGACGGCCGCCGATCACCCATCCAGCGTTCCACACCCTTGCAATAGGAGGCCCAGCCCACATTTCCGTTCGCGTCGACCAAGTCTCGCGGCAGGGCCGCAGTGGCATCCGCATCTCGGTACAGGTGCAGGTGAGCATCGAAGCTGTCGTGCGGGACGAAAGAACGCAGAAACTTGTTGAAGAAATCGAGTGGTGTAGCGGTACTCACGGCGGTGCTCCCGGTATCGAACAGGCATCAGACGGAAGATCGGACCACGAACTTTGAATCGAATCTGGTGCGCGAAATGCTGGTACGCGAGTCGTCAGACTATGGGAATAACTCTTGGCGTATCCTAATAGGTACGAATGAGTTTCACAACGAGCAGGCATTTTTATTTCGACCAAATATTCAAGGAAAACCCTAATATTGAGGAGCAAGTGATTGACGCCGCGTCCTGCGGGTGGTATAGAATGGACCGTACCATTTCAAAACCACCTGGCAGTTCCGTAGCATCCGCCGTGGTTAGTGACCCGTTTCTACCTCGCCATTTGTAATTGGTAGCTATGAGTGTGACCCTGGAAAACCTGGAGCTGAATCCGGCACTCGCGGAAACAGTGCCGGTCAGTGACCAGCCGAATCACGGGCCGAAATATGAGCAGCTCAAGCAACAGATCATCGAGCAAATCACGTCTGGCCGGTTGAAGCCCGGAGACGCGTTACCGACTGAACGCTGGTGGTCTGAGCAAAACAAGCTGGCACGCAGCACTGTCCGCCAGGCCATGTCGGCCCTCGAACGCGACGGCTTGATCCGGCGCATGCAGGGCAAAGGGACGTTCGTCCATGAACAGGCCCTCGAGCGGTTCAGCCAGGGTTTGGCCGTGTTCGCGTTGATGCTGCCGGAAACCCAGACGGGTTTTTATCCGTCGCTGCAGCGCAGTTTCGATGCGGCCGCCGTCGAGGTTCATCATCAATTGCTGATCTGCAATACGGGCAATAATGTGGACCGGCAGGGAAACATCATCCTGCAACTGCTGGACAAGCAGGTGGCCGGGGTGGCGCTGGTTCCGGTCACCCAGCCTCCGACGCCCGCCTATCAGCTCAGGCAACTTCAAAAGGCGGGGATTCCCGTCGTGTTTTGCCATCGTCGCGTCGAGGGGATCAACGCCCCATTGCTGGCGATTCCCTTCCACGAAATCGGCCGCTTTGTCGCCCGTCACCTGGTCGAATTGGGGCATCGGCGCGTGGCGTTTTTCGCCCCCCAACGAACTGCGAGTTCCTCAGCGTATGAAGCGGGTTTACGTGCCGGCCTGGCCGAGGGCCGCGCTCAGGTCCCGGACGGTTGTGTCTTCTATGGATTCGACGGCAAGGTGAATCCGGCCGAATACGAATCGGAAATCGTGTCCGCTCTGCAGCACATGCTGGATCATGAAGACCGCCCGACGGCGATTTTTTCCAGTTTCGACTCGCTGGCCGAACTGATTTATCTGTCGCTCGAGAAGTTCGGGTTGCGGGTGCCGGACGATATTTCGATTATCGGGCTGGGGGGCGTGTCCCGTTCGTCACCCATGATGCGTCGCCTAACTTCAGCAACTGTGGATGAAGTTGAGATCGGCCGCCTGGCCGCACAGTTGCTGGATCAGATGCGACGTGGTCAAATTCCGATGGACAACAGCGTGACTCATGTGGCGCCCATTGGACTTTCCGATGGACAGACATTGGGGCAGGCTCCACAAATCGTGCGCAGTCTGCAGCTGGCTCGCAACGACTGAAGCGGTTCACAATCAAGCGTTGACCACCCCCGTCCTGGTGGTCGATACGGAAACAGGTTCTCAATGAGTCGCGTTTTACGAGAGTTCTGTCGGCACTTTCCCCGCAGCCTGGATGCGTCCGGCTCGGCCAGTCCCCGCGCTGGGAACGACGCTCGACAACGCAGCGACAGTGCCGGCCGCCCCCGGTTTCCGCGATTGCCGGCAGTCCTGGCCTGCTGGTGCCTGACCTTCATCCTGGTCGGGGCTGGGCCCGCGCGCGGTGCAGAGGCGGACGACAAGCGCGTGCTGATCACTCCGGAGTTGCGCGAGCGTTCCGTAGCGATCTTGCGTGAGACTCTCGCCAAGGAATCACGCTGGATCAAGGTCCATGCCGCCGAATACTTGCTGCAACTGAGTTATCCGCAGGGGGTCCATGAGGCCTTCGAAGCGGAGCTGGCGGCTTACGAGCAAGAACCCAAATATCGAGTTGGAATCTGGCGCGTGCTCGCGCAGGCGGCCACCAGTGTGAACGAACGCAACGCCTGGATTGAGCGGATTCGATCGGTGGTTCTCGATCCCGCGGCGACCGATCATGTCCACGCCTGGGAATCTCTGGCCAAGCTAGGCGACCGCTTGGACACTGCCGAATTAAAGCAGGCCGCAACCGCGGCCGCCGCGATTGATCGGCCGACTGCTCCGTATGCTCAATGGTTGCTGGCGTCGTCGGGTGATTCGACAGAGCTGAAAAAACTGGCCAACCTGCTGAATTCGGACAATCCAGACGTGCGGCTGGTCGCGGCTTACGGACTTCAATGGTTGCGTGTGAAGGATGCGGCAATCCAGAAACTACTAGCCGAAGTTGCCGAACACGAGCCAGCCGATTCGTCGGCCCGCCCCTATTTGCTCTCGGCCGCCTGGACCTTAGCCGCAGACGCCAGTTCTGCAGCAATGTTTCGCAACGCATTGCTGACTTTTGCCAACAGCACCGAACCGGCAGCACGTGCGGTCGCCAGCAGCGCCCTCGCAATCGCGGGGGATCGAACGGACGTCTCTGGTCTGCAAAACTGGGTCGCCGATTCGGATGCTGACACGCGGGCCGCCGCGGCCGCGGCACTCCTGCGAATCGGACGCCGGGGGACGCATTATCTCGAATCGCTCGACTGGACCGTCATCGCCCTCTACTTCGTTTCGATGCTGGCCATCGGCTGGTACTACTCGTACCGCACGGAGACTGCCGATGAGTATCTGCTGGGCGGGCGGACGATGAAATCGTGGACGGTCGGGCTCTCGTTGTTTGCGACACTGTGCAGCACGATTACCTATCTCTCGACGCCCGGCGAAATGATTCAGCATGGCCCGATGTTCCTGGCCTCGATGCTCTGTTTTCCCATCGTAATGATCGTTGTCGACCTGTGGTTAATCCCGTTCTTTATGCGGTTACCGGTCACCAGTGCCTACGAGATTCTCGAAACCCGCCTCGGTTTTACCGTTCGAATGCTGGGGGCAATCTTCTTCCTGGCCATGCGATTGCTGTGGATGGCAGTGATTCTGCATGTGACTTCCATCGTTGTCCTGTTGCCGCTATTGGGACTTGATAAGTCGTATTCTCCCTACCTGTGTGCGCTGCTGGGATTGACCACAGTCATTTATTCGTCCATGGGAGGACTGCGAGCCGTGGTGATGACGGATGTCGTGCAGACGTTCATTCTCCTTGGCGGAGCCATCGCCGCGCTGGGGCTGATTACCTGGAATCTGGGAGGGATCGGTGCATGGTGGCCGATGACCTGGGCACCCAACTGGGATCCGCCAGAACTGGGACTTGATCCGAACTCGCGGATGTCGTTTCTGAACGTCACACTGTCGACGCTTGTCTGGTACATCTGCACGTCGGGTTCGGATCAGATGGCCATTCAACGGTATCTCTCGACACGTGATGTCCGGGCAGCCCGGAGGATGTTTGACATTTCGATGATTGCCGGCGGCATCGTCATCACACTGCTGGGACTATTGGGCTTCGCTTTGCTGGCCTGGTTCCGGGCTCATCCAGAGTTTCTTGGCGAGGGGCAGTCAGTCGCCAACAATGCAGATCAACTTTTCCCGCGTTACATCGCAGCCAGTTTGCCCGACGGGTTTGGCGGCCTGGTGGTCGCCGGCCTGCTGGCGGCAGCCATGTCCAGTCTGTCATCGGGACTCAGTTCATCCTGTGCGGTGATTACGGTGGACTTCTGGAATCGTCTCAGTGCGAAGCAGCCGGACGCCGTGACGGCGGTGCGTCGCGCCCGGTACATTTCGTGGACGGTCGGAATCTGCGTGGTAATCCTCAGCACGATGGTCGGTCTGATTCCAGGAACGGTATTGGATCTGGCCTATAAGGTCGTCAATCTGCTCACAGCGCCGTTGTTCGGATTGTTTTTCATGGCGCTGTTCGTCAGTTGGGCGACCGGTTTTGGAACACTGGTCGGGGCTGCGGCGGGGTTGGCAACCGTTGTCGTGATGAGCTACTGGCCGGAATATACGGGCATCAGTTTCATGTGGGCGATGCCCGTCTCGTTGCTGGTACAGATCGCCGTGGGCATGGTGGCCAGCTTGTTGCCGATTGGGACGGCCAAGCCGTTGATTCGGCCGGTTGACTAATTTGCAGTCCGAACGAAGAGGCAGAGAAGAGGGGTCGGGCGTCCAAATTTCAAAATTGGCCGCGGTATCGGGATTG
>CAMAVF010000397.1 GCA_945861445.1 Planctomicrobium piriforme | reverse complement strand
GCTCGGAGCGATCGTCAAAAGGCCCCTCGTTGTGACGACGGCACCACCCATTTCCCATGGCATGACATCCATCCTCCCTTTTCTACCAGACCGCTCTTTTGATACAGCTCACAAACGGCGGTGTCGGCATCGATCGACACGATCCGAGCCCGGCCGAGGTATTTCCGCTTGTCACCCAAACGATAGACCGTGAGGATGTTGCCCATCCCGAGACCGTCATTTTCGCCGATCGAAATCGCAATCAATAAATTACCGCCATCCTTCGGCTTTTTCGTTTCCGTGACCACACCATCTACCTTCGGGGGCGGGTTCTTGGCCTTCAGATAATCTTCAATTTCAAACGGCAAGCCGTGCGCAACCAGCACGTCCTTGAACTGCTGATTGGTCTTCATCAACGCCGCATTTTGAACCGTATAGCGCTCAATCTTGGTATCTTGTTCGAAGATCTTGTCTTCGAGCTTCGCCTTGGCCTGATATTCTTTATCGCGGTCTTCCAATGCCGACTTCAACAATCCGCGCACGATCTTGACTTCGTTTTGGCGCGCATTGGAGTCATCCGCGAGGTCAGTGTTGATCTGCTTGATCCCTTGAGCCTCCTCCGCCAAACGCTTGTTTTCAACATTCAACAGGCTGACCTGCTGCGTGAGCTGTGAGACGCGGGCTCCCGCCTCGCGCGCCTTTTCCTGTTCGGCCTTCAGGTCGACATTGAATTTGTCGGCCGCGTTTTTGGAGTCCTGATCCAGCTTCGCATACTCAGCGTTCTTCGTATCGAGCTGTTTCTGGATCGCCTCGGATTTGGCTTTCCAGTTGGTCTGGTAGCTGCTGACTGCTCCCGCAAATGCCATCAGACAGACGCTGAGCACCAACTGCATCACGACCAGTATCTTGCCAATGTAGGACATCGTCCCGTTCCCCTGCTGCAGTAGGTCAATCCATCCCTAACGAATGAAATCAGGGCATCCGTGCGCTGTGTTGATCGCAGTAATTGAACAAACCACCAAATTGTCTGATTGTGATCGTACCCGAAGTCGTCAGACTTCGAAACTTCGACGTGATGCACCTAAATCCTGGCGAATTCAGTACCGAGTAAGCCTCACTTAGTACTTCTCGTCAATCTTCGCGCCGTCGTCTTTGAGCAACTCCATCCGTTTCTGAGCCCGCTCAAGATTGGCTTTGGCCTGATAGACCAGTGCCTTCAAGCGGGACAGATCTTCGCTCGCCACTTCCCGCTGGGCCTTCAACTCTTCCAATTGATTCTTGATCAGAATGTATTCTTGTGCACGCAGCTTGAGCACCGCCAGATCGTCCGTCTGCTTCTTCGACTCCATGATGAAGTTTTGAGACAGTTGGTTCATCTGGTCCAGCAACTCCGCGAACTGCTTGTCGAGATCAGCCTCACGACGCTTCAACGCGTCCAGATCGGCATCGATCAACGCCTTGGCTTCGGCGATCCTACTCTTATTTCTTGCGATGTCCTGATCGAGCGTCGTCTGGGCAGCCCGCTCTTCCTCCAACAACTTCTTTTGAGAGTTGACGATGGCCAGCGGCAGAATGGCACCGCCGCCCAGGTCTGCGCCGTCTGTCCGACGCTTGGCGGTCCACGCCGCTTGCGGATTCGCGCGGTCGAAGGCGACCTCAGACAGTTCATTGGCCTTCTTCTGCCAATTCGGGCCACCCGCCGAGACGTTGGCCATGACCACCGCCATGAACGCCACACTGGCAATCGTGACGAAGACGGCAAGTATTTTGCTGATCAAAGTGGTCATCAAACAACTCCGGAAGCCCCGGACCGAAAAATCCGGCACAGTTTGACATGTTGTCAAACCACACGGTCACATACGTTTAAAGCTGAATCGGCGATTTGAGCAGTCCTGCCGCAAACGAGTTTCCGCCTGGCACATATCGAGAACAATATGCACACCAGGCATCGCCCGCAGGACCTGCACGATTGGTGGAATCCGTTCCGGACGCGACGGGCTGAGTGAATTCAACCCGCGAAAGAATCTCCTGTATTATAGGGGTCCGAAAAAACGAGTGTCAATCTGCGACCCGGCATTCGGCGCGTTCCCAATATGTTTTCCACGGCTGCGGTCGGATTGGAGGTTGGAATTCTCCAGGACGACCTACCCAGAGTTGATGCTATGGATATTGAGGGTTGAGGTAGAGAAATCATCTTGGCGAGCTGGACGACTAAAGTCCCCGGATTCTTCATCTCAAGGTAGTGCAGAGGCGCGGGAACCACCCCGGCAAGCGGGGTGGCGGGTTTCCTGTCCGCCACTTGGGCTTGCCCCAGTGGTTCCCGCGCTTTTGCACTACGGGTCGCCACGCAGTTTGTTGACAGTTCTTCTTGTTATGCAGGCTGTCAAATCAGTGGTTTTGAATTGACGCAACCTAATTCTGCATCTGCTGTTATCTCTAATGAACGGTATTGGTTAACCCTGTTTGGCTCGCCAAGATAATTTCCCTTAACTAACACAACGGAAAACTCTTCCGGCCCTACCACGGAGGCACGAGGCGAATCGCAATCAAGACCGCTATGGCATTCACGTCCAGTTTGCTAACATCCCGCAACGCTTCTGAATCGTGGTCAGGTCGCTGGAATGTACCTCAGATCGCAAGTCGAAACGAACGACTGCACGATGCCGTCTTTGTTAAGGCCGCAGGCTGCCGGCCAGGGAGCTGATTTAGGTGGACTCCATCGAATCCCCGTTCGACTTCGAACGACACCCCCACCATGCGGTGGTCTTGTTCAATCCCCTGATCAATGAAGGTCAATGGGGCACCGTCATTGAAGTGGGTCACGAAATCCTGGTCCAGCTCGAGAATCGGCCAGGTCAGGCACTCGTCGTCGATCTGTCACGACTCAGCTACATCGGCAGCCCGCAGGTGGCCCTGCTGGTCAGGCTGTGGAAATCGCTGAAGAGAATTCAAGGCCGGATGTGCGTGGCCTGCCCCGCCGGGACGGTTCGCGATTCACTGTCGACAACTGGCCTGAACTCGTTGTGGCAGATTGTCGCAACCCGCGACGCAGCCCTGGCAGCCGTCGGCGTATCTCCCGAGTTGCCAGTCAGTCCCTCACCCTGGAACTGGTTGAGAATTCGTTCCAGTTGGCTGCTGCCATCCAAGTCGAATCGCGCCGGATAGCGCGGATTTACTTTTGCCTTGCGCGTCTTCGTAGGCGAGCGTCCGGCGTAAGCCGGATGGTTGTTAGCGAGTTTCGGCTGTTCCTAACGGTACATGCAAATGGAGAGCCTAATGCGACCTATCAAATAAGGTCCTCGTATAGGGTTGATGTGAGTCGCTAACAACCATCCGGCTCACGCCGGACGCTCGCCTGAAATCGCTCATCACTCCGTGATGGCGCATACATTACATGGAACGTGACGGCGACTTTTTTGGGAATAAATCATCGGTGACGTGGCTCCTATTGGAGGGCCTGTCGGATCCACTCCCCTCAAGGTACGCGTCATGCGAGCTCTCCAAGCGATCGTCGTTGCCCTGCTGTGCGGTGCGGTGATCGGTTGCGAATCAGAACAATTTCGAGCGGAAACGCGGCTGCTGCCGGATGGATCGCTCGACAGAATGGTCTATCAGCCTGCGAATCGCACTCCGGAGAAAGCCCAGGCTAAAGCTGCCTGGCTGGAGTCAGACTTGGTTCCAAAGGCGGAATCGGCCGAACAGCGGCGACAACCGTTGTCAGCACTCTCGGATGATTTACGAACTCGTCGTACGGGGACCAACACTCCGTATTGGCTCGCGAAGGGTAAGTTTGCGGACGCTCACGCGATCCCCGATCATCTGGTATTTGAGGCGCCCAAAGGGCTGCCTAACGGTCGCCTGGCGCGCACGCTGGAACGGCTGGATGCGGGCTTTGTCACAGAATGGATCTGGGAAGAGATCCTGACCGATGCCGTGACGCTGTCTGATCAGCGACTGGCTCGAATTGAAGTGGCCGATCTGGCTGCGACCTTGACCATCGCCGCCTGCGCGGACGCCTGGGGACCCGATTATGACCTCAAGCCACTGGAGCAGTGGTTGCGAAAAGACGCGACCGCGTGCTTTCAGGAACTGTGTGACCTGCTGGTCCAGCAGGCGCTGACCATCCATCGGACTCCGAAAAATCCGGACGACTTCACTGCTCGAGCCGCCAAGATAGTGCAGCGTTTCGGCCTCGATCTGTTGGATCCTCAGCAACAGGTCATCAAGGATCAACAGGAACTTCAGAAACGAGTTCTCGCGTTCTTGACCAGCAATCTCGAACGCCTGGTGCGCGATAAACAGGACCAGCCGCTGCGTCCGGAGTTGTTGGCGGACACAATCAAAACTCTGGCCCCGTCCGAATCACAGGATCCCGAGAAGCCCGAGGTGGAGACGCGTTTGACCCAGGCTTTCCACCGAGCCATCAGCGGTCAATTCGGAAGCAAGGACAAATTCGATGAGCAAGCAAACCGGCTGGGGGTCCGCATCCTGGGCTTGTACAACTGGCCGATCTTGCACGGCGAACGCACCTTCAACTATCGCCTGGAAGTCCCCGGCGTGGTCCTGGAGACCAACGCCACAATGCTGGGAGAGCAGACTCTGCGCTGGTCATTTGATGCTGCCGAGGCCTTTCCGTTGGGATATCCCATGCGCGCGACCGTGGCCGTGTTGAATCAAGAGGCGTGGAAGAAGTATTTTCCACGTGCTCGGTTCGACAACCGGGAAGTGCTCGTGGAGTATCTCGAACTGGTGGCAGAAGATGACAATCTGCGAGCGGCTTTGAACGATCTCGCGATGCGGAACGATGCGACCGCATGGAAGACCTGGCAAATCGAACATACCGACGCCAAGCGGTTGCTTGCACTCTTGCAACCGTGAACAGGTCGACGGGAGGGCGAGGCGCCTGCCGCGGGTGTCTATCGAGTGTCGCCAGACCACGTGGTTCGGCAGGAGCCTCAGCCTCCCATCATGCGGTTTCCTGTTGCGATTGCTTCAATTGCGCGCTGGATCTCGGTTAGACTGGGTGCTGTCTGGTGAATACAAGCTCGAAGCACCAGCGAGTGCATTCCGTAATTGAATGAGCGAATAGATGCACTCGCTTGCGCTTCGAGCTTGTATTTGCGGTCACTTCGTGACCGGCACATTGCCTCAATGTGTGATTCGCCAGACATGTCGCGGGCGCTGTCGTGGAACATTTCCGTCGCACATCCAGGAGAAACATCGTGACTTGCACCCCTCAACATGTTGAGCACACCGTTTTGCGTCGCGTTTGGATCTTGGCAGGTATCGTGCTGATGTCGCTGCTGGCTGGCGGCGTTGGTCGCGCCGCGGATCCGAAGATCCTGCCGTATACGGCGAAGCCCGAGGTCGTCTTCAAAGAACTCACACCGGCCTTCTGCTGGTTTCATCCGCGAGTGGCTCCCCTCACCGGCTATGGGAAAGAGGGGGCTCCGGCAGTCATCATGACGATTCAAAAACATCTGTCGGCGGATGACCATTATTCGGGAATGTATTTCTTGCGGACGAACGATCTGGGAAAGACCTGGACCCCACCGACCGTCATTCCGGAACTGGCCTGGCAGAAGGGGGAGAACAACGAAACGATCGCCGTCTGCGACGTGACCCCCGGCTGGCATGCCCAGAGCGGCAAGCTGATCGCGATTGGAATCAAGCTGCGCTACAGCCAGCAGGGAGCTCAACTGACCGACAAGCCCAAGTCACAGGAATGCGCTTACGCCACGTATGATCCCAAGACGGACAAATGGACGTCCTGGAAAATGCTGGCCATGCCCGAGACCGACGGCAAGTTTTTCCTGGTCTGTCCCGGATGTGTGCAATGGCTCGAGCAGTCCGATGGGTCGGTGCTGATCCCGACCTATTTCCGAGGCCCATCCGATTCGAGCCAATACGCCACGACGGTCCTGCAGTGCTCATTTGACGGGACCGAGCTGAAGTTTCTCAAGCAAGGTGACGAAATTGGCACGAAGAGTGGGCGTGGCTATTACGAACCGTCTCTGGCCGTCTTTCAGAACAAGTATTACTTGACGCTACGCAACGACAGTGCGGCGTTTGTGACCACCAGCACCGACGGACTGCACTACGGTCCGGTCAAGCAGTGGACCTTCGATGACGGCAAGGACCTGGGCAGCTACAACACGCAGGCCCACTGGTTGTCGCACAGCGACGGTCTGTTCTTAACGTACACTCGGCGCGGAGCCAACAACGATCATATCCCCCGCAACCGAGCCCCAATTTTCGTCGCGCAAGTCGATCCGGAAAAGCTGCAGGTAATTCGTGCGACCGAGCAGGCGTTGTTGCCGGAACGTGGCGTGATGCTCGGCAATTTCGGGGCGACGTCCATCACGCCCAACGAGTCGTGGGTGACCGATGCGGAATACGTTTTTGGCACCGCCCCCAACCCCAAAGGGGCCGACGGTTCAACCTGGCTGGGACGGGTGAAGTGGTCGAGTCCCAACAAGATGGTGAAGTAAGGGACGCCGTGGAACGGGCACAGAAGAGGGGTCGGGCGTTCCAATTTCAAAATTGGCTGGTCAATTCACCTGCCATCAAGGGTTTGCCCACGGGCCAATTTTGAAATTGGAAC
>CAMAVF010000396.1 GCA_945861445.1 Planctomicrobium piriforme | reverse complement strand
CAGCTTGTTCTTGAGATCGCGGGCTTTGCGGGTTGCTTCGTCCTGGCTGTTCAATTTCAATTCGGCACGCAGTTTTTCGCGCAGATTCTGCGGACCAAACGCGTCGGCTTCGCTGCGCATACTGGCGACTGACGCGGGGCTGGGGGCCATGGCGCGTGCGTACTGCAGTGCTGCGACGACATTCGTCCAGGCGTCTTCCATTTTCTGCAGCCGAGCCTGGGCTGTGCTGATGGCGGCGGCGGCCAGGACAGCCTGCCGGAGCGCGACCGCGTCGGGGGCCTTCCACTCCAGGGCGGCCTTGAAGCCTTCGTAGCGCGCCGCGGGGGGGACCGGAATCGCTTTTAACCCGGCGACTGCGGCGGCGACCAGACGTTCGGCGTCAGTACTCTTGCCGGCAATCGCCTGGGTCAGTGCCAGCCGCGCCAGAAGCTGTACCTTGCCGCCCGGCGACAACTTGTCGCCAGCGCCTTCGATCGTGGGATCAGGGGTCTGTTGTTTGGCGAGGGCCTCGTGGAGACGCGCATCGGCCCAGGCCAGTACGCAGTCGGTTCGAGCTTCGATGTCGGGATTGCCTTCCGCCCACTGTTGCGCCTCGTTCCACAGCCCTTCGCTCGCCAGGATCAAAGTGACGCCAACGTCGCCCCAGTCACACTTCGGATTGGCGGTCTGGCCGGGGGTTTCCTGATCGAAATCGAAATCGCGCCGGTGCCGGGCGTAGGCCAGGTTGACGACGAAGGGCGTGCTGGCATCCTGGACGAAGTGTTCGGCCAACAGTTTGTGGGCGTCAGCCACTTTGCCGGTGGCCACCAGGAAAGCCGCCAGATCCATGACCGCTTCCTGAGTATCCCGGCTCCCCTTGCCGATGGCCGCGGTGGCCTGCAAGGCCTCGTCAGCCGTCTTGGCGGCGGCCTTGTCGCCCGTGGCCAATTGCTGCCAGCCCAGCGCCAACAGGGCGGGGATCTTGAAGTGCGGCAGCGTGTGGTCCACTTGCTCCAGGGCCTTGAACTGTTCGCGCATCTTCTCGACATCGTGTACGACGGCGTAGGCGGTGGCAGTCCGCAGGCGACAGAATTTCTTATTGACCAGAACTTCTTCCAGGCTGTGATGTTCCATCAGCGCAAAGACATTCGCCACGTCCAAAGCTGGAGCGGCCGCCTGGACGACGGCGGTGTCTTGTTGCTTTCGGTCGTCCGGTTTCTCTCCCACACCAGGGACTCCGGCGATCGTTGTTCCATTTGGCAAAGGCGGCAGCGGATTGTCCTTGGGCCCCGCGGGTTCAGGCCAGAACAGCACTGCCAACCCCACGACTGCCACAAATGCCACGCCGCCGATAATCGCGAAAATCAACGGCTTTTTCGACGGACCTTCACGCTTGGGCTTCGGGGGAGGGGCCGCGATGGGTGCCGGGGCTCCGAACTTCTTGGGCGCCATGAAGACGGGCACCGGGCACTTGGGATTGCTGCACTTTACGTCTTTGCCGCTGACGTTTTCGGGCACGAAACCCACCGTGTCGCACATGGGGCATTTGAGCTCCTCGATGTGCGTTTTCGTCTTCCTGGGGCTGACCGCAATGGCTTTCGCCTTGCTGGCCGCATCCTGCTTGGTCGCGGCGGCGAACGGATCGTCATCTTCTCCGGAAGAGAAAGGATCATCGTCATCGTCGTCCAGCATGGATTTGCGGCTGGCCGGGGCCGGCTTGCTAGCGGGTTTGCTGGTCGCCGATTTCGAAGCCGGCGGGGGTGTGGCAGACGATTTGGAAGCGGGCGCCACAGGTTTGGCTGCGGCAGGCTTGCCGGAGCCGCCACCCTTGCCGGTTTTCATGTTCGCGCCGCAGAATGGGCATTCTGTGGCGTCGTCATCCAGCACCGATTGCTTGCAAGCAGGACAAGTGGGAAGCACGAGTCGATCCTGTAATGTTTGACGTGTCTCGAGGGAATTCCGTGCCCGGCAGCGGGCCGATCGAAACGGTCCACGACCGATCCGCCAGCGATTTGCCAGTCACGAGAGATTTTTGGGGACACTGCTCAGACTGGTCACGCCAGTCTCAACAGCATCTGAATGCAATTGAAAAACCACGCTGTGTTGAGCAACACCGTAGACTTGCATTCTACACCGGGACGAGTGCGAAAGACAAACGGTTGTTCCGGCCTACTTCTTCGCAGCCACTTCGGGTGGTTTGGGGCCGAGGTCGAAGATCTTGATTGAGTTGTCGTAGCTCGCCACGGCCATTCTCAAGCCGTCGGGATGGAACGACAGGTCGTAGGCCACCGCGGGCAGCGCGACATCCAGCAGCGCGGTCTCCGTCTCGACATCCCAGAACCACATGCCTCCGCTGCCGCCACCTCCCGCTGCGACCAGGAAGGTGCCGCTGGGATGGAAGTGCAACGCCCACACCGAGCCCTGGAAGGCACCCTTGGGATTCAACACATGGATCCGCTGGCCGGTGACCCAGTCGAAAATCAGGACCGTCGGTTTGCCGATCCCCGCAAACGCGTTCGACACTTCGCCAATCCCGCCAACCGCGAGCAAGCGGCCGTCGGGGCTGAAATCGATGCCGCGAATGCCTCCGCAATCGGCCATGAAGCCCGTATCGTACTTGTGCAGCAGCTTGGCGTCGTAGTCACGCACCAACTGCCAGGTCTCCAGCTCCCATTGCTTCAGGGTCCCCTTCAGGTCCCCGGAGACAAGGTGCTTGCCATTGGGATGAAACGCCAGGTTGTAAATGTGACTGGTGTGGCCGGCGAGTTCCTTCAGCATCGCACCATCGGCCGCGCGCCAGATGCGGACCAGCTTGTCGTTGCCGGCCGTCGCGATGTACTGCCCGTCACGACTGAAAGAGATCGTGCGAACCTGCCCCTTGTGAGCCGCCACGGTGCGGATCGACGTCGGCACGGCCAGGGCATCGTTCCACCATTGCAGGCGACCTTCATAGGCGGCACTGATCAGCATGTTCGAGCCCGGCTGAAAATCAAAGTCGGAAATCCAGCTCTTGTGGCCCGCCATCGCCACCTTGGTTCCCAGCACCAGATCCCAGCGTTGAATGGAATTGTCCTGACAGCCGCCAAACACGAAGTCGCCGGTCGGATCGATGCGACACGACTGGACCGGCCGGGTGTGTGTGAATGTTTGAATCAAGCGGGGCGCTTCGGCCTTGGCGACAGGGAGTGCCGTGGCGTAAAAGTCGGCCTTGTCCTGGGTGGCCTTGGCAGTGGCCACGATCGCGGCCGTTTCCTTTTCGACAGCGGCCTTGGCTTCCTGAACCGGTTTCAGGGCGGCCTGAGCCGTTTCGAGTTGTTTGTCAGCGAGGGGCTTGTTCGTGTCGGCGACACCCTTTTCGGCCTGCTTGGCTTTCACCAATTCGGCGGCGGCGGTGGCGGCGGTCTGAGCGTTCGTGGCGGCCAACTGAGCCGCGTCTTTGGCGACCTGATCGGCAGCGGCGTCATCCTTCACCTTTTGAGCGTTGGCAACTGCGTCCGCCGCAGCCTTGTCTGCTGCCACGCGAGCCGTTTCTGCGGCGACGACCGCTGCGGCCGTATCAACGACGGCTTTCTCGGCAGCCACTTTTGCCGCCTGGCTGTCCGCGACTGCTTTCTCGGCGGCTTGAAGTTTGGCGACTTCCGCTGTCAGTTTGGCGGTCGCGGTTTGCGCCGCTGTTGCCGCACGCTGGGCGTCTCGTTGAGCGAACTTCAAGGCGACGTTGGTCTCGGCCGGTGCCGGATCGGCAGACCAGGCGGCGCTGGCCATCACCAGGCAGAGGGACGTCAGAACGGTCAGACGAAATGGGTTCATGTAGTATCGGCCTCTAGGCCAGGATCTCGGTGATCGCTGAGGTCTTCGGGTCGGCCTTGGTAACCGGGCGGCCTTCGTCGAAGAAGCTCTTGGTTGGGTCGAGTCCCACGGCGCGATAGTACGTGTGGAACAGGTGGCCGCCATCCACTTCACGATCAACGACAGCCGTTCCGTTGTCGTTCGTCTTGCCCACCGCCACACCCTTCTTGATGCCGGCTCCCCCCAGGCAGATCGACCAGGCGGTGCCCCAGTGATCGCGGCCCACCAGGGCATTGATCTTCGGCGTGCGACCAAACTCGCTCATCACGATGATCAACACGTTATCGAGCATGCTGCGTGCGGCCATATCGGCCACGAACGCCGCGAAGGGGCGATCGAATTCCCCGAGTTGTTCGATGTGGAAGTTGAAGTTTTCTGAATGCGTGTCGTAATTCGAGTGGCTGACTTTGACGAAAGTCACGCCACTTTCGATCAGATTGCGAGCCATCAGGCAATGCCGGCCGAAATCGTGCTTGCCGTAGCGTTCCAGATCGAGATCGGTCATGCGATTGAAGTCGAAGATCTCTTTCTTGGACATCAGCTTCTGCGCCTGATCATACGATTGATTGTAGACTTCGGTCTCGGCCTGCCGTCGTCCCTGGGCGAAGCGCTGGCTGAGTTTCGCCCGGAATTCGCGGCGTTTGGCGTCGGATTGTTCGGTCAGGGAGCCCTGGCGATTGAGATTGGCGGGAGGGCTGCCGTCGTTCAGGCCCAGAGGAGCATACTTGGGTCCCAGGAACGCCGCTTCGGCCTTGCTGCCACCTCCGCCGACATGGATATAACCGGGGAGCGGGCTGTCGGGGGGCGACAGTTGCTTGGCCATGGCGGAACCGAGGTAGGGATATTCAAACCCGGGCGCTTCCCGCATCCCGGTCTGCATGATGTAACTCCCCTTGCCGTGATCCCCTTCTTTATGATTGATGCTGCGGATGACCGACAGGTGATGCATCTGCTGAGCGGTGTACGGCAGCAATTCGCAGATTTCGATGCCTGGCGCGGACGTCTGGATCTTGTCGAAAGGTCCGCCTGTATCAGTACCGGGTTTCGGATCCCACGTCTCGAGCTGGCTGACGCCACCCGCCAGATAGAACACCACAATCTGTTTTTGAGTGGTGGCTAAAGCCTGCGCGGCGGCTGGCCCGACCATGCCACCAAATCCCGCGACGCCAGCGGCACCCGCAGTCACTCCCTGCAAAAACGACCGCCGGCTGATGGTATGGTCGTTCGATCGGCAGGCATAAGAGCAATACATGGCGGACCCCCCTGTGGGAAAAACCGATATTTGAATTCTGGCCGTTGGCGTTCCGGGGAACGCATTGTAAGGTTTTTTTAGCCACGGATTGACACGGATGAAACACGGATTGGGTCAGCGTATGTTTGCGTTGATCGGCAAAGGCAACCCTGCATCAGGTAATAGCCGCACTCGCCATAGTGCGGGCGATCAATCAAATGGCCCGCGTTCTGACGAGCGCGGCGACAGATTTACCCTCTCTTAATCCGTGTTCAATCCGTGTTAATCCGTGGCTAAAAACTCTTCGTTAATTTACTTAATATTCACACACTAATGATTAAAGCGGAACTCGGCGGACGTCACCAGTGCCCAGATCAATTCCTGGTAAGCTACTGCGCGAGTTTCGGCGCGGTCGGCCATGTACGTGGTGAGTTCCTGGACTTCTTCCGGTGTCGGTAAACGGGTCAGGCAACTAAGGTACAAGTCCTCGGCCATCGCCTGGAATTCCGTGGGGGGCAGGGCGACCAGACGCTGGCACAGGTTGGCTCCCGCAGGGGGGAGCCAGTTCTGGATGCCCGTGTCATTGGACAGGTACAGCGTCTGCTCGACAGTGGCTTCGAAGTCTTTCATCGGCTTGCCGACTTCGCCACCGAACAGATTCACGAACGTCTGCTCAACGACATACAACTGGTTGTACCACTTGTCTTCGGTGTAGTTGGTCCCCAGATTCACGCGATAGATTTCCGCAATCCCAGTGGCCTGCATCATGGACCACGCCATCTGCTCGGCCATTAACGGCCGCAGGAGGGCCACGGCAAACGTGGCGGCTTCCGGTGCGGGCGTGGCCTGTTGCTCGGGGGTTCGCAAGCTGGAGCGTTGATAAGTCTTGGTCAGCAGCAAATCCTTTAAGAATGCCCGCATGTCGTATTTTCTGGCGGCGATATTGTCGGCCAGCAGATCCAGCAATTCGGGGTGCGAAGCTGGGTTCTCGCTGTGATCAGACTCCAACGGATGGACCAGTCCGCGTCCCATGACGGCTGCCCATAACCGGTTCGCGATGTTCCTCCGGAACTGCCGGTTCGTCGGCGAGATGATCGCATCGGCCAACTGAGCTCGACGGCTGAATTTGGGAATCGGCCGAACATCCTTGGCGGGAACCCGGGCGTATTCCTGTCCAAAATCAAACTTCGGCTCTTCCTCGAACATCCCTTCAAAAACGCGAGGCCGGGTCGTTTGAGGCCCCTTGGAGATCTTGTCGCGGATGTCGAACACCGATTCGAATTTCACTTCGCCGACGGCGTCTTCCTGAAAGACCTGCTTGCCCTGCTCGTTGAAGAGCGAACTGCGAATCAGAAAGGCGGAGATCCCGTAGTAGTGCGACTGTTTCCAGTCCTCGACGTGCGGGTGGTTGTGGCACTGGGCACATTCCAGGTTCACACCCATGAAAATGCGACCGATGTCGCTGGTGATCAAGTTGACTTCGCCGCCGCGATCCAGATAGAACCGCGCGGCAGGGCGCGTTTGCGGGTCGAT
>CAMAVF010000395.1 GCA_945861445.1 Planctomicrobium piriforme | reverse complement strand
ACTACGACAACTTCACCGAATTCCGCCACGCCATCGATGGCTGCCTCGACAACATCCCCACAAAACACCGCCCCCAACTCGCCACCCTCATGACCCACAACTTCCAACACTTCAACCCGGCCTCATTCCTCACCGCGTGAAGTATAGGTGAGCCGGAGGCCGTAAGGCCTCCGGCTCACCTGGGTTGTTTTTGCAATGTAACCTGTTGTATATTATGTTGTTGTGGCAATAAACTGTCGCCACTTCTCCCCCGGGGCCACACGCAGTACGACGTGTCAGTGATTCGCTGTGACAGGCGAGCGTCCGCGGCCGATAATGATCGCCATCGTCGCGGCGTTCTGGATCGACAGTTTCTGTCTTAAAGTTCGTCCAAGACAAGCTCAACGACTTACTTGACACCGCCTCCCGGCTTCGCGTAGGATGCGGTTCGTTGTGGCGGAACGACTTGCTGGAGTCGGACTTTAGGTCAGGACTCGGGGCGCGTTGTTCCGCATCAGTTATTTATAGGGTCGATGTTTCGCGGTAAGAGCAAATGGCCGTACCTAAGCGTAGACAATCAGTATCACGGACGGCAAAACGGCGGAGCCACCACGCCAAAAAGCCGATTCAACTGCAATACTGCCCGCAATGCGGCACAGCAGTTCCCACTCACTTGGTGTGCCCGACCTGCGGTTCCTATCAAGGCCGTACCGTTGTGGAAATGAAGCAAGAGTAACATCTTATGCGGATCGCATTGGATGCGATGGGGGGCGATTACGGCCCTGATCCCAATGTTGCCGGCGCACTCGATGCACTCCAGGTGCTCCCTGAACTGCAAATCTCGCTGGTCGGGGATGCCGCGCGTCTGAAGCAGATGCTCGCCGACGCAGGTTACTCCGGTGCCTCCATTCAGATCGTCCCGGCCGAAAGCTGGATCACGATGGAAGAGAAGGCGGCCGAGGCGGTCCGCAAGAAGCCTCATAATTCGCTCAACATCTGCTGGCAGTTGATGGCTGACAAAGCCGTTGACGCCGTGGTCAGTGCGGGGCATACCGGAGCCGTCGTCGCGGCCGGGTTGCGGACGAAGCTGTTCCTGGCTGGCGTCAAGCGACCTGGCATTGCGGTCGCGCTGCCCACACTGCGCGGGACCTCGGTCTTGATGGACGTCGGTGCCAATCCGCAGGCACGCTCGGAACACCTCTATCAATATGGTGTGATGGGGGCCATCTACGCCCGCGAGATCCTGGGAATTGCCCAGCCACGCGTCGGATTGATGAACATCGGCAGCGAAGATGGCAAGGGAACCGAACTCATTCGCGAAGCACACGCGCACCTTGCTGCCAGCCACCTGCAGAAACAATACATCGGCAACGTCGAAGGCCGCGGCATTTATTACGGCGAAGCGGATGTCATCATCTGCGAAGGTTTCGTCGGCAATGTCGTGTTGAAGGCCAGCGAAGGAATGGCCGACATGCTGATCCGGACGGCTTCCAAGCACGTGCTGGCTCAGCTAACCACCGAGCGTGACATTGCGGCGAGTGCCTTTCAAAGCCTCAGCCAGCAGTTTGCCTCCAGCGAATCGGGCGGTGCCCCGTTGCTGGGCATCGACGGCATCTGCATGATCTGCCACGGTTCCAGCGACAAGCGAGCGATCACGAACGCCTTGCGGGCCGCGACCAAGTTCAAAGATCGCAACATCAACGAGCAGATCGTCCACGAACTGGCGATGCCGCCGGTGTAGTCTGGACGATACAAGCTCGAAGCGCAAGCGAGTGCATTCTCGAACAATTGGACGGAATGCACTCGCTTACGCTTCAAGCTTGTACACACGGCTATGCCAGATCCATCAGTTGTATCTTGGCGATGCCGTCCACGTACTTGTCCCCTTTGGGCTTTCCGTTGCCATTCACCGCGACGACGGTGACCACGGCCAGTCGTGTGCCGTTGGGATGCAGACTGAGACTGCGGACGTTGGACACGTCTTTGCTCATAAAAAACGGCTTCGGTTCGCCAATGCGCCAGAACCAGAGGTGCCCCATCCCCGGCATGGCACAGGTTGCGGCCATCACAAAGCCGGTCGAATGGTAGGCGGCGTCATAAATGTAGCCGTGATTCTTGTCCTCGTGTTCCAGTTCCTGCGTGATCTTGCCCGCGTCCCAGTCGATGACCAGCAACAGCGGTGCCCCGACGGCGAATCCGCCGGTCGGTGCCTTGATCCCGCCACACAGCAACTGTTTGCCGGTGCTGTCGAAATTGAGATGCCGGGCTCCGCCGCTGTCCTGAATGCGATCCAGGAAGTACAGAGCGGGGCATTCAATCTGCCTCGCAACTTGCTTGGTCCCCAAGTCCCAGTGACGAACCGTCCCCTTCAGATCGCCTGTGGCTAGCGATTTGCCATCGGGATGAAAGGCGACGCTGAAGACTTCAAACGGATGCGGACCGATCTCGCCGACCAGCTTGCCGTCAGCCACGGCGTACAACTTCACGGCAGCATCATTCCCGCTGACCGCGACTGTCTGGCCATCGGGACTGATCGCGATGCCGCGGATCCAGCCCCCCAGGGCCTGTTCGAGATTCCACGCGGGCTGCGGCTTTTCAGCCGCATATTTCCAGGCGATCAGCCGTCCCCACGAATCGGCCGTCAATAAATTGTCACCGACGAACGCCATGCGCTGAGTCCAACCGCTGTGGCCCGTAATGGGTTCCAACAGCTTCGGCTCTTCGGTGGAAACATCCCAACGATGGATCAGGGCGTCGTAGCCGGCGGCGAACAAGAACTTTCCGCAGGGGCTGTACCGCGCCGTCCAAAGCTGGCGGCTGTGTTCCAGGGTCTTGACAATCTTGGCGCTCATATCGGCCATGGCAGCGTCTCTTTATCTGTGTAGCGGAATCTCGTAAGAGGTCCGCAGTAGTCTCGAAGCTTCGTGCCACTGTTTTGCGACCGTACCCGGTCGTTAAACAGTGCTTTGCTAGGAACGGTTAGCACTGTTTAACCGCTGAGTACAGCGGCAAAACAGTGGCACGAAAAACATTCTAGAGCCAAAAAACTCATGCTTGAATTGCTTCACGTCAGCACTAAGCCAAAACGTCTTTGATCGGCCCCATCCCGTCGTGGGCGATCGGTAATGGTTGTCCGTGGTTGTCGTATTCTTCCAAACCCGGGTCGATCCCCAGGGCTCGGAACCAGGTATGGAAGAAGTGACCTATGTCGTAGGGCTCGGTGGCGACGACGTCACCGCGCTCGCTGGTCGCCCCGACAGCAATGCCACGCTTGATCCCGCAACCCGCCATGGCAATCGACCAGGCTTCCGGCCAGTGATCGCGGCCGACATGCGAATTAATCCGCGGCGTGCGGCCGAATTCACTTAACGCGATCACCAGGGTGTGATCGAGCATCCCGCGTTCCGACAAGTCTTCCAGCAGGGCGGCGAACGATTGATCGAACTTGCCGATCAAGCTCTGGCTGGCATTGAAATTGTCACCGTGACTGTCCCAGCCATAGGAATTCACCTTCACGAACCGGACGCCACTTTCCAGCAACCGCCGCCCCAGAAGCATGTGCCGTCCCAGGTCGTGACGGCCGTAGCGGTCGCGATCGCGGTCCGAGACTTTGGTCTCATCGAACAGGTCGCTACGGCGCGACAGTTCTCGCGCGACATCGTAGACATAGCTGTTCGCCTCGGAATTCGCCTTGCGGTGCTTGGCCGCATAGCGGGCGTTGAGTTTCGATCGGAAATCGTTGCGCAGGGTGTCTTCGGTCGCAGTGATCGACGGTGGAAGCAACAAGCTTTCGGGCGGTTTACCATCGCCCAGTGCAAGAGAACCATACTTGGCACCCAGGAAGCCCCCATCCTGATGAATGAATCCACCACTGCCCGGTTTCACCCACATGTAGGGAGGCAGTCCGCCGGGACAAGGTCCCAGCAGCTTCGCCACGGCACCACCGAAGAAGGGATAGTCGACGCCACGATTCTTCGGATCGCCCCGCTGAATCCGAGCGACCCCGGCCGAATGACTGTTGTCCTGCGTGCAGGCACTTCGCACCACCGCAATGTGATGCATCTGCTTGGCCGTGTGCCGCAGCAACTCGCACACCTTGATATCCGGCACCGAGGTCGGGATCGCCCGGAATGGGCCGCCGAATTCGGTGTGCGGCTTCGGGTCCCAGCTCTCCAGTTGACTCATGCCCCCATCGAGCCAGATGAAGATGACTTGTTTCTCTCGCTTCTTCAGGTCCTCGGCCACGGCGGGCTGGACCAGTCCGCCAAACGTTCCCATGGCGGCCGCCGCTGCTGCCGAGGCACCGACACCACCCAGGAACTGGCGACGCGAGAAACTATGCTCATGAGGAATGCAGAGCGGATGTCGTGACATAATGAGGTTCTCTGTAGTCCGACGCGTTGGATCAGCACCAGTTCAGCGAGCCGGGCTGCGAACATCGGGCTGCTGAATCAATGATTAATAGAAAATTCGGTCGATGCCACCAGCGCCCAGGCGAGATAGCGTACCGCATCAACCTTTTGCTTGCCGGCCGCCTCAGCCACAAACTGCGTCAGGAATTTGCCGACTTCCGCTCGTTCCTCCTCAGTGGGGCGACGCACCAGAATCGTCAGGTAAAGTTCTTCGGCCAGTTGATTGGGATCTTCGATCTTGGCGAGTCGTTCCGTGAGACTGGCCGCCTTCACTTCAAACAGCTTCTGGAAGGCTTCGTCATTCAACAACGTGAGTGCTTCTTGAACGGTCGTGTTGTATGCGTCTTCGGGCTCCTTGGGAGGATTGGCGAAGGCCTTCAGGGCCTTCGGTCGTAAGGCCGTCAGGGCAGCCACCAGTTTTGTTTCGTCCTTGGTTTCAGCGGGATCCCCAGTCGCGATCAGCATGCTCCGCAGAAGTTGCTCGGCCGACAGGCGGCGTTCGATACCGATTGCGAACAGTTCGACTGGGGGCGGTTCGCCGCTCGCGACTTCTGTTGAGCGAGCGTAGGTCGCAGACAGGGCCAGTTCACGCAGCAACCACTTGATATCAAACTTCTGCGCGACAAACTCGCGTGAGAGCAGTGCCAGCAGTTCGGGATGCGACGGGGGATTGTCGGCATGTTGCAGATCGAGCGGATGGATGATGCCCCGCCCCATCATCACAAACCACAACCGATTGACGGCATTTTGCACAAACAGCCGGTTATCGGGCGCCGGCAACGCCGCGGCCACCAGGGCCACGGCACTTCCGGTGGCCGGGGGCACGTCGAATTCCGTGCCGAACGGAATTCGCGGTCCGGTCGTCTGCTTCACATCCTTGAAGACCGAAGCAAACTCGAGCTTGGTCGCGGCCGGCTTTTCCGCAATCGCTGGAAAATCTCCCCCCTTGATCGACGTGTTGGCAAACACTGTCAGCAAACCCTGGAAGTCAATCTGCTTGTAGTCGCTGATAAACAGATGGTCGTGACACTGGGCACATTGCAGATCCACTCCCATGAACAGCCGCCCGATATCGCGCGTCAAACCGGGGTAGTCGGTCGTTTCCTGCCCACTCTTCTCCAGACGGCGAGTGTGGAAGAAGGCCGCCCCGCGCTTGTTGGCATCGTCAGCGACAGGGTGAATGATCTCACGCGTCAATTGATCCCACGGCTTGTTGGCCTCGAAGGACGCCCGCAGGAATTTGGACCATTCCGGATTGTCGCCGCGACGTTCCATGAAGACCACATGGAACAATTCTTCCATGCGGCGAGGGTACTCGGGACCAGCCAGAAGTTCGTCGATCAACTTCGTTCGCTTGTCGGGTGCCGCGTCGGCCAGAAACTTTTGCGTTTCCTCCAACCGTGGGACCCGGCCCGCAAAGTCAAAATAGGCCCGGCGCAGGAAGGTCGCGTCATCGCAAGCGGGGGCCAATGGCGTCATGCCCGCCTTGGCCGCGATCAGCCGATCAATTTCTTCATGCAGCGACGCCGCTTGGAGTTGCGTCGAGGCTGCAAGAAAAACTGCCGCACAGCCAACCCAAATTGTCCGAATGGTCATATCCGTCCCCTGATGAGAAAAAAATCACCCATCAATCATTGCCGTGGTGACCCCAAAGCGCACGCACATTTTAATGTTTTTCGGCGGAATTTCAAAAAAACAACCGCAATGGTGCCTAAAATTGTCCTTTAAGCCCTTTGATTTGGAAGGGACGTAAATGACAGAAAGGCCAGAAGACTGCTTGTACGGGCGAGCCATCTTTACGGCAAACTGGAGGGACGATTCAGGGGCATTCGGGACGGAGCGGATCATTAGGGGGGCCAGGCTGACCAACTTGATACGCTCGGTGGACTGGCGATTGTACTATCGTCGTCGGCCCTTCACAATTGGGGAAGTCTGCATCAAGCCCTAACAGCCTGTTGAAAAAGGTGTCTGGAACTTTGCCAACCACACGGAATTGAGCGGTTTTTCGACGTTCGGAGAGTTCCAGACCCCTTTTCAACAGGCTGCTAAGGGGCGAGCCACGGCAGGCAACGCCGAGAAGGATTTTCGGGCCATGGGAGGGTGAGGCTCCTGCCGAGCCGCGTAGTCTGGCGACACTCGATAGACATCCGCGGCTCGGCAAGAGCTTTTGAAGTTGCGCTATTTTTTTACGTGATTTCTCAGGAGATTTTGATTTTTACGGTCACAACGGGC
>CAMAVF010000394.1 GCA_945861445.1 Planctomicrobium piriforme | reverse complement strand
GCGCTATTTTTTTACAGATCACTATCGAATTTCCAGGGATTTTTGAAGGGTACGGGGCCAAGGCATAAACTTCAGGTGCCCGTTGTGACCGTAAAAATCAAAATCTCCTGAGAAATCACGTAAAAAAATAGCGCAACTTCAAAAGCTCCTGCCGAGCCGCAGCAGTCTATTCACGAGCCGAAAGACCACGCGGTTCGGCAGGAGCCTCACCCTCCCAGGATGCTCGAATCCCTTCCAGAAGGACCCGCAACAACCATGCTGAAACAACTTGGCTTATCATTGGTCGCTTCAATCGCATTGGCGAGTGTTCTACACGCCGCGGACGCGGAATCGCTGGTGGCACCTGGCGCGAAAGTCCAAAAACTCGCGGGGGACATGAAGTTCACCGAAGGGCCAGCCTGGTTTCCCGCGACGAAAACGCTGGTCTTTTCCGACATCCCCAACAGCAAGCTGATGCAATGGAGCGAGGGGAAAGGCTTGTCGGTGTTCCGTCCCAGCGAACAATCCAACGGCAACATTCTCGACCTGCAGGGACGCCTGATTTCGTGCCAGCACGCGGGTCGCAATCTCGTGCGGACCGAGGCCGACGGCAGCCTGACCGTGCTCGCGGATAAGTTTGATGGAAAACGCTTCAACTCGCCGAACGACGTGGCGGTGCGATCTGACGGCACACTGTGGTTTACCGATCCCCCGTGGGGACTGACAGGCCCCGCGGATCTGCCCGGGCACTGGGTCTTCAAGCTGGATCCGAAAACCAAAACCGTCGAACCGGTCGTCAAGGATCTGGCGATGCCCAACGGGATCAACTTTTCGCCCGATGAAAGTCGGATCTACATTGCCGACACGGGCGGCCACCCGAAACATCCCGATCCGGCATTCCACAAACTCCCGGCCGGAGTCCATTGCTACGAAGTGTCCAAAGACGGAAAGCTGGGGAAGAAGCTATTCACCATCAAGGCAGGCAGCGACGGGATGACCGTCGACGTGAAAGGCAATCTCTACACGACGCACGGCGGAGTGACGATCTACAACGCCGACGGCAAGTTCCTGGAAAAGATTGAAGTCCCCGAAGGCCCGGCCAATGTCTGTTTTGGCGGTGACGACCTGCGGACCCTCTTCATCACGGCCCGCACGTCGCTCTACAGCATTCGCATGCAGAATCCTGGTGCGAAACCAGTCGGCGCCAAATGGTAGGTCACGTGAATCGAAACCCAGACGACATGCGCTCGTTCATTCAAACGGAATGCACTCGCTCGCGCTTCGAGCTTGTATTTACCAGACCCGCCCTGGTCCTGCTGGCAATCCTGCTGTGTGCGAACACGGCTTCGGCAGCCGACGGGCCACCGGGATTTGATCGAGCGGTGCAACCGTTCTTTCAGACTTACTGCCTGCGCTGTCACAACGACCAGAAGCAGGGAGGCAAATTTCGGCTCGATACGTTATCTCGCGACTTCGCCGATCAATCGGTCGCGGAGCGTTGGAGCGAAGTCGTCTTCCGGGTGAACTCCGGCGAGATGCCGCCGAAGAAGGAACCGCAGCCCAAACCACAGGAACTAGGGGCGGCAGTGGACTGGCTGTCGACGCGGATTACCGAAGGGGAAGCGGCACGCATGGCGCGCCGCGGTCCGGTCGCACACTACCGGCTGAGCCGTGAGGAATATGGCCATACCGTCTACGACTTGCTCGGCGTCTATTTCGATGTGGACCTGCCGGGCGCGTTCAACGCAGATCCGCGCTGGCATGGCTTCGATCGCGTCGGCTCGCTGCTGACGCTCTCGCCGTCGCACGTGGACCGTTACTTCCGCGCGGCCGAAACCGTGATCGCCCGGGCCTTTCCCGATCAGCCGACCGCATCGCAAAAGAGTCGACGGGAAGCCAACGCGGGCCAGGAAAAGTGGTTGCAGGAACAAGGCTTGACGGGGCCGGTGCGCTGGCCGATCTGGCCGGGACATGGTCAGCACGCCATCACTGCCAGCGTACCGGGACTGTACCGGGTGCGCATCCAACTGAGTGCGTTGCCGTCGTTCAAGGGCCGATTGCCGCACCTCACGCTGTGGCATCATCAATTAAAGCGTTCCGTCGTCGGGGTGGACGTCATCGCCCCCGAAGACAAGCCGACCGTCATTGAGATCGAAGCCTTCCTCCCGGACGGCAATTTCAACGTGATGAACGAGTCTCCCGGTATGCTGGCCGACGGTCAGACCCCCAGTGTGACCCTGTTCCCATTCGTGAATACCACCGTCAGCCGGCAGACTCGGCCGACCGGCTATCGATTGTTCAATGATCAAGGCCAGTCGATCTTTCCGCTGCTGATCGTCGACTGGGTCGAATGCGAAGGTCCGATCGTCCCCGAAGCCGATCAACGCAAACGCGAAGGACTGTTTCCCACCAAGGAAGGCGATCTCGCCGAAGCCCGCGCCTGTCTGCAACGATTCGCATCTCGGGCCTGGCGCCGTCCGGTGGTGGATGCGGAACTGGATCGCTATGCGAAAGTCATCGAGAGCGAACTCGCCGCCGGCGAGAATTTCCGTTCTGCATACCGCACGGCAATGGTCGCCGTACTGACTTCCAAAAACTTCTATTACCTGGAAGAAGGATCTCCCGCCCAGCGTCGCGACACGGTCAACGATTGGGAACTGGCCGCACGGCTGTCGTACCTCCTCTGGAGTTCACTCCCCGACGCGGAACTCGTCAGCCTCGCTCAACAAGGGACGTTGCATCAACCCGAGGTGCTGCGGCCTCAACTGGCCCGCCTGCTGGCCGATGCCAAGATCGGCCGCTTTACTGAATCGTTCCCGCGTCAGTGGTTGCAACTGCACCGGGTCGGTGCGTTCCCTCCCGACGCCGGTCTCTTTCCCGACTACGACAAATGGCTGGAACAGAGCCTGGTGCTGGAAACGACCGGCTACTTCCACGAGGTCTTTGCCAAAAACTTATCGCTGCGTGAATTCATCAGTTCGGACTGGACGATGCTGAATTCGCGACTGGCGATGCACTACGGATTGCCACGTCCGGCCGCGACCGGCCTGCAGCGGATCACTCTGCGCCCCGAAGACCATCGCGGCGGACTGCTCACGCACGCGTCGATCCTGTCGCTCACTTCAGATGGCACGCGGCATCGGCCCGTGCATCGCGGAGTCTGGGTGTCAGAAGCGATCTTCGGCCGCACGCCGCCCCCTCCACCACCCAACGTCGAACCGCTCGCCCCGACGCCCAGCAATCAGCCCAAGGCCACGATCCGCATGCAGTTGGAAGCCCACGCGACGCACGCGACATGTGCCTCGTGCCATCAAAAGATCGATCCGCTGGGCTTCGCGTTCGACAACTTCGACGCGATCGGCCGCTGGCGAACGAGCGAACACGTGGCAGGGGGCAAAGGAGACGACCCACCGGTCAACGCCCACGGCAAGCTCGCGGACGGCCGTCCCTACACCGGCTCGGACGAGTTCAAGGCATTGCTCGCGCAGGACATCGATCGATTTGCAGAAGCCTTCGTCGAACAACTCGCCACCTACGCCCTGCGTCGCGTGCTGACCATCGACGACGCGGCACAGATCAAAGCCATCGCCGCGGCCAGCAAGAAAGATGACTACAAACTCCGCACGGTGATCGAAAACTTCGTGTTATCGGACCTGTTCCGGAAGCGTTGAGCAATCAATAGCGACCCACAAAAAACGGTGTTTGGTGAGCCGGGTGCCGTAAGGCCAATGGCACTCACTTTGAACATTGCCGATCTGAAATGCGAGAGTTTCGGAGATTCCTTCGAGTCAACGACCTCCAAGTCTTTCACTCTGAAAGAGTGACAGCCGGTAGCCTGGGGTTGGAGCGCAGCGGAAACCCCAGGTCTCCGATTTCTGACTCGTCGCACCCTGGAGGGGTGCCAGCAAGCCGATTCTGGCAGACTGCTGGCACCCCTCCAGGGTGCTATTCCGTTGGCCTGACCTAACCCGGGGTTTGCGCATGCGCTCCAACCCCGGGCTAATCGCTGTGACTCCTCCGGAGTCAATTCCTCCGATTTGCTCGTCCGGCAACAGGAATCTCGGTGGACTCGACTTGGGTTTTCCAGCAAACCACAAGGTCCGGGGCCTTACCGGCACCCGGCTCACCTGAAATGACTGACGGAGTGATCAAGCCGTAAACTGAAAACTGAACAGATCTGCGCTTCGAAGTTCAAATCGTAATCGGATGGGATTCGCCGCCAATGTCGCCAGTGGTTGGCCGTTGCTCCACTTGACCTCCCAAGCCGGTCGATCTGCTGTTAATGGCTGACAATCCCCGACGCTGTGGCCAGAAATGGGTTGTCCGTCGGCTGTCACGAGACCAACCCGGACTTGCCCCTGCGGCCGAGACGCCGCATTCACCACGAGACGGTTGCCGGTAAATCGCAGTGGCGGCGTCTCGAACTGACCGCGTGCGGTCGCCGTGACTGAAACCAGGCGGTCTTTCGGAGCCACGGCCCGACTGATGACGCGGCGATTCTTCGGGTTTGCCAAAGCTTCCAGTTCGACCTGCTCGTGCTTCAGACTGGATCCGCTGAAGTAGAACGACAGGTCCTCGCCCGTCGGCTGGCAGGCCCCGTTCCCCATATACAGCGAGCCCCCATCAAAGTCGCCTGGCTGGCCGAGTCCGATGAAGGCCGTTTCACGGTCCGGCCACGTCCAGGTTTCACCATCGCGGCTGACGGCGAGGCGTATTTCCAGCGTATCGGCTTTGTGGCGAAACATGCTGGGAAACATCAGATAATGATCTACTGATCCCGGATACTGAATGCACGCAGGATTGTATAAATCGGCTCCCGGCGCATCGGCTGCATCCATTTCCAACGCCAGCGTGAACGGAGCAAAAGTCTCGAACCGATCACTCGTCGAGCGACCGATGGCCCGGCCCCCGCGGCCTGACACCCGGCCAAAAATAGCATAGCGTTTCATTTGAGCATCCCAGAAGCCCGAGTATTGGCTGTCGGCAAACACACGACAGATCGGCTGGGGAATCCGCGTCCAATTCAATCCATCGGGCGAAGTCATCCCGGCCACAAAATAGGGGCGTTCGGCGATCCCCTGAAAGAGACCCTGCGACAGGCATTTGTAACGCGTCGCGGGCGGCGCGGACGGATCGATAAACACGCAACTGCCATGCACGCGAGAACGATGTTTCCCATCGCCGATTTGCCGGAAGAGGATGTTATTCTCTTTGCTGCCGCGATAAGCAACCAAACCCAGCTTGGGTTTCGTCCAGCGGATGCCATCGGTCGATTCGGCGTAGCACAACGACGTGTCATCACCCGTCGGCCAGCCATCGACGTCGTAGCACTCATACCACATGCGGTACTTGTCACCGTCTTGCAGCACGCTGAACCAGTTCAGAGTCGCGCTTTCCCAAGGGTGCTCCGATTCCAGCAATCGTTCGCCGGTCTTTTTCGGCGGATGCAACCTCAGTTGGACCCCGTCCGATTTCGCGATGAATGTCCGGTCCAGCAGCAGGACCTTGCGCGAACCAATCGACTGGACACCGTCCGCAGCGGCCTCGCGTGCCAGTGCGCACAGCGGCGACAGACTAGCCGTCGCCGCCAGGCCACCAAGGCCGTTGAAAAACTCCCGACGTGAAATGTGCATGAGTCATCCTTAGATGTCAGGCGTCATGGACTCAGCCAATCAAACTTGGGGAGCATTTGAAGTAACACCAAGCAAAACGCCTCGTCAGCGACAGGGCTTGACGAGGCGTAAGTGATTGATGTTGATTATCTTCGGTAAATTCCCCGACTACGACTCGAACGTAGAATGACGGAACCAAAATCCGTTGTGTTACCGATTACACCATCGGGGAATAGGATGACGAGCACCCCTGAGATTCCGTGCGCGATTTGCATCCCGCAGTTGTTGAATCGGGCGGAATTCTAGTCCATCCCCGAGACGTTCGCAAGTTCGCCCCGTAGCTTGACTCTCCAGAGTCGAGCGATCCCGCTGGTGCTTTTTAACCTAAACAATAGGGGTTAACGCATTCCCGCTGTTTACTGGCACCATTCCTCTATCACCTCGTCCTTTTTTTGGGGACGGAAGTAGTGGAATTTGAGACAAAAAAATGGTGGGACAAAAAGATGAAAGGCCATTTCCTGTTCTGATACAGATCTCGAATGAGTCGTCAGCGTTCAACAGACACTGACAGGAAAAAAACAGGGACAACGGACACCAACGTATTCCATCTTTTTGTCCCACCATTTTTTTGTCCACATCGGCCCTCGACACGGCATTCCGACTCCAGGAGGGTGAGTTTCGGCACTTATCAAAAGAGTTGTCAAAGTAGCCTTCACGTTCCACGTGAAGTCAGCCGAGCGCGGTATCGACTGTGAAGTTCTCACATCTCGTCGAGCGTGCAGTCGATCTCTCATGCCATCGCGTCTTGCACGGTTGAAACCTGCGGAGAGTATCACGCCAATAGTGCGCCCGGCTGACTTCACGCGGAGCGATGAAGGCTACTAAGCAGGGTCGCCCGGGTTGCACAGCAACCATCCCTTTCAAGGTTTTTTGATTCGACGTAAACTTCGCAGCGTTCTGGGTTTCAGCACGTTTGTTAGTAGGAGGGCAAGGATGCCAACTCCGGATCGGATGCAATTAGCGGCAGAGGTGAGCCCCGTCACGGTA
>CAMAVF010000393.1 GCA_945861445.1 Planctomicrobium piriforme | reverse complement strand
GGGATGGACGCGGCCTATTTTTCCGCAGAATCTATCGCCAGCATGTCTGAGAACCAAGTCTGGTATGAGGGGCCACCGACGTTAGCAGTCGAAATCCTCTCACCATCCGACACTCACGAAGACGTGGTCCAAAAGATTAACTTGTATCTGGAGTGTGGCGTTCTTGTGGTTTGGATTCTCGATCCGGATTTTCAGACGCTAACCGTCTATCGACCCAATTCCGTACCGCTGATGCTGAGGACTCACGAAACGCTGGATGGACATCCCGAACTCCCAGGACTCAGTGTCTCAGTGCAAGGATTTTTTAATTGAAACTTCACTCCGGAGGAGTGACAGCCGGTAGCCTGGGGTTGTAGCGCAGCGAAAACCCCAGGTAGGCAATTGTCGATCGACCTCGACCCCTCCAGGGTCGAGGTCAGCGTGTAACTGGAACCCCGGGTGTCGCTGACGCTCAACCCGGGGCTAATAGCTGTCACCCCTACCGGGGTGAGAATCAATCATCCCTAATCCGTGTTCAATCCGTGTCCATCCGTGGCTAAAAACTCTTCCCTCCTACCAACGTCAGCCTCCCGCACTTTCTCCTTCAGTCGATAAGCTCATCTGCCCCATGCCATCTGCCTCCTCCGATCGCTTCCAAGACCTACTCACTCAGCGAATTCTCATCATCGATGGGGCGATGGGGACGATGATTCATCGGTATGATCCGACCGAAGAGCTGTATCGTGGCGATCGATTCCAGTCGCTGCCGAAAGAGCCCGGCCTCAAGAACGCGAGCGACGTGCTGGTCCTGACCCAACCGTGGATGATGACCGAGATTCACGAGCAGTATCTGGCCGCAGGCGCGGACATCATCGAGACCAATACGTTCAATGCCAGTCCAGTCTCGTTGGTGGAATGGGACCTCGCCCATCTGACCCGTGAGATCAATCTGACCGCATCCGCATTGGCGCGGGCGGCTGCCGACAAGTTCACGAAGCTGACGCCTGACAAGCCGCGGTTCGTGGCGGGCAGTATCGGGCCGACGAAGGTCATGCTGGGCTACAACGCGAAAAATCCCGGTTTTCGGCCGGTGTCCTATGACGAAATGGTCGCATCCTATTCCGAGCAGATCCGTAGCCTGCTGGATGGCGGCGTCGATCTGCTGTTGCCCGAAACGTCGTTTGATACCCTCAATACGAAAGCCTGCCTGTTCGCGATCGAATCCGTGTTTGCCGAGCGGGGTGACCGTGTTCCCGTCATGGTGTCCGGAACGATCTTCCTGGGCGGCCGCACGCTGACGATGCAGTCAGCCGAAGCGTTCTGGACGTCAGTGGCCCACTTCCCGATGTTGACGATCGGGTTGAACTGCGGCCTCGGCCCCAAGCAAATGAGGTCCTACATTGAGACGCTTGCGAACCTCGCTCCGCGACTGATCAGTTGCTACCCCAACGCCGGGATGCCTGACGGCATGGGTGGATTTGATGCCACGCCGGAAGAAGTCGCCGGCAATCTGCGCGAGTTTGCTCTCAATGGCTGGCTGAACATAGTCGGCGGTTGCTGCGGTACGAACCCGGAGTTTATCCGCCAGATTGCGGCTGCCGTGGAAGGGGTGAAACCGCGCGTCTCACCTGATATTCCGCAATGGTCGGCGTTCAGCGGCAAGGAACGGTTCGAACTGCGCCCCGAGTCCAACTTCATGATGATCGGCGAACGCACCAACGTCACCGGATCACGCAAGTTCGCCCGGCTGATCAAGGAAGACAATTACGACGAAGCCCTCGCCATCGCGCGCCAACAAGTCGAAAACGGCGCGAACATGATCGACGTCAACATGGACGAAGGCTTGCTCGACAGCGAGAAAGCCATGACGCGCTTCCTGAATTTGATTCAGGACGAACCGGATGTCAGCCGCGTTCCGGTGATGGTTGACAGCTCGAAGTTCAGCGTCATCGAAGCCGGTCTGAAGTGTCTCGACGGGAAGGGGGTCGTCAATTCGATCAGCCTGAAGGAAGGCGAAGAAAAATTCCTCGAACAGGCCCGCCTGGTCCGGAAGTACGGCGCCGCCGTGATCGTCATGGCCTTCGATGAACAGGGCCAGGCCGTGACCGCCGACCACAAGGTCGCGATCTGTCAGCGCGCGTTCAAGCTGCTGACCGAAGAGGTGGGATTCCCCCCCGAAGACATCATCTTCGACACGAATATCCTGACCATCGGCACCGGCATGGAGGAGCACTCGAACTACGCCGTCGAGTTCTTCGAAGCCGTCAAGAAATTGAAGGTTGTCTGCCCCGGAGCGAAGACTTCAGGCGGTGTCAGCAACGTCAGCTTCTCGTTCCGCGGCAATGAAGTCGTTCGCGAAGCGATCAATGCCGTGTTTCTGTACCACGCGGTCCGCGCGGGTCTCGACATGGGCATCGTCAATGCCGGTCAACTGGCGGTCTATGACGAGATCGACAAGCAGTTGCTGGAATATGTCGAAGATGTGGTGCTGAATCGCCGCCCCGATGCGACGGAACGGCTGATTGCACATGCCGACACGATCAAATCCAAGGCAGACAAGTCGACTCCCGACGCCGTCGAAGAATGGCGATTGGGGTCTGTGGAAAGCCGGCTGTCGCATGCCCTCGTCAAGGGTGTCACCGACTTCATTATTGAAGATACCGAGGAAGCCCGGCTGAAATATCCGGCTCCGCTGGAGGTCATCCAGGGCCCGCTGATGGCCGGCATGGATGTCGTCGGCGACTTGTTTGGAGCAGGGAAGATGTTCCTGCCGCAGGTCGTGAAAAGCGCGCGTGTGATGAAGAAGTCCGTGGCCTATCTGTTGCCCTTCATGGAGGCAGAAAAGGCACGGACCGGACAAGTCCAGCAGGCCCGCGGCAAGATTGTGCTCGCCACTGTCAAAGGGGACGTCCACGATATTGGCAAGAACATCGTTGGCGTCGTGTTGGCCTGCAATAACTATGAAATCATCGATCTGGGGGTCATGGTCCCCTGCGACAAGATCCTCGATACGGCACGCGCCGAGAACGCGGACCTCATCGGCCTCAGCGGGCTGATCACGCCGTCGCTCGATGAAATGGTCCACGTGGCTCGCGAAATGGAACGGCAGAAGTTCGAGATCCCGTTGCTGATTGGCGGCGCAACGACTTCCGCACGGCACACGGCCGTCAAGATTGCTCAGCAATATCACGGACCGATCGTTCACGTCTTGGATGCATCCAAGAGCGTGCCGGTCGTCAACCAGTTGATGGACCCGACTCGCAGCACGGCTTTCGATACCGAAAACCGGCGGCAGCAGGAACGCGATCGACTGCGGTTTTCCCAACGCCAGGCTCAAAAACTCGTGCCGTATGCCCAGGCATTTCAGCATCGATTCCACACCGATTGGACTCACCTGCAGATCGACACGCCGGCCTCCCTGGGGATCAAAGTCCTGGACGACTACCCGCTGGAAAAACTGGTGCCGTTCATTGACTGGTCGCCGTTCTTCATGTCGTGGGAATTGAAGGGGAAGTATCCGGCCATCTTTCAAGATCCCAACTGCGGTGAAGTGGCGAAAAAGCTTTTTGATGAAGGCCAGGAATTGCTGCAGGACATCATCCGCAAGAAGTGGTTGCGGGCCCGTGGAGTCTACGGCTTGTGGCCAGCGAATTCTGTGGGAGACGATGTCGAAGTCTATGCGCCCGAGAGTGCTCATCTGCCGTATGACAAGCGAACGATCATTGCCAAATTCCATTTCCTGCGTCAGCAGTGGGAACGCGTGGGGCAGTCGGATTACCGGTCTCTGGCCGACTACATCGCGCCGGCAGAATCGGGACGGATGGACTACATCGGCGCGTTTGCCGTCACCACCGGTGTCGGCATGGAAGATGTTGTTGCCCACTTCAAACGCGAGAATGACGACTACCAGTTGAACCTCGCCCAGTCATTGGCGGACCGCCTGGCCGAAGCGTTTGCCGAAGCTCTGCACAAGCAAGTCCGCGACGAATGGGGCTATGGCCTGGCTGAGGGACTGTCCACCGACGACATGATTGCCGAGAAATATCGCGGCATTCGGCCCGCGGCCGGCTATCCCGCGTGTCCGGACCACACGGAAAAGCGGACTCTATTTGATCTGTTGCAGGCCGAAGAGAATACCAGCCTGCAACTGACGGAAAACTATGCCATGTACCCGGCGGCAGCCGTGTCGGGCCTGTACTTTGCTCATCCCGCCGCGAGGTATTTCAGCGTCGACCTGATGATGAAAGACCAGATTGAATCATACGCCCAGCGCAAGGGCTGGCCGATTGAGGAAGTCGAACGCTGGCTGTCTCCCAACCTGGGATATGAGCCAAGATAGTCGCCGTGTCCTACAGAAACCCCGCCTTCTTCAACTCGGCCAGCACGGCCAGCGTGCCGACCATCCAGAAGAAGATGCCCGTACACAGCAGGCTGATCTTCATAAACCAGCCCGGTCGCAATGCCTTGGGCAACAAAACGTGATTCAGCCACAAGGTATGCCAGCAACTGAAGCCGAGCGCAAAGTTGTAAATCGACGTGGCAATCAGCAGCAACGCCGTCGGTTTGGCAAGCCCCAGCAGCACGACTCCGAAAATACCGTACACCGCCAACACGGCGAAGTACACATACCGGATGGCATGGCTTTCCATGCGTCGCAGGATCGCACTGCTCGTCCAGAACACATCCACCCAGCGGCGGACAAATCCGTCGATCGTACTGGCCATCGTGGGAATCAACACCAGGCAGCCGCAAATCAGCGTCATGGCCCAGAAGATCAATCCGAGTTGTCCGCCAGCGTAGGCGTAGACACCGTCGGCCGTCATGCAGGCGGTTTGATATTCATTTTCGGTCTGGTAACCACGTTTGAGGAAGAGGACCGACAGCATGCTCGGGAGCGCGACACCAAAGAAGCACGCCGGAGCCCACAGCGTCAGTTGATCCCGGACAATGTGCCGATACCACCGCTTCCACCGTGGCAGCGATTCCGCAGTGACCAGGAACACCGTTCCTTCGTGTGATAACTGCAGATTATGCCCACCCACCACGCTGGGAATGGCCCCGACGTGATGTCCCATGCCCCAACCCTGGTCGCGGGTGTAATTGCTGATCGGCGTGTTGGACAGACCACCCTGCCCCGAAATGCCGACGAGTGCTGACAGGAATCCGATCATGGCCAGATCGATCAGCGGAAATTGGCCCTTCGCCAGCGATTGGAAGACATTTTCCAGGTTGTCGCCATCACACGTTTTGTCCCCATCGAAATCGATGAACTTGCCTGGTTTTTCGGATTCGAAATCGATCGCGATTTCTTTCTCCGGCGTGCCGTCGCAGTCCGCGTCCACCGTGATGGTACTGTCTGGCTTACCATTGTGGTCCAGATCGGGCCACCAGCGAGTGATATCTTTGCCTCCCTTGTCGCGGCGCGGAACTTTGACAAATCGCTCGGGCTTGCCGTCGCCGGTAAAATCAGGCCACGAGTCATTTTTTCCGTCGCCGTCGCTGTCCAGAATGGGCTCGCGGTTGATTTCAGGTTCGACTTGATCGAGATGCCCGTCCTTGTCCCAGTCTTCACCCGCATCGATCACGTGATTGTGGTTAAAGTCCTCGGCCCGCTTGATGGGGACATTGCCGACTTTGAAGAATCCGGTGCCGATTTCGATCCAGGTACTCAAGCTGGAATAGCAAAATGCCAGCACCAGCAGAAATCCCATCACGACGACAATCTTGACGGTCATCATGAACTTCAGGGCATTGTAAATCTTGCCCCCGAAGATCAGCGGGATGAAGCACATCAGAAAGATGAAATAGGACAGATTCAGCAACAGCGCTTGATCGCCTGGAAACTGGCTGGGATTCGGGATGCGTTGCAAATACAGCGCGGCACAAGGCGTCGCGGCACTCGCGGCGAGGTACGGGAAAATCGCACCAATGTCCAACAGCAGATAGACGCACAACCAGAAGCGCGGTCCGGGCAACGTGCGGAATTTCCCGGTGAAGATCGGTTCGCCCGTGTACAACGCGTAGCGGCTGATCTCCAGGTTGTAGATCACCTGGCCCAGGATGCTCAGGGTCGCCAGCCACATCAATCCGCCGCCGAACTTGGCGGTGATCGTCGGACCGGTCAGCCACTCGCCACCACCGATGGCCGCCCCACCCATCAACAACCCCGGCCCGAGATAGGTAAACAGCTTGCCCCATTCAAAACGGGGGGCATCGATCAGTTCGCCGACGCTCCACTGGGGCATCGATTTGGAACCGGGATAGGGTGCGGAGTTGTCGGACGGACCTTTTTGTTCGGCCATGAGCAACTGGCTTTCACGCGCTGGGGGCGACACACCAGAAGACTCGTCAGGTCAAAGAATGACTGAACCGCTACTGCCGTGTCGGATGAAAACATGGGATTAAGCCCCCAGCATGGGCAAAAACCGCCCAATGGTCAAGCGGGTGACCGGGTCCGAGGGCCATCCGTGGCGTCGCATCCAACAGCAAATTGCAGCAGTGACGTAGGTTACGGCCTTCGTCCCGCCAGGGACGCACGACAAATAGGGGTAGGGAGGACCGATTGGTTTCGGTCCCCCCTCCCTCCGAACCGGACGTGCAGATTTCCTGCATCCGGCTCTCCGGTTGATGGTGTCACCTTCTTAAGGATTGACAGGCCGTGGCATGGGCGGTGATCAGACTATAC
>CAMAVF010000392.1 GCA_945861445.1 Planctomicrobium piriforme | reverse complement strand
TAAACGGCGTCAAAGCCGCAGTTCGCCGACAGATAGGGACGCCGCAGACCGCTTTCCGGATCCGAAACGGCCCGCAACTCCTTCTGGATTCGCCGCTGAGCTTCACTTTCACGCAACAGGACGACGCGCTCCAGCAGCATCGCAATATGTCCTGCCACCACGCGCAGGGATTCAATCTGCGGCTCGTAAGAAGCATGCTCGCGACGGTCATAGACCCACAGGGTCCCAATCGGGACCAGCGACGACTGCACCACGGCACACAAACCACAACGGGCTTCGCGCGACAACCAGCGGTCATCCAACTCGGATTGCCGGTTGACAAACGCAAATCCCCGCGACAAGGCTTCCAGATCGGGTCGGCTGGAGCTCACTTCACGATTGGTCGAAGGCAGACTGCGGGCATCCAAACCATAGGCGGCCCTGAGCTTCAATCGGTTCGTGGCCGGGTTTAATAGGAAGAAGCCAGCCGAATGGTAACCTGTCAATCGGACTGCTGCGGCGAGGAGATCGTTGAGATTATCGCCCAGACTCTGTTCCGATTGCGGGGACTGGCCCAATCCGGAAAGAGTTTCCACTGCGGCCGTGCGGGTGGCCAGGGCCTGTTCCATCTGAGCCAATTGACTCAGCAACTGCCCGATCTGCTCGGCCAGCGCCCGGACGGGCTCGACGTAGCTCTCGACGGGTTGATCTGCCGGAAACTCCAGAACCAGCAGGCCCACATGGATTTCGCCATCATCCACGTAATGATAGCTGGCATGCAGGCCCTGTTCCTCGAAGCGGGCTTTCAGCGCCTCGGTGGATTCCGGTCCGGCGGCAAAAAATCGCAGCGGCCAGCCAGTCGTCTCACCAAATTGGCGACACAAGTCCTGGATCAGGTCTTGCGTCTTTCTGGCCAATTGGATCATGGGACAACATCTATTGGGCGGTGTCTCGAGTTCCGAGAAGTTGACAAGTTGGAAGACGGCGCTGGCCGCGTGCCATTCTTGTCCGCGCCAATAGTTTGTCATCGGCCAGCGGCGGCAGGGACTTCAAAAAATCGCCTGCCGCCGGCACCATCCGCTTGATAGAACTCACCGACTCCAGTGATTGGGCGTCGTTAGCTCCCCGATGCCTTTAATTCGAAGTCCAACTTCTCACTCGATCCGCTTTCGAGTTCAGCCTGCAGAGTTGTCTGGGTGTTGTAGCTTGCGGGGAGACTTTATTGTTCCGGCGTTTGCCGCCAATCCAGGACTTGCCGCCAAGGTGAAGAAAAATATTGCTGTGGGCGATCAGGCTCTTGAATTCAAGATCAAGGACGCCGCCGGATGGGTCATCGACTTCACCGAACTGACGAAGTACGGCCCCGTCTTGGTACGACTTTCGTAAAAGCAAGCCACCGGAGCATATCGTTACGCGGCAGCTTCGACGGCTCGCGTGTTGCAAGAGCTTCCACGCGTGTAGAGGCTCTCGAGATAAGCGTTTGCTCAATAACAATTGTCGTAACGGTTAGAATTCACCGACAATTTCGCCACCTGCCCTTGTGCATAAGGCGCCAAAAGTGACATAGCTCACGTTTTCCGAAATAAACCGCACGGAACCGTCAGCCATGCAGACATGAGCCCCGCCCACGTGGAAACTGTAGACTTCGCTGACATTGGTCCCGTTCACCATTGTTCGTCCGCCGATGGTAAAACCACTTGAATCTGTGGCGGATCGCGTCGTTCCATCGAGACTCAGACCTGCATCGGGATCAGCCCAGCCCGTACCATCATGGTTCCAGTTGACGCCACCAATCTGCGTGATCTTGGCCTTCGCTTTGGAGTCCGATCCGGTATATCCGGCAGCGGTCATGACCTTCGCGAACACCCAAGGTTCAGGTTTCCCTGCGCTCTCGACCACCATGATCGTATTCGAGGTACCATCCGCCACGTCGCGAACCTTTGCCGTGTAAGGCGGCTTGGCAAGCACGCCCTGAACCTGGGCAGTTCCCGAAAGATCCGTCAAACCATTGCCCGTATAGTAAGCCTTCTTGATTTCATTCATCGAACCATAGTCGCCTGCGGCCGAGCCTGGCGAGTAACCGGCTGCGGCAGGTCCCCACGCCGGATCAAATCGGGAAATCGAAGGGGTCGAAGGACACGTAAAGACGGCCATCGGCTTGCTGACCACCGGCAAATTTGAGATATCCCACCACGGTTGATTCGGATTGTACGTGTTGTACAAAGGGGCTTGATCCATGTAAGGCAGCACCATGACGGTCCATGAAATATAAGACGTCGTCATATCGGGCGTACCTGCAGGACAGTCACCAGTTCCGGGAGCATACGGAGTTCCGATGCACGTCTTGGGATCAAAGCGACTGGGCGGAAAGGACGAATGCGAACTTTCATAGTTGTGTAATGCCAAACCCATCTGCTTCATGTTGTTTTTGCATTGAGAGCGGCGAGCCGCCTCACGTGCTTGTTGCACGGCAGGGAGTAGCAGGGAGATAAGGACGGCGATGATCGCAATTACTACCAACAGTTCAATCAGTGTAAAGCCGCGTGCTCTGGGACGAGGTCGGTGCAACATGATACTCCTTCGAAAATGGTAAGAAACTTTACGATCTCAGTCAGAGATCGATCTGGGGTCACACTATGAATGTGCCGAGGCGGTTAGCGCTTTAAAACAAACGGCGGGAGCACAGTTTCACCGCTGTCAATGTGAGCCTTCAAACCCGAGCTTTGGGGGAGCAAATATCGCTTAGGAAGCAATTCGGGATAGTTCTCTTCTCGCCCACGGTTTTCGGGATCCTGCCAGGAAACGGTGACAATGAAATCACCGGCCGGCGCACCGTCGCCAGCGGCGTAGGTGTGGAGTTGAAAGTTTCCCGCTCTATCGCACGTACCGCGGGGATTCAGTGACGCGACTTCTTCATCCGATTCAGTTTCGGTGGGTGGCGCAACTTCGGTACGGTGCAATATAACGGTTGCATTGCTCGCAGGTCTGCCTTCGAACAGGATTTGACCGGTAACCGGATAGAGGTCTTCTCCGTGCTGGATATAGCCGCGCTCATTCGACGAACCACAACCAATACACAACATCCAAATGAAACAGCATGTAACTAAACACTTTTGACGACCGTTCGACACGGAACGACTGTCATCGAAGCCCTCACAATACTCCGGTCTATCTTTCATCTTTGCTACTCCTCTGTTGCTTGTGTCGGAATCCACCGTAGTGGATATCAATAAAGATTGTCTTTATACATCATTAAATTTTTATCAATGAATGAACGGTAATATTGACTGCGCTGTCTATTGTTAGCCACGACCAGATCGTCATGAATTGGGTTTGCTTTACGCTGTCACCCAATTTCCTTCCACTGGACGGCGATGAACTGCCACTTCAGTTCGAACCCTTTGTAACCATTCTGTGTTCATGTGCGTCAATGCGGAAAATCCGAGTCGTGCCGCTGATCTCATTACAGACGACGAGCAGCGGGACGCCCGCTGGGCTGTCTTGCTGCGAAATGAACAGCAACCCCTCGGGCCCCAAGTCCCCGAGTTCTGCCGGCGTGTGAGATCCGCCGGCTTGACGAGTATTGACATAGGAATTGAAGCGAGGAGCGCGAGGTTGGCTGACGTCATAGACCATGACGCCGCCCATTCGCTCGATTCCTATGAACGCGTACATCCGGCCGGCAATCTCACCGAGCGCCACTCCCTCGGGTTCCGGTCCCTTCTTGTCGCTGCGGCTGTCGATCGGATTTTCAGTATTGTCTGCATTGAAATTCAGCGGGTAGCGTTCGGCGATGATCCGTTCGAACTGGTCTCCACTGTCGAAGACCTGTTGTCCATCGGCCGTCCAGATGGAAAAAGATCGCGCGCCGTACGCATAGATCTCTTCGTGTAACCCGTTACCATCGCCATCTCCCAGAAATTTGGTAGTACGCAGCCGTCCCAAGTTGTGATGATTCTGCAATGTGACCGCGTCCGGAAACACCTGCGGATCGAGCTTCAGTTCAGCGACCCGCGCCTCTTCGGAAAACCCGGGGTAGTTTCGACCATCCCCTTCATTGGCGGTAACCAGATAGTGTGTTCCATCCACGACGTACGTCTGGATGGCATCGGGCTGATACATCCCCTTCAGCGGCCACTGACGAATGCGAATCTGGTGATCCTGATCGCTGGCATCCAATCCTTGTCTTGCAAGGCTGTGATTCTTGAAGCCCAGGCCGGCTAGCTTTGTGATCCGGCGTTGTGGCAAGTCGATCACTGCCAGTGCATTATTTTCCTGGCAAACGACCCATGCCGTCTGTGAGTCCTTCGAGACGGCGATGTATTCAGGTTCCAGATCTTGTTCGACGGTTGCGTTCTTGCCGAAGATGCGGATCGAAGAGTCGAGCTTCGTACGATCCGCGAACGCGTGGAAATCAAGCGTCGTGACCTGTTGCTGAGTCAAATTGTTGATGCCCAGGGACACATCGATCAGGCTGACAGTCCCTTCTGGGTCGAACTCGTAGCTGGGGTCTGGTTCACCCTCATTGGCAACTAACAGCCAATGGCCGTCGGGGCTGAATGTGAGCATATCGGGCTCGTGCCCTACTTCGAGTACCTTGAGCACGGCACCAACGGAGTCAACAAACAAGACGCGACCGGTATTCCGTTTCGACTGCGGGACGACGCTCATGGCAATCATCCCATGGCGAGCGGTCACAGACGTCGGCTTATCGCCATGTTGCTTCGCGCTGACACGCCCCACCAAGCTCGGAGCGGCCGGATTCGAAAGGTCCAGAATATCGAACGCGCAGCTTTCAACATTCGCAACGAACAACCGCTTCGACGCGACGTCGTAAGCAGCAATTTCCGATGCCAGTGTCGCGAATCCGCCATGCTTGAACTGACCGATCGGTTCGAGCCGGATCGAATTGCACGGTTGGGGAGCCGCAGTCGGGGTAAAATCTGTGATGGGTTTCGCTGCGACCACTTGGTTCGGGATTGCCGACGTTCGCGTGGCTTGATCACATCCAACCACCAGGATGGCCGACATCGTGCCGGCAACGAGTGAGCTCCAGACTTTCCAAGTCATTGGCGATGCAATCCTCAGCGAGATTTTTGAACAGTGCGAAATAAGCAAGCAACAGAGTCGGCTTGGTTTCAGAGCGTAGTCTCAGACCATGAGAAACTGATGCGTACTTGATGAAGAATTCGTTTGCGATGTTACGCCGTGACTGAAAAGCCTGAAGTGGCCTAGTGAGTGTGCGTGAGAATAGCGCTGGCCCGTGAGGATATTGTGATGAGGCGTTGAAGATTCAATGAATGACCAAGGTCTTATGCGTTCTTTTGAGGTCGAGTAGTCGCGAGCGTACGTTGAGTCCCTGCCGGGTGTGGCAGGGAAAGGTGGGACCACAGGGACGAAAAGTCAACAACGAGTTTCACAACATTGCCGACAATTTGTCGCATCAAACGATATTTATGCTTGATTTAGATCAGCCGACGATTTATGATCCGTTCAGTAGCGGTTACTCATTACTTTCCAGGAGTCCGAATATGTTGCGTACTGTTGCCTCGGCCATGCTTCTGTTGGCGTGTATTGTTCCGGCGTTTGCCGCGGATCCAGTACCTGCCGCCAAGGTGGAGAAAAAATTCGCCGTGGGCGACCAGGCTCCTGAATTTAAGATCAAGGACGCCGCCGGAAAGGTCATTGACTTGGCCGAACTGACGAAGAAGGGTCCCGTCCTGGTACGACTGACGTGCGGTTGCTCGGGCTGCGATAAGGAATTGGCCTACTTCAAAGAGATCGATGCGGCCTACAAGGACCAGGGGCTCACCAGCCTGCTGATCTTCAAGGAACCCGATACCAAGATCGCCAAGTATGCCGTCGACAAGAAGCTCGGGATGCTCTATGCGGTCGACTCGAAGGGTGACAGTTGGAAGGTCTTCCAGACCACCGCGATGCCCACCAATTTCTTGATCTCCAAGGGTGGCAAGATTTCGTCGATCGCCGCCGGCTGTGATCCCAGCGGACTGCTGGCCAACAAGGTCTCGGAGAAGGCTGCGAAGGTGGTTGGCGCCGCAGTCGTCGATGTGAAAAAGCAGGCCGATGCGAAGCCCGCTGACAAGGTCGAAACGAAAGAAGTCAAGAAGTAACGCTGCAGACGGCGAAAATCCAATCGATTACTGAAGGCGATGGTCGCGACGCAGGTCGTGGCGGTCGCCTTTTTTTCGTCTTTGAGTTTTTTCGCGAAACCTTGCCAGCCAATGCGGTGTTGAATCAGCAAGTGGGCCAATCGCGATCTCTGCGATCACCAAAAACAAGAATTTCAAGGGAGTACTTCGGATCCCGTAGCAGCCTGTTGAAAAAGGTGTCTGGAACTTTGCCAATCACACGGATTCGAGCGGTTTTTCGACGTTCGGAGAGTTCCAGACACCTTTTTCAACAGGCTGGTAGCGTGCAGTTGCCTCGTTCTGAATTGTTTTTTGCGACGTGCGATTTTCTTGCTCAAATCGTGCTGCTGGTCGAGTGAAGTGACTGTTGACGCGGGTGCTTTCGAATCTGATTGAAATCCCTGGGGCGGGGTGCGGTTTCAATCGGATCTGGCGGCTTTGAACGGGATGCCCAGCACGCTTGCCGTGCTGGGAGGATGGCTTGATTTTGTTGAATTCAACTGTCTGGCGGTCTGCGCAGCCACTCGGTATCGCGTAGCCAACCGGCTGGAGATGTCGCGGACGAATTATCCTTTTCGTTCAGTGTGAGGAAGTGTGAAAACATGGAAAACAT
>CAMAVF010000391.1 GCA_945861445.1 Planctomicrobium piriforme | reverse complement strand
TGACGCGCGGCACGTTTGCCAATATCCGCTTGAAGAATTTGCTCTGCCCGGGAACCGAAGGGTGCGTCACCAAGTACCTGACGACCGGCGAGCAGTTGTCGATTTACGAAGCGGCTGCGAAATACAAGGCCAATGCGACGCCGCTGGTCGTCCTGGCGGGTGCGGAATACGGCACGGGATCGTCTCGCGACTGGGCCGCCAAGGGAACGTATCTGCTGGGCGTGCGAGCGGTGATTGCGACGTCATTCGAGCGCATTCATCGTTCGAATCTGGTAGGGATGGGTGTCTTGCCGCTGGAATTCTTACCCGGCCAGTCACGCGAATCACTGGGCCTGGATGGGACGGAAACATTCCGCGTAGAGATCGACGACAAGGTCCAGCCGCTGCAGGAATTGACGGTCACGGCGACGCGGGAAGATGGCAAGCAAGTCGTCTTCCAGACCAAGTGCCGGATCGACACGCCAGTGGAAGTCGAGTATTACCGACACGGCGGGATCCTGCACAAGGTGCTGCGAGAATTGGCGAAAAGCTGATGGCAGAAGGTTCGGGCGTGCGATTTTTCGAAATTGGCCGCCGTGACGACTTAGAGGCCCTAACAAAACCGGTTGTGGGAAGTTCTGGACCGCGATATTTCACGCGGTTCTGAACTGACGCAGAGGTTTTGTTAGAGTTTATTAGTTGCAATTCAACCACCCACCGGCCAATTTCGAAAAATCGCACGCCTGACCCCGATCTCACTCCCATACCGGCTTCGGCGACGGCACCGCCCACACCGGGGTCTGGCCGTCAGCCTCGGCGTGGGGACCGTGGATCGCCGGGCATGTCGTTCCCGGCAACACTTGCAGGTCGAAGACCTCGGTCACGCCCGACCTGAATTCCAAGGTCGCCACGCACTGGCGATTGGTCATGTCGATGACGGCGAGGCCACACTTTAATGACTCGCGGCGGGCCGCCAGGGGCACTCCGCCAAAGGTGCTGGTCTCGCGGATTTTCGAGAGCCCGACGAAGGCGTAGTTCCCGTGAAAGGCGAGGCCACGCGTGTAGCCGGGCAAATCGCCGACAATGTCCTTCTGACCGGTCACCGGGTCCACGCGGAGAAACTGTCCGCAGCCAGAATCTAGCAGCCATAGATGCCCTTGATGCCAGCGCGGAGAATGAGGCATCGCGAAGCCGCGAGCGACGACGCGACCGGAGGGAACTTCCAGGACGCAACCGCCGTGGACTTTATCCGGTCGCCAGCCCTCTTTGGTACCCGTTTCAGACATCGCCGTCACGAATTTCGGCCGACCCGCATCCCAGGCCATGCCATTCAAATGGCAACGGTCTTCGGGGGCCAAAGCCGAGACAAACGGAGGCATCCAGCGGGCGACGAAGTTGAAGTCGTCATGCACAGTACACAGGCACGAGAAGAGTGTATTGACCACCCACAGTTCGTCGTCCGCCCAGGCGAGTTCATGAGTGTCAATCGGTCCGGTAAACACCGAAGAGCGGCTGAGGTAGCAACCGTCGAAGTGCCCAGCCGGCTCCAGCTTCGAGACCAAATCCGGCATGCTGCGCAGCGACCAGATCTGATCTCCGCCGCTGATCGCCAGGCGGCCTGGCCCGACACCGATTCCCATGCAATGGTCGAAATTGTGAAACGACAGGGCCAGTCGTCCGTCACGAGCCCCAATCGAGATCAGCTTGCCCGCCTGATAGGTTGAGACGAGCAACGAGATTTGCAATTGATCGAGGAGCGCGGGGAGACTCTGGCTGTGTTCGAACTGGACTTCGCGGATGGAGTCGCTTGCGGCAGCTGGGGTGGTCTCTTCAGGCATGGTAAAGTTTCACTCGGCGCCATCAGCCGGAACGCTCTCGCGTCCGATTCGATCCGGGGAATCGAATTGCATGAGACATTGAATCTACCGTTTTTCAGCGAGGATTTATCCACAGATTTCGCAGATGACGCAGATGGGGAAAAATCCTCTTCTTCTCTGCGTCATCTGCGAAATCTGTGGATCGAAATGCCAAGTTCCAAAACACCGATCACCCGACTCTGGTGAGTCGGGCTACGATACTTAACGCCCGAGTTTCTTTGCCAATTCTTCCGCTTGATTTACCAGATCACGCAAGACTTCAAAACCTTTTTGCCAGAAGTGTTCGTCGTTGATATCGGCTCCGACTCGCTGCAACAATTCGGCTGGAGCCCACTTGCTGCCCGAACGCAGCAGTTCCAAATAACGTGGCGTGAAGGCCGAACCCTCTTCCTGATACATCCGATAGAGCGACAACACCAGCAGTTCCCCGAACACATACGCGTAGCAATAGAACGGAGTGTGAATGAAGTGCGGAATGTACGACCAACCCCAGCGGTACAGTTCGAGCATGTCGACGGCGTCACCGTACAACGCGTGATTAGCCTGCCACCAGTAATCGCACAGGTCGGAACTCGCCAACTTTTGTTCGCGGCGGCCCGCATGCGCGGTCTGCTCGAACCGGGTGAGGACGTTCTGTCGGAAGACGGTCGCGAAGGCGTCCTCAATCTTGCTGCAGAGCAAGCCCAGGCGGACTTCCGAATCCTTTTCCGTCGCCATCAAATAGTCGAAGGTCAGAAACTCACCGAACACGCTGGCGGTTTCAGCGACCGGCAGGGGATGATGGAAATTGAGGTACGTCTGCTCGCGTGACAAGTATTGATGGATGCCGTGTCCCAGTTCGTGGGCCATCGTGTTGACGTCACGCAGCTTGTCGGTCCAATTGAGCATGACATAGGGGTGGATTGTCGGGACGATGCTGGCACTGAAGGCCCCGCCGCGTTTGCCGGGACGCACTTCGGCATCGATCCAGTTGTGTTCAAAAAACTTGCTGGCAATTCCCTGCATCGACGGATCGAATTTGCCGAACGCCGCCAGCACCATGTCGCGACCGTTTTCGTAGGTGCAACTGGGCAGGTTGGTCGCCACTGGCGCGTATTGATCGTAAGTCGCCAGCTTGTCGAGACCCAGCAGCCGCGCCTTCAACCGGTAATAGCGATGGGCAATGTCGTAGTTGGCTTCCGTCACCGCCTGCATCCGTTCGACCACCAGCGGCGAAATCTCATTCGCCAGATGCCGGCTTTCGATCGGATTGCCGTAATGCCGGATCTGATCGTTCAGACTGTGGTCCTGAGTGATGGCGTTGTAGACGTTCGTCAGGACGAGCTCATGCTGGGACAATTCCGTATAGAGACACTCCTGGGCCGCCTTACGCAAATTCCGGTCTGGCTGATACGACAGCGCGAGCAGAGCCGGCTGAGTCAGCGTCTGTGTTTCGCCGTTGTAATCGAGGCGATATTCCAGCGACGCGAGGAACTCATCAAACAGATTCACCCAGGCACCACGCGCGGTCAGTGACTTCTGATTAAGGAGCACCTCTTCCTTCTCGCCGAGCGTATGCGGCTTGTAACGGCGACTGGAAATCAGGTAGTGCCGATAATTCTGCAGTTCGGGGGCATCGGCGAGTTTGAGCGCCTCGGCTTCGGGCACTTCCAGCCATTCCAGGTCGAAGAACGTCAGGCGGTTTTGGATGTCGACCGACGCCTGATCGATCTTGTCTTCCAACTGTCGGCAGCCGATATTGAGGTTTTCGACGGCCGTCCTCAGACCGGCGTAAGCGCCCAGTTGAGAGAGCTTCTGATAGAGATTTTCGAGTTCTGCCAGGGCGGTACGGATGAGTTCCGCCGACGGTTGTTTTGCGAACAGGCCGCGGTAGGTCGTGGAAAAACGCTCGCTGCCAGTCTGACAAGCCTGCAAATCGGCCTCGATCTGCGGATCGTCGAGCCCCTTGTAGATATCATTCAAGTCCCAATAGACGCCTAGAGCGGAACTGGGGGTATTCATGGAGACCTTTCAAAGGTGAAACAGCGCAGGGTCGGGGGTACGAGTTTTCGAAATTGGACGGGGAAGACGCCGATTTGCAATAGAGACTGACAATGGCCAATCTCGAAAAACCGTGGCCCCGACCCCGAGCAACCAGAAACCGTATCGAAAGCGGAATATACCGGATTCAGTCATACTTTAGCAGAATGAAGCACATCGAAAATACGCCACCCCCCTTGCGGGGGTGGTTCCCGCGCTTTTGCACTACAATTGGCTGGAAGTTTGCGGGTAGTGCAGAAGCGCGGGAACCACTGGGACAAGCCCAGTGGCGGACAGTCACAGAAACGTCGCCAGGCACTATGCCAACACCTTCATTCTTCGCTATCATCCCCGCCGCAGGTCATAGCCGTCGCATGGGACAGCCCAAATTGCTCCTTCCCTGGCGCGGCACGACCGTCATTGCGCATCTGGTGGGCGAGTTGCGTGCGGCGGGCATCCCTCGGGTTTTTGTTGTGCTCCGGTCAGATGATGAGGCGCTCTACTCCGCAGTTGTCGCCGCGAATGCCGTCCCGCTTCAACCTCCGACGGATCCTCCCGATATGCGCAGCAGCGTGGAATACGGCTTGAACATCGCGGCGAAAGATCTCGCGAATCCGACCGATGGTGGCTGGCTGTTGGTCCCGGCCGATCATCCGATTGTGTCACGAACCACGGTCACCGCGTTGCAGAGGGCCTGGCAACCCGAGGTCCGCCAGATTCTGATCCCGACCTTCGACGGTCAACGAGGGCATCCGACCCTGTTTTCCTGCGATTTTTCTCGTGAAGTCGCGGCTATTCCGGCCGACTGCGGTCTCAACTGGCTTGTTCGACAGAACGCCAATTCCATTCGCGAAGTGCCCGTTACTGATTCGGGTGTTCTGGTTGATCTGGACACGCCTGAGGATTATCAGGCGTTGCTGAAACGCCCGGAATAAATTCCGTAAGACATAACACAGCAGTGACTTACAACAATCTCATTCGGACTGATATCCAGTTGTCATTGCGTGGGGATGGGACTAATGGGACACATGGGACTGATGAGACGAATGGGACTCAGGGGAGTGATCCTACCACTTCGCTCGTTCGAGAGACTAGAATCCTCTCCTGAGAACATGTTTAAGAAGGGAGGGCGACGCTCCTGCGGAGCCTAACACGAGCTTCAGCTCGGCGTCCGCCGGAGGCGTCCATCGTTGCCTCCGGCGGACGCCGACCTGCGGTCGTACTAGGCTCGGCAGGAGCCTCGCCCTCCAGAGTTCTCCCTTTTCAAACACGTTATTGAGGACGCGATTCCTCGCCAGACCGACTAGAAATAGAAAAATACCTGACTACGGATCCGCTCAAAACAACATGTCCACCGACGCACCTGAATCTGATTTTGCCCGATTGCCTGAAGAATTGCCGCCGGTTCAACCCCCTTCGGCCGGCTTCATCGCCCAGCTCTTTCTGGTCCCCGGATTGATTGTGATGGCGATTGTCGTCGTCTGGCTACTGATCTCGCGCATGGCCAGTGTCGAGCAAGACTGGCGATCGCTCGTCAATGACATCCAAAGCCCGCAGGATCACATCCGTTCGCGCGGAATTTTTGGACTCGGACAGCAGTTGGCGGCCGAACAGAACTCGACCCTGCCCGGTCCGAAACTGCGTGATAATCCCGAGATCGCGCAACAACTGGCGGACTACTTAAAGAAGGAATTGAAGACGTCGGCCGCGAACGAAGCGACCATCAAGCAGCAGGCTATTCTGTCGCGCACGTTGGGGTTGTTTCATCATCCCGAGATCGTGTTGCCGGCGTTGTCTCTGGCCATCCATGCTGATCACGATCTGGAAGTGCGAAAAAATGCGTTGGGGTCGATTGCCGTCCTCGCGGGCCGAGCACTGGAAGAGAAAAAACCGCTCAACCTGGACTTAATCCAGCCAGCCGTCCTCGAAGCGGCGGGGGACCCGGCACCGCTGGTCCGGCAACTGGCGACGTTTGTGCTCGGACTGTTACCGGGTGAGGTTTCGGAGCAAAAACTGCAGGTATTACTGGTCGATTCGGACTTGAGTACCCGTGTGAATGCCGCAATCGGCTTGGCACGACAGGATTCGACGGCGGGGTTTGACGTGTTCGTTCAAGTTCTCCAAGATGCCACAGCGAAGCCGGCCCCGATTGGATCGCCAGAAGAATTCACCCAGTTTTCCCAGATCAAGAACTCCCTGGCAGCCCTCGACAAAGTCAAATCGAAGCTGTCCGCCGCCCAGCGGACGACGTTGATCAAGATCCTGGACCCGATGAGCCAAACTTATCGAGAACCCAAGCTGCGCATCGAGGCCCAGTTACTGCTGAAATCTCTCAACGGGCAATAACGAATTGGGCCATCAGGAGTCTTTCCGACGGTATCAACGTACTTCTATTCATGATTCCCATCAGTCCCATCAACTTCGCTCTTGATAAAGGCATCATCCGTCCTGCGGGTGAAGACAGATGAGGAGTTTTTTCGCCACAGATTGACACAGATCGAACACGGATAAAGTCATCCTGTGCGGAAGGTATTTCCGAGATCTATCCAATCCGTTGTCGCTAAGAGATAAGAGGGTTGACATGGATTTCACCCTGTATTTATCCGTGTTAAATCCGTGTCAATCCGTGGCAAAAAAGCTCTTCGTCTCCCTCCGATAGTCATTTGGGCCCGGTCTTTCGTCATGGATTCGGATTCCGTCGTTCGACATTCAAATCCCTGTGTTGGGTGCATTCCCCGGAATGTCTCTCAGACGGCGGCAGTCCGGTAGCAATTGGAACCGGATTGGCCGGCTCTCCAGTGGGTCCAGAATTCGACGAGGGGCTCCGAGTCGCTCAGGGAATCGGCCCGAAGTTGCAGCAGGCTTTCTCCGTG
>CAMAVF010000390.1 GCA_945861445.1 Planctomicrobium piriforme | reverse complement strand
CAGCCTGGCTCACGAAGATCGCCACGTGGATGCCTGCATGGCCGCCGCCGGCAAAGTGTTTCCGGAAGTGGCCGAGGCCATTCGCCATGGCAACGCCGAGAGCCGGCTCAGTGGTCCGGTGCGGCATAGCGGATTCGCCCGGTTGACGTGACTGCCGTAATTAAGGTAGCAGAATTCGTGAGAATTCTGACGCGAGTCCCAGCCCGGATAATTCATCAGCCGCTGGGCGTTAGCCCACGGTTAGCACCATTCCCGCAGAAACCGGACGCTAGCGCGTTCCGGCTGATTTGCGCGGTGTTTTGGGCAAGATGGTCACAACTCCTTTGTCTCGCCGATACTTGTGCATGATACAGATCGACCCATGAATAATTCGGGCCAGCGGTTCCGAGGCCCTCCAGAGCCATGGGATGTTGGCTGGCAACCGGCGGAACTCTTACGAGATTCCGCTACAATAGGTCCCGAAATTTCGGCCGTGATGAACCACAAGCGCGAGGATGGAACAGACCTTATTACCCATACCAACCGCATTCTCACGACTGCTTCGCCAGCTTACCGTCTAAAATGAGGTAAAATGTTTTGACACTCACTCTTCGTAGATTTAGAATGTCAAACATCGAAGAGTTATGAGTTTTTCCTGGGTCAATCAATGTCCAACGTCGACTCTAATCTGATCGTAGTCACTCGCCCCCGAACGGTGGCGTGGATTTCGATGATTATTAGCAGTCACAGGCGACCTTGAGGCCCGGCGTAACAGATACGATCCAGCCCACCCTCAGGTCGCCTTGGCCTGAGGGTTTTTTCGTTTCCAGACTCGTGTTTTGATTGTTTTGATTCCAGTCACAGTTGCTGGCACCGCCGAGGCGAATGCCGGCACGGCCCGTAAGGTTTTCTAAGATGTCACGGATCCAGCTCTACGATACGACCCTGCGCGACGGCAGTCAGGGTGAGGGTGTCAATTTCTCGCTGGAGGACAAGTTGGCCATTACCATTAAGCTGGATGAACTGGGGTTCGACTATGTCGAGGGGGGCTATCCCCTGTCCAATCCCAAGGATCACGAATACTTCCAGCGCGCGGCGAAGCTGCCGTTGAAGCATGCCAAGGTGGCCGCGTTCGGAATGACCCGGCGCCGTGGCGTCACGGCCGCAGACGATATCGGCATGCAGGCCCTCGCGGAGTCGCGAGCGAAAGTCATCACCATCGTCGGCAAGACCTGGGACCTGCACGTGTTCGAGGTTCTGCGGGTCGACGAAGCCGAGAACCTGGCGATGATCCGCGATTCGATCGCCTACATGAAATCGCTCGGCCGCGAAGTCATCTACGATGCTGAACATTTTTTTGATGGCTTCAAGGCCAATCCCGAGTTCGCGTTGAAAACGATCCGCGCCGCACAAGAAGCGGGCGCGTCGCTGATCGTCCCCTGCGACACCAACGGTGGCACGATGCCCGAAGGAATCGTGGCCGCCATCAAGGAGGCGCAACGGGTCCTCAGTATTCCCGTTGGAATTCATTGCCACAACGACTGCGAACTCGCGGTGGCCAATTCCCTGGCCGCGGTCGACAACGGAGCGGTCCAGGTCCAGGGGACGATCAATGGCATTGGCGAACGGTGCGGCAACGTCGATCTGATCAGCATGGCCGCCAACCTGGCACTCAAGAAGGGTTTTTCGGTTCTGGCCGAGGGGGGCATCAGCCATCTGACCGAGTTATCGCGTTACGTCTATGAAATCGCCAATATGAATTTCCGCAACGGCCAGCCGTATGTCGGGGCGAGCGCGTTTGCTCACAAAGGGGGCATGCACGTGCATGCAGTCAATCGCATCTCCCACAGCTACGAACACACCAATCCGGAAGTCGTGGGCAACGTGCGCCGGGTGCTGGTCAGCGAACTGTCAGGTCGCTCGAATATCGTTGCCAAGACTACCAAATACCGCATCGAACAAGACAACGAGCTGATGGCGAAGATCCTGGAACGAGTGCAGGATCTGGAGAACGAGGGTTATCAGTTCGAAGCCGCCGAGGCGTCGTTCGATATCCTCGTCAAGAAAGTGACCGGCAACTACGAACCGTGGTTCGAACGGCTGCACTACCGCGTGAACGTCGAAGCCAACAGTGCCGAATCCCCAACGACCGAAGCGATCCTCAAATTGAACGTCCAGGACCGGCTGGAACTGGTCGCGGGCGAAGGGGACGGCCCGGTGAACGCCTTGGACAACGCCTTGCGGAAAGCCCTGCAACCCGCCTACCCCCGGCTGGCGGAAATGCACCTTGTCGACTATAAGGTGCGCGTGATCAATTCCACAGAAGGCACCGCCGCCCGCGTCCGGGTGGTGATCGAAAGCCGAGACACGACCGACGTCTGGAGCACAGTGGGAGTGAGTGAAAACGTCATCGAAGCCAGCTGGCTGGCGCTCGTCGACAGCGTGGATTACAAGTTGTACAAGGATGCTGGTGAGATGAAAGAAGTGCCGACATGAGCGCCGGAATTTTGGGAGAGATCGTCGCGGGCCATCTGCGGGGAATTCCTCGGATGAATGTCCAGCAGTTCGAAAAGTATATGGCCAGCGGGGCAGTGGCAGAGAATATCCGTTGCGAATTGCTGGATGGATATCCAGTGATTAGGGACAGCGCTGCGACAGGAGAAGATCCGATGATCATGGGCCATCGGCACGCGCTTGTTGTGAACGCTCTAACCAGTCGTTTGGTAATGGCGTTGGCTGGTTCGAATTGGAGCGTTAATTGCCAAACTCCAATCTATTTGAATAGCTTCAATCGCGTCGAACCGGATCTCACAATCATCCGCGGACGCAGCGCGGACTATGCGCCGAATTATCCCAGTCCGGCAGAAGTTGCGTTGATCATTGAGATCTCAGACAGCTCTGTCGAGGCGGATCGCATCACAAAGCTCGAAAAGTATGCTCTCGAAGGAATTGCCGTCTACTGGATTGTGAACTTGCGGGAAGAGCGGATTGAAATTTACGAACTGCCTGAAGGCGAACACGGAAGCTATACGAAGTGTCGCATCTATTACGACAATCAAGCGGTCGAACTCAGCATTACGGGAATCGCGACGCAAACATTGTCTGTGAAATGCATTTTAGATGGAACGGTCTGATCAGGAACTGAATTTCAATCAGTTCCGATCTACGTAACGAAGCCGCCTTTAGAACACGAGAATATGCTCGCTAAACAATACGAACCCAAAGAGATTCAAGCTCACTGGCTGCAGACCTGGAATGAGAAGGGCTATTTTCAGGCCAATCCCAATCCCGACAAGCAGCCGCATACCATCATGATTCCGCTGCCCAACGTCACCGGGGCGCTGCACATGGGGCATGCGCTGAATGGGACGTTGCAGGACTTGCTGACTCGGTGGCGGCGGATGCAGGGGCGCGAGGCTCTGTGGATGCCGGGCACCGATCACGCTGGGATTGCCACGCAGGCCGTTGTTGAACGGCGGATGCTGGAGGAAGAAAAGCTGACGCGGCATGACATCGGTCGCGAAGCGCTCGTCAAACGCATCTGGACCTGGAAGGATACCTACGAGACCCGGATTCTGGGGCAGTTGAAGGAATTGGGTGCCAGTTGTGATTGGCGACGGACGCGGTTTACGCTGGATGACGTCTGCTCCAAGGCGGTTCGCAAGACGTTCTTCAAACTCTTCAAAGATGGCCTGATCTATCGCGGGCAGCGGCTGGTCAATTGGGATACTTTTCTGCAAACGGCCGTTGCTGACGATGAAGTCACTCCCGAGACGGTCAAAGGCCATTTCTGGACCTTCACGTATCCCATCGTTGGCACCAACGAAACGATTGCCTACTCGACCACACGGCCCGAGACCATGCTGGGCGACACTGCGGTTGCCGTTCATCCCAGCGATGAACGCTATGCGCATCTGGTTGGAAAGAACGTCCTGATCCCGGTGATCGGACGGGAAATCCCGATCATCGCCGACGGGATCCTCGTCGATAAGGAACTCGGCACGGGTGTCGTCAAGGTCACCCCAGCTCACGATCCCAACGACTACTCGTGCGGCTTGCGCAACAAGCTGCCGATGATCAATATTCTGAATCAGAACGGGACGATCAACGAGAACGGCGGCAAGTACGCCGGGTTGGATCGCTACGCCGCCCGCAAGCAAGTCGTCGCCGATATGGAGACACTGGGGCATCTCGTTAAGGTCGAAGATCGCGATATTGAGGTCAAACATAGCGATCGCTCGAAGACGACCGTCGAGCCGTATTTGTCCGAGCAATGGTTCGTCAAAATGGACACGCTCGCCCAGTCGGCGATGGATGCCGTCCATCAGCAGCGAGTCAAGTTCTATCCCGGCCGCTACTCGCGCACCTACATGGACTGGTTGAGCGAGAAGCGTGACTGGTGCATCAGTCGCCAGTTGTGGTGGGGACATCAGATCCCGATCTGGTACTGCGAAACATGCACTGAAAGTGAACTTCAAGCGGCTTTCGGTGGCCGCTCAGACGTCTTCTACCGTCGCGACGCGAAGGACACGGCCTGGCTGATCTGCAGCGAAACCGATCTGGCCCCGGAGGTCCTGGGTGCCGCCCACGTCTTGCGGCGCGATGCGGATGTTCTCGATACGTGGTTCAGTTCGGCGCTCTGGCCGCATGCGACGCTGGGCTGGCCCGATACCGATCACAATCCGCCCCTCAACAATCAGCCCGATCCCTCCGGGAGCGGCGAGAATGCGGTCCTGAAGTACTTCTATCCGGGCAATGTCCTGGTCACCAGCCGCGACATCATTACGTTGTGGGTCGCCCGCATGGTCATCATGGGTCTCTACAACATGGGGGACGTCCCGTTCGCCCATGTTTGCGTCCACCCTAAAATTCTCGACGGCTTCGGGCAGACGATGTCGAAGTCCAAGGGGAATGGCGTCGACCCGATGGACCTGATCGACAAGTATGGGACCGACGCCGTCCGCTTCACGATTGCTTCGCTGGCTGGCGAAAACCAGGATGTCCGGCTGCCGGTCGGCTACGAATGCCCACATTGTGGCGAAGTCATCCCGCAAACTCTGGAGCATCAGAAGGCCGTCCCCGGCGGCGGGGCCAAGCCGCGCGTCAAATGCGCGGGCTGCAAGAAGGAGTCGCAATACACGAGCCCCTGGTTCGAACCCGACGCCGGTGAGCCCGTCGCGCGGGTCGTCAGCGAACGCTTCGAGTATGGCCGCAATTTTTGCAACAAGCTGTGGAATGCGGCCCGCTTCGCCATGCTGAATCTGGAAGGCTACACGCCTGGCCCGGTCGCCGACAACGAGCTGTTTCTCGAAGATCGTTGGATTCTCAGCCGATTGACCACGGTCACCGGCGAGGTCACGTCGCATCTGGGACTCTATGAATTCGACTTTGCCACGAAGGCGATTCGCGACTTCACGTGGAACGAGTTCTGCGACTGGTATCTGGAGATGATCAAGCCGCGGTTGCGGGACGAGAATCTGCGGCCGGCAGCACAGCGCCTATTGGTCAGCGTGCTCGATGTCATCGTCCGGATGCTGGCCCCGTGGTCGCCGTTCATCACGGAAGAGCTGTGGCAGCGACTGAACGAGATCGCCCCGCAGCGTGGGTTCCCCGAACCGCTGCCGGCGACCGAAACGGTCATGCATGCTCCGTGGCCTGTCCTACCGCGGACGCTGCGTGATGCGGAACTGGAAGGCCGCTTCAATCGGCTGCAAGAGACGATCGTCGCCGTTCGCAACATTCGCGCTGTTTACGGAATCGGCTCGGGTGTCCCGCTGAAATTACACGTGCGTTGCGAACCGGAAGTCGCGCAGCAGTTGCAAGCGGTCTCCGGGCAATTCGAAAACCTCGCCAAGACGATGCTGGAGCAAGCGGGCCTGGATGTCGCACGCCCCATCGGTGCGGCTGCGTTTTCGCTCAGCGACGCCGACGGATTTATTCCGCTGGAAGGGATCATCGACCGCGACGCCGAACGCAAACGACAGATGAAAGAAGCAGAAAAGCTGCGGGGTCACATTGCATCGAACGAGAAGAAGCTCAACAATGCCGGTTTCATCGCCAAGGCGCCACCCGAAGTCGTTGAGCAAGTCAAAGAACACATTGCGACGTTGACGAAGCAACTCGACAGCGTCGAAGCGATGATTCAGGCTTTGGCAGGTGAATAGGACGAAACGAGCTCTGAGTATCCGGCTGATGGGAGGGTGAGGCTCCTGCCGAACCGCGAAGTCTACTGGGTATTGAGAGCCCACGCGGTTCGGCAGGAGCCTCACCCTCCCACCGGCCACAATGACGAATCACATTCCTCCCCGGAGGGTATCGCGTGCTTGTGTCGATGGAATTACACCGGATTATCATCAGCGATATCCGCGATCAGCAGGTGGTTTATCTGCGAGAGATCAACGGCGACCGCTCGTTTCCGATCCTGATCGGCCTGTTTGAAGCCACGAGCATCGACCGCCGCGTGCGGCAGGTCCCGCAGCCTCGGCCCCCCAGTCATGCGCTGATGAAGTCGATCATCGACGAACTGGGCGGAACTGCGCAAGATGTGGTCATCAACAATCTGATCGACCACACCTATTACGCGGTGATTCGCGTGATGAAAGACGGCGAAATTGTGGAGATCGATAGCCGTCCCAGCGACGCCATCGCCCTGGCCGTACAGTTCAGTCCGTCGTTGCCGATTTTCGTGGACGACTCGATTTTGGACCAGGTGGCTTAGGCTGGCGATCAGGGGTCGGGCCTGCGATTTTTCGAAATTGGCCGTTCGGCCGTCGCGTTGCAACA
>CAMAVF010000389.1 GCA_945861445.1 Planctomicrobium piriforme | reverse complement strand
ACCGCTTTCATTTCTGGTTCGTCACATCTCGTCTGCTCCCCCCAAAAACATCCCTTCCCCATCTGTAACGCGGAGGCCCCTCCATGCCGCCAGCGGCTTCGACCACTGCGCGCCGTTCGTCCACTGCCAGCCTGGGATTTCTGTTCCCTGTGCTGCTGTGTGCGTCCGTGCTGGTGATCATTGCGCCATTGCCGGCCATGCTGCTGGATCTCTTGCTGGCGGCCAATATCACTGCCGCCGTCCTGATTCTGTTGACTACCGTTTACGTCCGCAGACCGCTCGAATTCAGCGTGTTCCCAGCGATTTTGCTGGCCACAACGCTTTCCCGGCTGGTCCTGAATGTGGCCTCCACTCGACTGGTGCTGTCGGGAGGTGCCATGGACGGCGAGCTGGCTGCGGGGGGTGTGATCCGGGCCTTTGGTGATTTCGTCGCCGGGGGCCAGATTGTCATTGGTTTGATCATTTTCGCGATCATTCTGGCGATCCAGTTCCTCGTCATTACCAAGGGAGCCACCCGCATCAGTGAAGTCGCCGCCCGCTTTGCTCTCGACGGCATGCCCGGCCGGCAGATGGCCATTGATGCCGATTTGAATTCCGGCCTCATTACACTCGAACAGGCTCGGACCCGCCGCGACGAAGTCTCGCAACAGGCGGACTTCTATGGGGCGATGGACGGAGCCAGTAAATTCGTCCGCGGTGATGCCATCGCCGGGCTATTGATTGTTGTGATCAATATCGCGGGCGGACTGTTCGTCGGCATCTTTCAGCACGGAATGCCAGCCGGTCAGGCCCTGGAAGTTTTCACGAAGCTAACGATCGGCGACGGGCTGGTCTCACAGATTCCCGCATTCTTGATTTCTCTCGCTGCCGGGTTGATTGTGACTCGCAGTTCGACCGATAGTGATCTGCCGCAGGATGTGGTCAGCCAGTTGTTTCGGCACCCCGAAGCCCTCGCGGTCTCGGCCTGCTTCCTGGTGGGGCTCTCCTTCACGGGATTGCCCGCCGTTCCCCTGCTGTTTCTCGCCGCGGTTTGCGGTGTCCTGTCCTGGTCGCAGTCACGCACGAACGCTGCCGAATCCGCAGTGGAAAATCAAACTGTCGCACCAGTCATCGAAAATAAACTGGAAGACCAGCTCACGGTCCATCCTTTGGAACTGGAGATTGGATACGGTCTGATTCGACTGACCGACACGACGCCAAGTGGCGATCTATTGAACCGGATCAATCGCATCCGTCAGAAGCTGGCTCACGAGTTGGGCATGATTCTGCCCAGCGTTCGCATCAGTGACAATCTGCGACTGAAGCCCCATCAATACCGGATCAAGCTGCACGGCGTTCCACTCGCCACGGGCGACGCCTACGCCGATCGCTGCCTGGCCGTGAATACCGATTCCCTGGCGGGAGACTTGCCCGGAATCCCGGGAATTGATCCCGCCTTCCAGCGACCTGCCGTATGGATTGAACCGGCCGATCGCGAACACGCCGTGCAACTCGGTTATCACGTCGTTGAGGCCGCCCCAGTCGTGGTCACGCATCTTACGGAAGTCATTCGCCAGCACAGCGATGAATTGTTGTCGCAGCAACAAGTCCATCTGTTGCTGGAACGCCTGAAGAAACAGAGTCCGCGAGTCGTCGAAGATCTGGTCCCGGGAACGCTGAAGGTTGCTCAGATCCATCAGATTTTGGTCAATCTGCTTCGCGAACGAGTCACCATCCGCAATCTGGAAACGATCCTGGAAACGCTCGCCAGCCAGGCTGGTCGAAATTACGGCATCGGCCGTTTGACCGAATGTGTCCGCGTCGGCTTGCGACGCACGATCTGCCAGCAATTGCGAGATTCCCAAAACAACTTACGCGTCGTCACGCTCGAACCTGAACTGGAAGACTTGCTGCTGAAGAGCTTGTCGACCCACGTCGACGACGCCAGTTTGATGCTCACGCCCCACACCGTCGAAGCCGTACAACACGCGATCGACGTGGAATTATCCTTGCTGATGATGCCCGGCCATGCCCCGGTCGTCCTCTGCAGTCCCGCCTTACGAGCCAGCTTACGCCAACTGATTGCCACGACCTGTCCCACTGCAGCCGTCCTCAGCCTGTCCGAAATCACATCCGATACGCGAGTCCTGATCCACGGTCGCGTTTCGCTGCATGCGATCCACGACGCCCCACTTGTCAGCAGCCGCTAGCAGCCTATTGAAAAAGGTGTCTGGAACTTTGCCAACCACACAGAATCGAGCGTTGTTTCGACGTTCGGAGAGTTCCAGACACCTTTTTCAACAGGCTGCTAACCCACACAGCATCTTCCCCTGCCCTAGGAAGCCGCGAAGCCATGACCGAAGTCAGAACATTTCGAGCACCCACGATGCAAGCCGCCATGGACGTCGTGCGCCGCGAGTTTGGGCCGGAAGCGGTCATCCTGCATACTCGAGAGACGCCCGGATCCAGGATCTGGCCCTGGTCGAAACGCGAAGCCGAAGTCGAAGTGACCGCTGGTCGCGACGTCTTCGTGACACCTCGTTCGGGGGCACAACGTCGGTCGCCTGCCAGCACCGAGCCAGTAGCTGCCCCCTTTACAATTGGAGAGATGACATTCGAACCCGTTCGCGTCATGCCCCCACTGGACACGCCACGAACTCCCAGAACTCAATCCAGCCGAGAACCGTCACAGGGATCGGCTAATGCCGCGAACAACGTCCAAATTGTGACGCAACGGCGTACGTATACTTCTGCCGCGAACCATGCCGTCGCCAATTCCAATGGGGCCAGTGCAGCCTCCCAATCGGAAATGGCACAACAGGTCCAATCGCTGCAGAACCTGCTGCAGCAGCTGACGGCCCGGCTGGAACCCGATCGTGCCGCCATCCCGGCCGAACTGTTTCCCGTCTACACCCGGTTGATTGACGCTGAGGTTCCCGAAGAGACCGCCCGCGGACTAACCATCCGCCTGAAGCGCGAGTTCCCGCAAACCAACTGGTCAGACGCGACCCAAACTCCCGCCCTGCTCTCCAGACTCGTGGAGAAAGACCTCCACTGTACCGGGGCCATTCGCACGTTCCCTGATCGCCGCAAGGTCGTCGCCCTGGTCGGCCCCACCGGCGTCGGCAAGACCACGACCATCGCCAAACTCGCCGCGAACTTTAAGCTGCGAGCCGGACTTCGCGTCGGACTAGTGACTGTTGACACCTATCGCATCGCAGCCGTCGATCAACTGCGAACGTATGCCGAAATCATTGATATCCCGATGAAAGTAGTATCGGGACCACGTGATATGTCGCGCGTATTGAAGGAACTTGCCGACGTGGATTTAGTCCTCATCGACACCGCAGGCCGCAGTCCGGCCGACGGATTACAACTGCAGGAATTAAAAAACCTGCTGGCAGAAGGTCCCGTCGACGAAGTCCATCTCGTCCTGAGTCTGGCAGCCAGCACGCGATCATTGATCAACACTGCCCGGCAGTTTGCCGGGGTACGCACCAGTTCCATGATTCTGACCAAACTCGACGAATCGCCGGGCCTGGGCCAGTTATTGGCGGCGCTTCCCGAATTGCCCTTTCCGATCAGCTATCTCACCACCGGCCAGAACGTGCCGGACGATATCGAACCAGCAGTCGCCGCCCGGTTGGCCCGACTGGTATTAGGAATGGAAACATTGCGAGTTTAGGTCGAAGGGAGGGTGAGGCTCCTGCCGAACCGCGCGGTCTTTCGGCTCCCGGTAAACTGCGGCGGCTCGGCAGGAGCCTCGCCCTCCTATCAACCGTCACAAAATGATCGAAGAATCCGGGGGCTGACGCCACCCGGCTCGCCAGTGCAGATGAGATTCGACATCGAGTTCCCAGTGCGAAAGCCTCCCACCATGCCCGATCAAGCCACAATCCTGCGAGGACTGATGGAACGGCACGCCCAGCCTCAGGCGGGGCCGGAGATCGCCGCAGCGCGCACCGGCACGCGTTGCCTCGTGATCGCCAGTGGCAAGGGGGGAGTCGGCAATAGTCACATCGCTCTCAATCTGGCAGTACAACTTTCCAAAGCCGGTCGCTCGATCTGCCTGCTGGATGCGAATCCCGGACCGGGCAATCTGGAACTCATGTGCGGACTCAACGGCTACTGGAATCTGAAGCACGTGGCCACCGGCGCCCGGCGTGTCGCAGACGTTGCACTAGAAGGCCCCTACGGGATTCGGCTCCTCAGCGGTGCCGCCGAATTACTCGATTCCCCCTTTCGCTCGCCGACAGCGTCACAGTTGCATGTCTGGCAGCAGGTCTCGGAATTCCTCAACCAACACAAGTACGTCATCATCGACACAGCGAGCGGCGACCAACCCTTAACCCGCCGACTGATGCAGGCTGCCGACTGTACCTGGCTGATCACGACTCCCGAACTGACAGCGATTGCCGATGCCTATAGTCTGGTGAAGTCGTGTGCCGCCCAGGCCCCGCTGCCTCAGATTGAAGTCCTCGTCAATCGTTCTGAATCAGCCATCCAGGCCCGCGAAATCATCGAGCGAATGCAGCAAACCACGCGGAACTTTTTACAGCAGGAAATCCACTCGGCAGGCTACGTGCCACAGGATGCGTGCGTCGGGGCAGCTCTCGCTCAACGCCAACCATTCGTCATCGCCCATCCCAAGTCTGCAGCAACACAAGCCATCAGCCAACTCACCACACAATGGACTCACCGCACGGGCGAAATCCATTCTACGTTTACCAATCGGATCGTTGGTCAGTCGCGTCGGGCCGCATAGAAGATCCAAACGAACTCAAGACAACACGCCATCGCCCTGCCTACCAAGCATTATGATAAACCGGGCCGTCTAGTCAGTAATTGGTAAGATATTCCTTAAACAACGATTTGATTAATTTCTCCGTCCGCAAATGCCGATATTAAACATACGGGACATCGCCGACGCTTCATTTTCCTGTCGACAACGACATGGGATGGAGTCCGGTCTGTACCGATGGGTCACAAATTGCACGATCCGTCCACCTCGCCTGAATGCGGTGTGGACTATTGGGCAGATTCGTGGCGGCATTGCGGATCAAACACCCGTCAGTTCCCCCGAACTGACCGTCGCATCCATCGTGATGAAACATCCCTACCGATTCCCTCCGCCAACTGCTCAGTTGACTCCGTTGCGAATCAATGTATGTGGACCGCGACATCGCAGAAGATCCGTCGAACCGACGCCACGATTTGCCACTGAGTCACCACGGAGGGTTGTATGACAACACAGATCGAGAATGACGTCAGTGACACCTGGACGGCACTGAAGCTGGATCCCAGCAATCAGGATTTGCGCAACATCCTGATTGAGCGCTATCTTCCCCTGGTGCGTTACAATGCCGACCGCGTCTGGGCCAAACTGCCGGATGGCGTTGATTTGAACGATCTGATTTCCGCGGGAGTCTTCGGCTTGATGGATGCCATCGAAGCCTTTGACATGACCCGCGGCGTCAAATTCGAAACGTACTGCGTGCCGCGTATTCGCGGAGCCATGCTGGATGAACTGCGAACGATGGACTGGGTTCCCCGCCTGGTCCGCAGCAAAGCCAGCAAGATGGAAGCCGCTCGCAAACAAGCCGAAGCCGAATTCGGTCGCCCCCCGACCGACGGCGAAATCGCCGTGAAGCTGGAACTGCCCCTCACCGAATTCGAAAAGATGAAGGCCGAAGCCAGTGCGGTGGGCCTCGTCAGCTTGAACAAGAAGTGGTACGAAACCGACAGCTATAAAGACGTGCGAGAAATCGACATCGTCGAAGACAGCAAAGGCGAAGATCCGACCCGCGGCATTCAAAAGCGGGATCTGATGAAGCTGGTCACCAAGGGCCTGAACCGCAACGAACGACTCATCATCATCCTCTATTATTACGAGGAATTGACGATGAAAGAAATTGGTCAAACGCTGGGACTGAGTGAATCGCGCGTCAGCCAGATGCATTCGAGCATCGTGGCCCGCCTGAAAGATCAACTCCGCCGCCGCCGTCCCGAGTTCTCGTCGTAGTACACTAAGTGTTCGACAACTCAATGCAGCCAGGGCGAGGTAACACCTCGCCCTTTTTTGTAGCCCGACTCTCCGAGTCGGGTATCAGGATTACCCGACTCAGAGAGTCGGGCTACAGAGCTTCAGAATCTCTTCCCGCTGTTTTGCATCGGGATGCTCGGCCGCCCTGTCGCGAGCCGTTCGCCCGTGATCATCGATCGCATTTAGATTGGCGCCTAATTGCAGCAGCCGAGCGACGCGTGCCGGACGGCCGTAGTGACAGGCGACTAGGAGCGGAGTTGCTCCCACTGAATCCAACGTTTCCAGGTCCGCTCCAGCCTGGACCAGGAGATCAATGGCGGTCACGTCATCATTCGGACGATACCCCATCGCCAGAGCTGGCACCGGGTATTTGGCAATCATTTCTCGCATTTCTTCCGGCAGTTTCGACAACATTTCGTCCATGATCGGGCGACAGATCTGGAAGGCGATTCCCGTCTCCGGAGCGGCTGCATAGAACAGTGCAGTCCGTCCACTGAACTCGCGTGCGTTAAGATCGACTCCCGCGTCAATCAGGCGTCGCAGCACTTCGATATGACCGCGTTCCGCCGCCGCCATCAGAGGAGTCAGCCCCAAGTCAGTGGGGGAATTCGCATCGACTTTCTGTTGCAACAGATGTTCGACTAATTCCACGTTTCCCTCCTCAGCCGCGGACATCAACAGCGTGCCGGATGAACCACCGGGCGCGTCGAGTGTTCCTCCAGCAACCCGCAAACGCTCGATAATCTCCAGG
>CAMAVF010000388.1 GCA_945861445.1 Planctomicrobium piriforme | reverse complement strand
CACTACGACAACTTCACCGAATTCCGCCACGCCATCGATGGCTGCCTCGACAACATCCCCACAAAACACCGCCCCCAACTCGCCACCCTCATGACCCACAACTTCCAACACTTCAACCCGGCCTCATTCCTCACCGCGTGAAGTATATTTCGTCTCGGCCAAATTTACCCGGATGATTTCCTTGTCGTTCCGCGCGAAGACGCTCTTCATGGCGAACGCTGGGTGCGACCAGATTGTCATTCGGCGCTGGACCGGACGCGTCGGTTCAATCAGCTTCGCGCGTGAAATCTCTTTGTAGCCGGTGGCGGTCAGGTCGGCGATGATCAGGTCGCCCTGTTCGTTGTGCAGGAAGACCTTGTCGCCGTTGGGAATCAAGAAGGCGTTCCACCAGCGGCCATGACCGGTCGCGTCGAATGTTTCCCACTGGCGTTTGCCCGTTTTCGCGTCCAGGCAACGGAGCTGGCCGTGACTGCAGACTCCAAAAATGTGCGAGTCCGTAAACAGCGGAGTCGACATGATCGAATGCAGTCCGTCGGTTTTGATCTCGCTGTCGCTGGTCCCCTTCCAGACGACTTTCGGCTTGAGTCCCTGGCTGAAGTCCAGCATCATCGGACCGTTGTAGAAGGCTGTCAGAAAGAGCCGGTTGCCGACTTTTTGCGGAGTCGGAATGCACAGGCCCGCCTGGATCGGGAAGGGAACTTCCCACATCTGCTCGCCCGTCCGCGGATTCAATCCGGTGACCGCGTCAGGATGCCAGATGATTAAGTGCTGCATCCCGTCGAATTCATACAGCATGGGGGGGCAATAGCCGATCTGCGGATCATTGATGGCCCGCCAGATTTCCTTGCCGGTCGCCTTATTGAAACTCACGACCGTCGCACCCTTGGCACCGCCGACCAGCGTGATCAACTGGTTGTCAATTACCAGCGGTGAGGCCGACATGCCCCAGGTGGGCAGAGTCGTCTGATATTCCTTCTGAAAATCCTTCTGCCAGACGATCTTGCCAGTTTCCACTTCAAAGCAGAACATCTGGCCGGTCGCGCCGATGGTGTAGACCAGATAGCCATCCACAACTGGGGTCGCTCGCGGTCCGGCGGGGTAGCTGATGTCATACCGTACGGGATGCGAATGAGACCATTTCACCTCGCCCGTTTCGGCATCCAGGCATTGAATGCGTTCCTTGTTATTGGCCGTCTGGCGGTCAAGAAAATCGGTGATAAAGACCCGGCCATTCGCGACGGCCGGGCCAGCGTAGCCTTCGCCGAGTGGCGTCGACCAGACGCGCGGCAGCAGCCCTTCCGGCAGCTTGCGGACGATCCCCGTTTCACGCCAGGCACAATCCCGTTGCGGCCCGCCCCATTGCGGCCAGTCGTCTCCATGTACTTGAGAATTGATGCCCCCCAGCAGACAGATTCCGGCCAACCACACCACCGAACGACTCGCCACAGACATACTCATCTCCTCACTCAGTGAATCTCCACGACATTCCCGAGCCTGCCGCCCGCAATGTTCGGGGATTATACGCAAACTGCCCAGAGGTGGCAGACCGATCTGAATGGTTTGTAAGACAGAGAGGTACTCTAGGAGATATACGACCTATGCGAAGCATTTGTTGAATCGATCCTATCGCAGTTCCTGAGTTTCTGTCTGAGCCGATTCAAGAATCTGCGTAAGTCTTGATCTGTGGAACATTCTTTGGCCGATGGGTTTGATAGGCGAGGCCGTAAAGTCGACCGTAGGACCCCGTTCGCCCGAATTTGATGGTAACCAACGCTGGAGTCGGATACTCTAAAGAGACGCTAACGATACCGTGGCATCAATTTCAGGAGGATTTTTAGCCACGGATGAACACGGATTGAACACGGATAAAGACAAAGTAAAGTCACCCATTCACGGTAATTGAAACGGGATTGGGTCATCGCCACGATTCACTTAGAACACCCGCAAACGATGATCCAATCCGTGTTTCATCCGTGTCCATCCGTGGCTAAAAACTCTTCTGAATCCACTCCAGACGGCAGGTGTTTGAAATGCGCAACCGATTGACTCTGCGATTGCTGGCTGCTGGCGTGGTGGCAGGGGCGATTGCGCTGGGTCCCCAGACTGGATTTGCTCAAGGGAGTGGCTTGTTTACCGGTAGCGGATTGAGCAAGGGGGGAACGGGCGGCATCACAGGCACGCTGGGAGCTTCCGGTTTCGGAGGCATGACGTCCGGCAAGACGGGCGCGACCGGTGGGCTGACGGGTGCCGGTTCCGCGTTGAGCCCCTTCGGGACTCCGGGTGCCGGTGGTGCGGGAGCTCAAGGCGGCACCGGAATGGCGGGGGCTATGGGGGCTGCCAATTCCGGTTTCATTGGCCGGAACAGTGGGGCTTTTGCCGGAAACTCGCGAGCCGGTCAGGTCGGGGCCGCGGCTGGCGGCGGTGCGACTCGCAACTTTAGCCGCACGGGGAACTCGGGAGCGAACGATCTGCGCAATTCGAACTCCGCCAATGGCGGTAAAGAGCGTAAGACCAGCCAGGTGCGTCCGCGACAGCGGGTCGCCTTCGACTATAACGTCAAATCGGCCGCGACAGTCGCCGCCACCGCGACGACTCGTCTGGGTCGCATCACGCTGAAGAACCCGTCTCTCAAAGGAGTGGATGTCGTCGTCCAGGACAATCAGATTGTCCTGCGAGGCAAGGTGAAAACCCCCGAACAAGCGCGCCTCGCCGAGAACCTGGTGCGACTTGAGCCCGGCGTACGTTCCGTTCGCAATGAACTGGAAGTCGAACAACCGGCCGCAGCCGTCGAGTAAGTCGTCGCTCATTTCTGCTGGCGCAGGACCATCAGGTAATTTCCGCGATCGGTCGCCATCGTCTGTGGTCGCTGACGGCCGCGGTTCGAGACGCACCATTTCAGCACCTCACCGTCGTATTCGTAGATGCCCTGAAAACTACGGCCATCCTGCGGTCCGCTGGTCCCTTCGGCGTCAAGATTCCCCGTGCGGCCGTCTCCCGTGCTGGTGAAGGTCCCGCCACCAATCCCTTCCGGGGCACGACGAGTTCCCAACTCACGGCCGGTGATGCGGTTCCCTTCCACCGTCAGTTCAATTTCCATCTGGCCCGAGTTCGGATTCTCACCACGCCCATTCACGATCCAACCGCGCCAGACGCCAGCCGGGATCGAGCGCGCCGCATTTCTGCCGTCAGTCTTGGTCTTGGGGGTGGGCTCGGAAGCGGCCTTCTCTTCGGGTTGCTCAGCATCATCCGCGGCTGTTGCTGCGGATGACCGGCTTCCAGTGCGCGGCGTCTTGTTGCTCGTTTTCGACTTGCTCTCGGGTCGGGATAGGTTATCGATGGATCGAATTTCATCGGCCGTCAGGGCACCATCTTTATTCGCATCGAGTCGCTCGAATAGTTGAGTGAGCCGTTGCAACTCTGCCCGCGTGAGGCGTCCGTCGCCGTTGCCATCCAGTTGTGCCAGAATCGGTGGCAGCTCATCCCCATCGGCTGGAGACGGCTCGTCCGAGTCCGGTCGCTCCGCTGCGGGCGCATTCGGCCGGCCAGGGGGGGTATTGGGCCGACCGCGTCCACCACCGCCAGCCCCTGCCTTATGCTTTTCGAAAACAGTCTGGAATTCGGCCCGAGACACCGTGCCACCGGCCGGCTTGCCAGCCATCTCGAAGATGCGTTCCATCAAGGCCCGCCCGTTCGGTTCAGCCTCGTCCATCTTCAACCTGCCATCGCGATTGGCATCCAGATTCTGGAACATCTGGTCGGCTTCGCGGGTGTCCGCCGACTTGGCTTGAGCCCTGGCCTTGCTCGCGGCACCAAACCCTAGTCCAGTCAGTGTTACCAGAACGACCACGTGAGACCACTTCGAGCGACCGTGATGCGTTGACAGCATGTCTATCCCTCTTGAACATGGGGCGAGCGAACAGCGATTACCTTTCACTATCCAGTCAAACACCGGTCGGAACGAGAAGTTTCGTTCGATTCCTGACTCCAGACGTACGAACAGCAGTCCCATCATCAATGGTCGTATAAAATCCGTATTGTTTGAATTTCGAGTCGATTGACTGTTCGTCAATGTTTTGGGAGGAAATCAAGTGAAGAGTTCCATTGGAATGGTCGCGCTGCTGGCAATCTTGATGGTCGGAACGCTGCTCTATGCAGATAAAGGGCGCGGCGGCCGAGGAGGCAAAGAGCGCGGACGTGACAAGCCTGAAGCGGGAGAAGTCGACGCTGAAGAAGCCGAGGTCGCGTCAATCGTCATCGCAGAGGGCAACAAACCTTTCGAGGTGACCGAAACCGACATCGTCCGGCTGACGGGCAAAGGAATTGCCGGCTCAACGGCGACCGCGAAAATCACTGGACCAGCCAAAATCGAACAACAGGCGACCATCCGTCGCATCGTGAATGGTCTGCCCTTAGTCGGGCCTGGTGACACGGAATTCGATATCGAACCGACGGGAAAAGGTGCCGTGACCGTGACGATTTCCGTCAAACGGCCCAACAGTGATCAGCCCGAAGTGAAGACGTATACCTTTACCGTGAAGTGAGAAACCTGACAGTGCCGGGTATTCCACAGGAAATTTATCGTCAGCTCCGTGTCTCCGTGGTGCATTGAACGACGGTAATTCACCACGGAAACACGGGGAACACGGAGTTCTCGATCCACGCCCGTCTCAATCGTATCGTGCGCACTTCCGCAGCGGACAGATTACATCGGAGGCGCGGCGGGATCAGACGGACTGCCGAAGGTGCCGCGTTGTTCCATGTACCGCCGTTCGTGATGGTACATCAGCCCCAGGAAGGCGATCCCGATGCCGGTCACGGTTCCGCCAATCAATACGACCAGAATCAGCACCAAAGAGGGAATGCCGTACATTTGGTGGCTGCTTTGGTTGATCAATTCTGGTCCGAATGATTGATAACGAATGCCATATGCCAGCGCTGTCAGTCCCAGCCCGATCAGGGCTCCGGCCGTAATAATTGCTCCACAGAGTGCTCGCATGGAATGATCTCTTTCAAGTATGTGATTCGCGCCTCGGTGGCGGATGGATTTTCAGACGGTTCCGCATGACAACCGCGGACCGTCACATTGCTTGCCGGCTCAAGTCCTACTGGCCCAGCATCCGCAGACAACCGCTCATGACGAGTAGCATGCCGGCCAGGATCATCAGGATGCTGCTGCAGCCGCAACCCAGCCAGGGGCCACGGGGTCCTTGAGGTTGATAATATCCACCGCCGCCCAATAGGGGTCCAAAACTCATCGCTGAATCTCCGTCGCTCGTTAAAGGGAGAAATTGGTTTTACTGAATCACACGAAACTAACGCCGGCCGACCGGCATAACTCGCCCTTCGTCCAACGCCCGCTTGGCGGCTTTGGCTGGCCCTACCCAGGCCTGCAGTTGTTGCATCCGCCGAGTGTCGTTTGGATGGTCTGAAATGATTTCAGGCAGATGCACCTGGCCGCCTCTGGCGTTTTGCATCTCTTTCCAGAACGCGACGGCTTCGTCCGGGTCATATCCCGCAAACGTCATCAAAAAGAGGCCGATGTGATCGGCTTCTGTCTCCTGCAGTCGGTTATAGGACAAGCTCAGCAACCCGCGTCCGACCACTCGTTCACGAGCGATCCGCTCACTGGCATGATGTGCCAGGGCATGAGCGACTTCATGCGCGATCACGGCGGCCAACTGGTCATCGCTCTGGATGATTTTCAACAGCCCCGTCAGCACGACGACTTTTCCGCCGGGCAGGCAAAACGCGTTCGCCTGATCGTCTTCGACGACATTGTATTCCCACTCGAACTGATACCCATCGAGTCGCAGATTGATCTCGCGTAGTAACGGTTCGATTTCGACAGCTTTGGCAATCCGCTTGCTCACGCGCCGCACCCGGTCGACTTCCGGCCCCGATTCAACGACAGGCGCCTTTTCCAAGATCTGTCGATAAGCCTCGCGGCCGATCTGCAGTTCTTGCGAGGGACTGAGTGCCAGCGGTTGCTCACGGCGACCCGGACCAGTTCCCTGCGGCCCCTCGGAACATCCGCCACCGACGACCAGGCAGATCAATAGTGAGTACGTGACGGCTCGATTGCGACGGGTTGCGCTGGCCCAATGTTGAGTGGGACATCGCAGCACCGCCCTCTCAGAAATGACCGCCGGAATGAACTGCATGGATGTTATCCGTTCAACGACTGATCGCCGGGCGACCATTATTGCTGTGCTGTCTGGTAGTTTTTCTTCAACTGGAGGCGAATTGCGACCTTTCCAAGTGCGGCCGACGTGCTTTAAGGCAAAAACAATGCCGTAACGGGACACGGTTTCAGCGACTCCCGCCAAACGTGCCCCCTGTCCAGTCGCTGCTCACTGCCAACGCAACGATTGCGGTATACCGTTTGCGATACGGCAGATTCGAGAACTCGGCTGTCTGCGATTGCATCAATGGAGATGCACTCCTTCTGCAGACGGCGCAGATTCAACACCACCGAGATGCCAGTGCAATCCTTGCCGGCGTCTCACTATTGATGGAGAAGGCGATTATGTTGAAGTACATTCTGGGAGCATCTGTGGTCCTGACCTTGGGATTAGGTGGCTTGTCCGGTTGCGCCGAAAAAGCATCGGTCACGACCCAATCGACATCGACCGGCCCCGGCGGCACCACGACCAAAACGCAGTCGACGGAAATCAAGACCACCGGCGAAAACCCGCCCCCCGCCCCGTGACGTGACGTGAACGCAGCTTTGCAGCCCGTGGGATAGGCTTCCAGCCTGTCATCTTCAAAAAGAATGACAG
>CAMAVF010000387.1 GCA_945861445.1 Planctomicrobium piriforme | reverse complement strand
CTAGCAGCGTCGGCCACGGGGGCTCGAGCCCACTCGCGCGCCTTCAATGCCTCGGCATGCATCTCGGGGAACGAAGGGATCCGAGCATCCCATTCCAACAGGGTCGAGACTGATCCGGTTAACTCAATGGCCTGGCGATAGAGTTGCCACACCGGTGAAATCACCGGCCCGTCGTGAGTATCGATCAAGTGCGTCCCACAGTTCGTATGCCCGGCCAGATGTATCTGTACGACTCTCCGTTGCGGGATCTGCTTTAAGTAGTCACTGGCGTCGAAATCATGGTTTTTGCTCGAGACATACACGTTATTCACATCCAGCAACAAACCGCAATCGGCACCCTCGGCGACCCGCGTCAAAAACTCCCACTCGGACATCGTCGACATGTGAAACGTGACGTAACTGCTGGGATTTTCCAGTATGAGCGGTCGCTCCAGAAAATCCTGCACGGTCCGGACACGTTCGATGACGTGCTGCAGCGACGCCTCCGTAAAGGGCAACGGCAGCAGGTCGTGAGTGTTCAGACCCAGGACCCCGGTCCAGCACAAATGGTCGGAGATCCAAGCGGGTTTGATCGCGTCCGCCAGTCGTTTCAACTTCGTCAGGTAATCCCAATTCAGCGGGTCGCTACTCCCAATCGACAACGACACGCCATGCATCACGACGGGATAGCGTTCGGCAATCTGATCCAGCACATACCGCGGCCGACCCGCCGAATCCATAAAGTTTTCTGAGATGATCTCGAACCAGTCGACGGCCGGAAAATGCTCGAGCAAATATCCAAAATGGACCGTCCGCAGTCCCAGTCCGATACCGAGATCAGGGAGTCCTAAACGTGCCGTGGACATGATTGAGAACGAGTTCCTGGTGGTCGCGGGAAATAAATGTCGTCTGACGAGAGGTCCAGATCATATCACACAGCCATTCCTCTACGCGAATTCACACAGACGGAGATCAACCTTCGCCACAGTCAATTTCGGCCCGTTGTCGTGCCAATTGCGACACCTGCCGCGGCATACTGGCACAAACTCTGAGCCACCCAGACGGCCATGACTTCCGGCGAAATCTGAACCGCGGCGAACGTCAACAGAAACACGGGCAGGCTGCCGACGAAAAAAACCCCGAAACCATACGCCAAGCCATCCCGCCACCCGGGTGCCAGCGCATCTCGAGATCGCAAGATCGAATACAGCCCCCCAAACACCACACCAAACCAGAGGGGATGGATCAGCATGTAGGTTGATGTCCAACCGGCCCATGGTCTGTACAAGCCGGAATTGCTGAATTGTGGCGGGATTCCTGGCAAGACGACCGGAAGACCTAAATGGAATATCGTTCCAAACACCAGCAGTGTGACGGCAGCTGTCAACGAACAGAACACAATTCGACGTCTCATAGGACATCTCTCCTGTCGAACATTTACTGAAGCGTGGAGGATTTATCGTTGGCAGCGCGGATCCTGTTGATCAACGCCCCCATCCCGGCAGCAGGTAGGATGAAGCAGGTTGCGATCAGCAAGAACCCGATGGTGTAGTAGAAATTTCCGATTTGTCCGTACTCAGGAGCGTTGATTACTCCATTCAGTATTGTAAAGCCGATAGTTGAGCCCAGAATCGAGCCCCAGCAACCTGTCGGGGATCGATATCCCAGCCCGATAAGCAACAACAGGAATGACGGTAGCACCAGCACATTGGCGTCAATTCGAAGTAGTCTCACCAGCACCCAGATGATCGCCGCCAATCCCAGCATTGACACAAAAGACACGACCAGCATCGCAATCCATTGTGGCCACTGCTGTTTGGCAGGCATTGATTCCGCAGTGCCCATGAGAAACTCCTGAAAGTAGTGCCGGCGAGGGGCCGTTCCATCATGGAACGCTAACTGTTCTTAATGGCGGATTCGCGGATTAAATATCACGCCAGATTCTTCGAGTTTTTCCGGATGGGTCGGATCGAGCAGCTTCACTGGATCTGGAGTGAAAGAGAATCATGGCCTGCGGCCTCCAGGGGCATCAACCGCTGAAGCTGGGCTGGGCGGCGCATGCTACTCGCTCCGCAACTGCCGGGCCAACAACTCCACCGGATGCAGAGCCTGCTTGTCCGTTCCATCCGCTATTTGATGCCGGCACGAAAACCCGGGGGCGATGACCGGTCCGGCGCGATGTCCCTGGACTGCTGGAAACAGGACGCGTTCGCCGATTTGCTGGCTGACATCGTAATGATCGTATCCGAACGCCCCCGCCATCCCACAGCAGCCCGAATCAACCGGCTGCACCTTCAGCTCCGGGATCAACTGCAACGCTCGTTGAGTCCCCGTCATCCCGACGAGTGCCTTCTGCTGGCAGTGACCGTGAACCAAGGCCGTCTCGTGCAAGGCCCGGAACGTCAACGGCAGCTCCCCTGCCGCGGCGCGGTCCGCCAGCCAGCCGTCCAGCAGGAACGAATTCTGTTTGACTTGGGCCGTCTGTTCGCTCGGGAAGAGGTCGGGGAACTCGTCGACCAGTGTCAGCAGGCAACTCGGTTCACAACCCAGAATCGGCCATCCCTGGGCGGTGAATTCGGCCAGTTTGGTCACGTTGCTGCGTACCAGCCGTTTCGCCGGCTCCAACAATCCCTTGGAAATCATGGGACGTCCGCAGCACCACAGGCCCGCACGATGCACGCGGTAGCCCGCCTGCTCTAACAATCGGACTGCCGATTGATTGATTTGCGGCTCGCAGTAGGACGTCAAACAATCGTCGAGCAACACAACATCGCCGCGCGTCCCGGCACTGGGATGCGGCTGATGTTTCGCGAACCAGCCGGGGAAATGATCGGCGGCGAATTCGGGCAGCGGCCGACGGCGGTCGATGCCGGTGGCCTGCTCCATCAACCAGCGCAGCACAGGGGATTTCGCCAGCCAGTTGGCTACCGGTGCGATGGCTGAACCGATGCGGTTCAGAGTGGCCACGTGGCCTTGAATCACCGTCGAATACGACGGCCGATGCTGCAGATTGTAGTGACCAAGGAACTCAACCTTTAGCTTGGCGACGTCCACATTCGACGGGCATTCCGCCTTGCAACCCTTGCACAGCAGACAGAGGTCGAAGACATCATGCATCCGCTCCGAGGTCAGCGAACCTTCGGGCATCTGGCCTGACAGAGCGAGTCGCAGTGCGTTTGCCCGGCCGCGTGGGGATTGCTCTTCATCATGCGTCACCATGAACGACGGACACATGGTCCCCGTGTGCGTTTTGCGGCAGACTCCCGATCCATTGCACATCTCGGCAGCGGCGAGAAACCCCTGGCTGAGAGGGAGATCGTTATGCGCCGCTTCGTGCGAGAAGTCTTGAAATGCCGTGATCGGCAGCGGTTGGTAGTCGGTACCATAGCGCAGGTTTTCGATCGGCGAAGGGGTGTCCACAACCTTGCCCGGGTTGAGCAGCCGCAGCGGATCGAACAGCTCCTTAATCTGCTGAAAGGCGGCGAACAGTCGCGGGCCGAACAGCGCCGGATTGTGATAGCTGCGGGACAAGCCGTCGCCGTGCTCACCACTCATTGCCCCCTTGAATTCCGAGACCAGTTTCTGCACGTCGTCGGAGATCGCCTTCATTCGCTGTAGATCGGATCCCGACTTCGTATCAATCATCGGCCGCAGGTGCAGGCAGCCGACAGATGCGTGCCCGTAGTAGGCGCCGCTGGCTCCATGTCGCGTCAGGATTTCGCGAAAGCGACGCGTAAAATCAGGCAGCTTTGACGGTTCGACTGCGGGGTCTTCCACAAACGCGATCGGTTTGCGAGCTCCGGGGATACTCAGCAGCAACGGCGCACCTGCTTCACGACAGCGCCAGATTTTCTCGGCTTGTTCGGCCGACGCGGCACGGATGATTTTCAGCAGCCCCGCATTGTCCCGCAGACGTTGCTCCAACAGCAACAGACCGTCCTCAACGTGCAGCGCCGTCTCGCCCATGAACTCGACGATCAACAATGCGGCGGGGTCACCCTCCACGAAATCCAGGTATTTTCGATACTGCAGATTCTCGCGCGACAACTCCACGATGTTGCGATCGAGTAACTCGACTGCTGACGGCAGGCATTCCAGGATCTTCGGGACCGCTTGCACTGCCGTGTCGACCGATTCGAACAGCAGGCACGCGACCCCCCGTTCGCGCGGCAGCGGGATCGTGTGGACCGTGGCTTCAGTCACGATCCCCAGCGTTCCTTCCGCTCCGACAATCAGCCGCGACAGGTTGAACAGTTTACGATCGGGAAACAGCAAATCAAGTTTTTGAGCCGCCGGTGCCTGGGGCAGAGTGACCGCAAAGCGGGGGACGAACACGTCCAGGTTATAGCCGCTGACTCGCCGCAGCAGCCGCGGATAGCGCGCGATAATATCAGCCTCGTGCGTGCTGACGATGCGAGGGAACTCGCGATAGATCCGGCCTTCAATGGTCGGCAGTGCCTGCTTGGCGGCAAGTTCCGCCGGGGTCAACGGCCCGCAGGTCATTTCGGAACCATCGGCCAGGACGACCCGGACTTCGCGTACATGGTCGATGGTCTTGCCATAGATCAGCGAATGCGATCCCGCCGAGTTATTGCCGATCATCCCTCCGAGTGCCGCGCGGCTGGCCGTCGACACATCCGGCCCGAACTGCAATTGATGCGGCTGGAGTGCCAGATTGAGCTGCATCAACACGACCCCCGCTTCGACCCGCGCCAACTGGCGTTGCGGATCGATCTCGAGAATTCGATGCATGAATCGGGACAGATCGAGTACCAGCGCCCGGGCAACCGATTGACCAGAAAGACTGGTGCCGCCGCCGCGGGGCAGGATGGGAACCCGATGCCGGGCCGCCACTTTGACGGCTGCGACCACGTCAGCATGGTCCTGAGGGAACGCCACCCCCAGCGGCTGGATCTGATAGACACTGGCATCCGTGCTATACAGCCCGCGAGTCATGTCGTCAAACCGGACTTCACCTCGCAGAACGGCAGACAATTCCGTTTCCAGAGTCAGTCGCAAATCGAGCTCAGACGAAGGCATAGTCGGGGGAATCTCAGCAGAGGGCGCAGCATCCAAGTCCCCGTATTCTAGTAAAGCGTCAGGGTCGGGCGTGGCGTGGTGAAAAGTTAGTTTTGGCTGGGGGTGCCGTTCATCCGGGTTTTGTTTCGGGGTTCGGAGACAGATTCTGATAGATCTGCTGGCGTAATGATTGTACCGACTGGCCCAAGTTGGTGCGGCACCATGTCCAGACATCTTTGGTGCGAACCGTTTCCAAGGCTTTCGAGACGATCTCGGTGGTGGTCTTGGAGACCAGGGCTCCCAAGCTCAGAATCAGGCTGGTGAAGCCGCCGCGTGACTGGTGTTGCTCCAGCGCCTTGAATGTTCCGAAGCACGATTCCAGCACTTCGGTGCTGCCGGGAAGCCGTTCCCCGGGGGCGGCCTGGGAGGATTGCTCGCGGACGAACGCCGCCAGTTCGATGGCCAGCGTGCGGGGTTCGGGGGACAGATGCAAGGCGTCCAGCATGTCGCGCAACTTCGCCCCCGACTGCGGAGTATGGCCCTCGTCGCGCACGAACTCCACGGTCAGATCAATGACGGCCATGTACTCGGACCACTTCTTCAGGGACCCCGCGAATTGGCGCAGCCAGCCCAGTCTCTGTTCCAACAGGGCGACCGGCACCGAGGACGGCCGTTGGTCGAGCACCCGCAGCGTCTCCATCCCCCAGCGAATCAACGGGCCAAGGTTCATGAACCGGGCTTTCTCGCCGATCGGCGGCGGGAGCAGGCTGGCCAGTGCTGTTTGCTGGAGCAGTCGTCGGGCCTGCCCCACCTGCCGACCAAACTCGGTCCAGTGCGCGTCGCGTTCCAGACGCCGCTTGAGCAGGCGGGCCGCCTTGTGAGTGATGTCGCAGATCTCCAGGGTCTGGGGGTGCCGGGACTGGAACAGCTTGATGCCCCCCTGCACGTCGGAGCCGTGGTCGGTCAGGATGGCTCGCGGCACGCCGATCTTGTCGACTACCCGCTCCAGTTGCTCGCACACCGCCTGCTGGGTGGAATTCTCCACCGGAACCAGGCCGATCGGCTCCAGGTCCGCGTGTTGCAGCGACTGGCCCACCGGCGGGAGTTCGCTGAGCCGGACGCCCAGGATCAGCAGGCACTTCGTCGTTCCGGCCTGCACCGTGTAATCCAGCAGCAGGACCCAGTCGTCCGCGATGACTTTGGGACGCAGCAGTTTGTAGAGTCCCAGCCGCAACAACCACAACCGCCCCGTGGACCACACGGGTTGCCCCAATGTCAGCCCACAAGCCGCGGAAACCACGGCCGGAACACGTTCCGCACACCGTAATGTCGTCCGGCCGAACAGGACCAGGCTCAGGAACAGGAAGATGTCCTGCAGCGTGTAGTGGTGCCGCGGCAATCGCTGTGGTGGAGTGGGCGCGGGAATCAATTCTACTGCCGGTGGCGGTTTTTATCCTGTTCCCCGGCGTGGCACCCGGCTTCCAATTCCTGCACTCGGGCCTCCAGTGCCAGGGCCTTGTTCTTCCACTGCTCGCGACTTCTCCGGGCATCGGACGCCTGGTTCTTGTAGCGCTTGATCTCGGACTTGACCGCGACGTACTTGGCCTTCCACTTGTCACGACTCAGGCGAAAGGACCGAACTAGGATCCGTTTCGGACTCTTGAACGCGGATACGTCCTCGGTTTCCATGACGGCGTTAGCCATTTCGTTCTCCTGCAATCCATTGAACGCAAAAAAGTTGGAGAACTGAAACAGATTTTGAAAATCAAGACAACACCAATTTGCCACAAAACTACCAACTTTTCACCA
>CAMAVF010000386.1 GCA_945861445.1 Planctomicrobium piriforme | reverse complement strand
ATATCGGCACCTACCGGACGGTCATCAGCAAAGTGATCGCCGACGAGTTCCACAAAGAAGTGGGGGACAACTTTTATGTCGACGGCCAGGATCTGGAGATCGTCGGCATCTATCACTGTGGTTCTCTGCTACTGGATGTCGCCATCATTTTGGATATCGGGCAAGTCCGGCCACTCGCCCGCATGGACGGCCCGTTCGTATCGGCTTTCTACATCGAACCCGATGCGAATGCTGACCGCGAAGAGTTGAGCACGCGGATTGAAGCCAAATTCCGAGGCCGGAACGCTCCGACGACCGGCTCTCCCATGGCGGTCTTGTCGGCACTGGATCAGGCTTCGTCCGGCGATCTGTTGACGGGTCTCGGACGCCTCCTCTCGAACATGCTGCCCCAGGTGAGGCCTGCCGGTGACACTTCAGCCGCGAAATCGCCCACACCGGCCGTGACGCCCGACAAGGCGACGTCCCATCCGTCTCGAAAACGCAAGAAGTCGGTCAACATTCGTCCGCCGGAATCGGGGGTCGAAGTGCGTGGCTCGGAAGATTGGGCTCAAGAATTCCAACGCTTCAGTGCCGATCTGGATATCTTTCTGCTCGTCCTGACGAGCATTGGAATCACGATCGCCGTTCTGAGCATCATCAACACCATGTTAATGAGTGTCACGGAGCGCTTCATTGAATTCGGCATTCTAAAGGCGAACGGCTGGACGAATCGCAACGTGCTGTTGCTGATCACCTTCGAAAGCGCCCTGTTGGGTCTGTCGGGGGGCTTGCTGGGGGCGGCTTTGGGTTGGCTGGCGACGTTGTTCGTGAACGCCAATTGGCCGGATCGGATCAACTTGCATGCGAGTCCACAATTACTGATTTTTGCCGTATTCTTTAGTACGGGTCTCGGAATCCTGGGCGGCCTTTACCCCGCGATCTGGGCCTCACGCATGATGCCGATGGACGCCATTCGGCGTGGATGAACCCGTGCCTTGATAGTCATGGTTCGCTTCGCGAACATAACGCGCTCGCAGGGTGTCCTGTGAATTGAGTCTATGCGATGATCCAACTTCATTTGTGCCGCGTGGAACGATCAACGACATCCCTTGGCCAGGAATCTGTCCCATGACTTATTCACATGCTCAACTGCGTCAGCACATCGCCCGGTTGCCGCGGTATCCGCTGGCGCATTTGCCAACCCCGTTGGAGTTTGTTCCGCGGTTCTCGAAGGCGGTCGGTGGACCTCGAATTTTCATCAAGCGGGATGACTGTACGGGTCTGGCGTGCGGAGGCAATAAAGCTCGCCACAACGAATTTCTGATGGGCGATGCCCTCCACAAGCAGTCCGATATCCTGGTCTGGGGAGCGGGGGTCCAAAGCAATAACTGCCGACAGACCGCTGCCGCGTGTGCCAAGGCGGGTCTGGATTGCCATCTGATCCTGGGACGCGGTGGTCCCGCCAACGGGCCCGATGTCGTCCAGGGCAATCTGCTGCTGGACCAGTTGGTCGGCGCCTACATCGACATCGTGGACGACATGATCGGTCCCGAATTGAATCGACGCATTGCTGAGCAGGCAGCCAAATACCAAGCAGCCGGGCGGCGCCCCTACATGTGGGATCCCGATGTTGTCAAGCCTCTGGCCGCGATCAGTTACGCCCTGTGTCTGAGCGAAGTTCTCGAACAGTCCACCGAATTGGGCATTGATCCCGCAGCCATGTACGTCTCCTCGGCCGGTTCCACTGGGGCGGGACTGGCGCTGGGGAAAGGGGCCTTGGGATATTTGGGGATCGTTCGCAATATTGCCCCCATCGAATGGCCGTGGGACACCCGCGCCGATCTGGCGGCGACTGCCAATCAGGCGGCAAAGCTGATCGGCATCGACACCCAACTGGAGACGTCCGAGATCGACATTACGTTCGATTACATTCCGCCCGGCTACGGAGAAGCGTCCGCCGGCTGTCTGGAAGCCATCTCGTTGTTGGCACGCACCGAGGGCATTTTGCTCGACCCGATTTATACTGGGAAGGCCATGGCCGGTTTGATTCACGACATCCGGGGCGGACGCTTTGATCGAGATGCCAGCGTCGTGTTGATCCACACCGGGGGCACCCCCGCCTTGTTTGCCTATGCCGACGTGCTGGCCGAGGGAATTCCCAAGCGAAAACTGGCCTAGACCCTGTTTCGTGAAGTTGGGAAGATTCCGCACCCACCTCCACGGCCTTTTTATGACTCAGGTGTCACATGGATGCGACGCCACCGCGTTCCGCTCACTGGTTCAATCTGGTTCTTGTTTTCGGCTGCCTGCTGCTCGCTTCTTGTGAGACGCTGAAGGCTCCGGGTAGCACTGCGGACTGGTTTGCCCGCAACAACAAAAGCCATGAAAAAGAAGTTCAATCGTACCGGACCCAATGGCAAACGCGTCGAGACCGGGCTGCGATCCGGTGGTTGCTGGCGAATCAAGTCCATAACGGTCAGACGCCGGACGAAGTCAGCCTGCGTGTGGGCGAAGTGGGGACTCGCGAGCAGAATACCAGGGAATTTAAGCGCGAAGGGGACGGGTTTCGTGTCGACGACGAGTTCTTTCGGTTCGGTCCCGACCGTCAGGGTGAAGTGTACTACCTGGGTTTCCGTGAGGGCCGGCTGGTCAATTTTGATGCCCAGGTTTTCGCCGACAAAGAGAAAGCTGCCGTCGGTATTTGAATTCGTCTCACTGGCTGTCGGCGGTGGGAATCGCGATCCGCTGGAGGGCGTCGGAATTCTTCCGAATTCCGCGACATCCCGGCGGGCGACCAAGGCGAACTTGTGTCGCATCTTCTGAGTCTCTATTCTCTTAGAGATTCTGACAAAACCTCTGCGTCATTTCAGATTCGCGTGAAACTGCGCGGTTCTGAAATTCCCACGACCGGTTTTGTCAGAGTCTATTAGACTCTGCAGGTTGTCGTTATCCGTGAGGGTCTGCGGGCTGGTCAGCAGCCAGTCAGTTCACTCGGGAAAAACACTGCAACCTCATGCTCTGTCAGCGTTTTCATTCAAAGGAACGTCACCTTGTTGCGGACTCATACGTGCGGCGAATTGCGGTTGGAACACCAGGCTCAGGTGGTGACACTTTGCGGATGGGTCAATTCGGCTCGGGACCACGGCGGACTGGTGTTCATCGATCTGCGGGACCGCTATGGACTGACTCAGGTCGTCTTTGATCCCGACAACGGTCCCGAAATGCTGACGGTGGCCCGGTCGTTGCGCAACGAAGACGTCATCCAGGTCACCGGCAAGATCGTTCCGCGTGGTGAAAAGCTGGTCAACCCGAAGCTGCTGACGGGTCAGGTTGAACTGGTCGTGGCCGACTTGAAGATCCTCAACAAATCGAAGACGCCGCCGTTCTTGCCCGGGTCGACGGAAATTGCCAATGAAGAGGTCCGACTGAAACACCGCTTTCTCGACTTGCGTCGTCCGCAATTGCAGGAAGCAATCATGTTCCGCCACAAGCTCAGCAAGGCGGTCCGCGACTACTTCGACAAGCACGGCTTCCTGGACATCGAAACGCCGATGTTGGGCCGCAGCACGCCGGAAGGGGCTCGCGATTATCTCGTCCCCAGTCGCGTCCACGAAGGCTGCTTCTACGCCCTGCCCCAGTCGCCGCAGATCTACAAGCAAATGCTGATGGTGGCTGGGTTTGACCGCTATATGCAGATCGCCCGGTGTTTCCGCGACGAAGACCTGCGAGCTGACCGGCAGCCTGAATTTACCCAGATCGACGTCGAAATGGCGTTCGTCACGATGGAAGACATCCTGACGATGATCGACGGTCTGGTTGCATATGTGATGAAAGAAGTTCGCGGGGTGGATCATCCGATCCCCCTCCCGCGAATGAGCTATCGCGAGGCCGCTGAGAAGTATGGTTCGGACAAGCCCGACCTGCGGTTCGGATGTGAACTCCATTGCCTGGGGACGATCGCCGCCCGTTGCGGCTTCAGCGTCTTCCAGAACACGATGCAAAGCGGTGGTCGAGTTCGCGGCATCTGCGTGCCCGGCGGAGCCGCCAAGTACAGCCGCAAGTTGATCGATGAACTGACCGAGTTCGTCAAGACCTACGGTGCGCAGGGCTTGGCCTTCTTCCGCGTGACAGAAACAGGTCTCGATTCACCGATCACCAAGTTCTTCGCGGCGGAAGATCAACAGGCGATCATCAATGAATTCGGTGCGAAGTCGGGCGACATCATTTTCTGCGTCGCCGACAAGCACAAGGTGACCTCGGCGGCCCTGTCGGCGTTGCGCAACCGGGTCGGCAAGGAAATGCAACTGTACGATCCGCGGACCATGCATTTCTCCTGGTTGCTCGACTTCCCGCTGTTCAACTGGAACGAAGAAGACAAGCGTTGGGACGCCGAACATCACCCATTCTGTGACCCTGTCCCCGAGGACGTTCCTTACTTCGATATCGACCCGGGCCAGATTCGGGCGCAGTCCTACGACATGGTCATCAACGGCTATGAAGCGGCCAGTGGCAGCGTGCGAATTCACGATTCCGTCGTCCAGCAGAAGGTGTTTGATCTGCTGGGCATCAAGGCTGAAGAAGCCGAGGAGCGATTCGGTTTCCTGCTGGACGCCCTGCGTTACGGAGCCCCTCCGCACGCCGGCGTCGCGTTGGGGCTCGACCGCTGGGTGATGTTGCTGCTGGGCAACGACAACATCCGCGACGTGATTGCGTTCCCCAAAACACAGAAGGCGGCCGACATGCTGACGGGCGCCCCCTCCACAGTCGACGATCGCCAACTGCGAGACTTGCACTTGAAGATCAACGCCCCCAAACCGTAGCCTGCGCGATGTGCGAGGTGGTCTAACGACTCGTTGCCCCCCTGTGCCGTGGTTGCTAACATCGGGGAGTTCGATCCTGATCCTTCTCCCACCCAGTGGTGTCGTCATGCCGGCTGCGGCTGCTGTTCCTGCTTCCTCCGTGAAATGGACCCGCAAGCATCTATTGGGGTTGGAAGAGCTTTCCGCGGACGAAATCAACCTGATTCTCGATCAAGCGGAAGAATTCAAACGCCTCGCCGCCCGGGGTGAGGCGAAGCTCACCGCGTTAGCCGGCACGGTCGTGGCCAATCTGTTCTTCGAGAACTCCACCCGCACCAAGACCAGCTTCAGCCTGGCTGCCAAACGCCTGAGTGCCGATACCATCGATTTCAGCGCGGGAGGCAGCAGCCTGTCGAAGGGCGAAACCTTCATCGACACGGCGCGCAATATCGAAGCGATGGGTGCCAATCAAGTCGTCGTCCGGCACAGCACGCCGGGCGCTCCGCTGTTGCTGTCTCAGCATGTCGATGCCAGCATCTTGAATGCCGGAGACGGGACTCACGAACATCCCACCCAGGGGCTGCTGGATGTCTTTTCAATCCGCGAACGAGTGGGCCACGTGAAGGGTCTGACTGTCGCGCTGGTGGGAGACATCCTGCATAGCCGTGTGGCCCGGTCGAACATCTGGGGCCTGACGAAGCTCGGCGCGCATGTGATCGTCTGCGGTCCCGCGACCCTCATTCCGCCGCACATTGAACGCCTGGGGGTGGAGGTCGCGCACAATTTCGACAGCATTCTGCCCCGTTGTGATTGCGTGAATCTGTTGCGAATTCAGTTTGAACGACAGCGAAGCGGCCTGTTCCCGTCGATCACGGAATACTCGCACCTGTTCGGGATGAACGGTGACCGGCTACAGAAGTCCAAACCCGATATCGTCATCCTGGCACCCGGCCCGATCAACCGCGGGGTGGAAATTACTCCGGACGTGGCCGACGGACGGAATTCGGTGATTCTGGACCAAGTGACGAACGGTCTGTTCATCCGCATGGCCTGTTTGTATTTGCTGCATCAACAGCAGAATCCGAGGGTGGTTTAGAGAACTTGTAACTAGTTAATTTTGATAGGCGAGCCGGGCGGCGTAAGCCCCCGGATTCATTCTTCGATACCGGCGATAGCAGCTTCGGCCACAGAATCCGGGGGCTTACGCCGCCCGGCTCGCCTGAATCACTTTGTTGTAACGGTACGAAACTGATTCATGGCAACTCTTCTCATTCGTGGCGGACGCATTATCGACTCCAGTCAATCACTGGATCGCGTGGGCGATCTCGTGCTTGAAGGGAAGCGCATCGTCGGAATCGATGTCCCCTGCCCCAACCCGGACAGAACCATTGATGCGAGCGGCCTGATCGTCTCTCCGGGCTTGATCGATCTGCACGTCAGCTTCCGCGAACCGGGGAACGAAGAAGACGAGACCATCGCGACGGGAACGGCGGCGGCTTTGGCGGGTGGCTTCACCAGCGTCGCCTGCATGTCGGATACGCGGCCCGTCGTTGATAACCGGTCCGAAGCCGAGTTCATCATGATTCAGGGTGAGCGGGCCGGACAGGCACATGTCTTTCCACTGGGAGCCGTGACCAAGAACAACGCCGGGCAGGAACTGGCCGAAATGGGCCAACTGGTCGAGGCCGGGGTGCTCGCCTTCAGCGATGGTCGAACCCCCGTTGCCAACGCCGAGATCATGCGGCGAGCCCTGCAGTACGCCAGCATGTGGGACCGTCCGATCTTCAATCGGCCGCAGGTCCCGGAACTGGTCCAGAACGGAGTGATGCACGACGGCTTCGTCTCCACACGTTTAGGGCTGCGCGGTATGCCTGCCGCCGCCGAGGACATAATGGTCGGCCGCGATATCGCCCTCTGCGAATTGACCGGCGGCCGAGTCCACTTGATGTGCATCTCGACCGAGGGGGCCATCGATCTGATTCGCCGAGCCAAAGAACGGAAGCTGAGAATCTCGACCGAAGTCACTCCACACCAATTCCTGCTGACCGATGAAGTCATGGGGAC
>CAMAVF010000385.1 GCA_945861445.1 Planctomicrobium piriforme | reverse complement strand
CTGGGCTGGTTCATGAAGTTTCTCAAGGAACCGATTGCTCGCCGAGCCAACAAGGAAGACGACTGCACGGGAGCCTTCTGGGAAGGTCGCTTCAAGTCGATCGCGATTCTGGATGAAGCCAGTCTGCTGGCGACGTGTGCGTACATCGATTTGAATCCCGTTGCCGCAGGAGTCGCGGCCACTCCTGAGAAATCGCCGCATACGTCGGTGAAGACGCGTGTCGAACATTGTGCGGCTCAAGGGAAACTCGACAAGCTGCGTGAGGGATCGCCATATGTCTCGAAGGTCCACCTGGAGAAGGATCACTGGCTGTTCCCAATCGAGGACAAGCGAGACCCCAACGGATACGGCTTGGCGGGGATGCTGCAGGGAATTTCGCTGACGGGATACTTGCAGTTGGTCGATTGGACCAGCCGTCTGGTGCGGCCGGGCAAGGCTCGGGTGGCTGCGGAGACGCCGGCGTTGTTGTCGCGATTGGGAATTGACGCTCAAGGCTGGCAGGCGACGTTGGAAAAACTACTGGGCCCAACGAAACGCGTGGGCAGTTACTTCGGCAACGACGAGCGTTTGAACGAAGTCGCCGCGAAGCAAGGTCGCCGCTTCGTGAAGAACGTGACGGGCCGCCAGTCGGTGTTGACCGCACCTCACGCCGGCTAACGATGTCTTCCAAGGCAGAGTAGTTCGCACTTCTCCACTTCTCCACTTCTCTCATGGCATGCTGGAGTTTCCGGTTGCCGTCAAGCAACTGTTCGCGCCAAATTGTGTCCGCTCACCACATGATCGATGCGGTTTTTGCAAAAGACGGTCACGCACGGCGATTTAGACCAGCGAGCTCCTTCTATCCCACGCTTCCTGGCAGTCCATGATCGGGATTGTAACAGATCGACAATAATAATATGCCTGTCCTTCTTTTCTTCATTCACTCCCTCCTTTTAGACATTCGTCATTAGACATTAGTCATTTCTCCACTCGCTCCACGCGTCTCCTGTACCTCATCCACCCCTGGCACTATAATTCCGCTGACCATGACGGCCGCGAGTGTATTGCCGGAGCTGGTGCCGATTCTGCGTCGGCAAATGGGGTTCTCGGAGGTCCTGGCGGCGTTGCACCGAGGTGCTGCCGCGACCATCGATGGAGCTTGGGGCTCAGCCTGCGCGCTGGCTTCGGCCGCTCTCGCTCAAGACGTCCCCGGGACGCTGGTTGTCGTCCTGCCGCGACTGAGTGAAATGGACGAATTCGCCGGTGATCTGGCGGGATTTCTTGGCACCGTGCCACTGATCTTTCCCGCCTGGGAAGCACTCCCCAGCGAGACCGAAGTGAAGGACTCCGTCTTCGGCAGCCGCCTGCGCATCTTGCGGGCCCTGCAGAAGCCGGTGGGCAAGCGAAGCCAGCCTTCGCTCGTTAAGGTCATTGTCACCTGTCTGCCGGCGTTGTTGCAACCGGTGCCCACGCAGGCAGAAATCGTCGCCGCCACCCGCACGCTACGCGTTGGCGAAACGATCGATCCGGATGATCTGTTGCGGTGGCTGATTTCCCAGGGCTGCGACCGAGTCCCCGCGATTCAGTTTCCCGGCGAAGTCGCCATGCACGGCGGCATCCTGGATGTCTTTCCTCCCGACGCGACCGATCCGTATCGGATGGAATTCTTCGGCGACGAAATCGAATCGATCCGCCGGTTCAACGTCGAAACGCAGAAGAAACTCGAGGACTTGCCCAGCGCTGAATTCACCTTTCTGACGCCGCGAATCCATCCGACGGACGCCTCTCAATCGTGGCTGGGGGGCGGTCACTTCGTCGATGCGATCCCGCCCAATTCGTGGATTGCACTGGTCGAATTGAACGAGATGCTGGATGAGGGCCGTCACTATCTCGGCCGGCTAGATAATCCCCGCGGTTTCTATACGGTCGATACGACGCTGAAACGCTGCACCGAACGGCCCACGATTTCCATCGCGGCCATTGCCGGGGGCAGTTTTGAGGCGAAATGCCATCTGCGAATCGAATCGATCGAACGCTTCACCGGTGCGGGAACCCAGGCCCTGCAGGAACTGGCCACCGTGATTGGCCACGAAGAACGCGTCCTGCTGGCCTGCCACAACACCGGTGAGGTCGAGCGACTCGGAGAGCTGCTCGCCGAAACCGCGATTCCGGAAAAAGCCACCAAGGCTGACAAGAAAAGTCCGCCGCAAGAACCGCGTCCCAAGCTGACCTTGAGTGACCGCGTGACGCTGTGCGTGGGCTATCTGGCCCGCGGCTTCCGACTGGTGTCGGAACGGCTGGTGGTCCTCAGCGATCACGAACTCTTCAGCCGTCGCGACATCCGCCGGTCGTCCAAGAAACGGGCTGTCGAAAGCCGGGCGATCGATAGTTTTCTCGAACTGAATGAAGGGGACTTGGTCGTCCATGTGACGCACGGCATCGCGCGGTATCGTGGCATGAAGCTGATGCACAAGGACGAGCAAACCGAAGAGCATCTGCTGCTGGAGTTCCGCGACAAGGTCCAGGTCTATGTGCCAGTGTCGCTGATTCATCTGGTGCAAAAATACGTCGGTGGCGGGGCCAGCGGTGGCGTGCAGTTGTCGAAGTTGGGGGGTGGTAGCTGGGAGAAGAAAAAAAACGCGGTGTCCGAAGCTCTGCTTGATCTGGCCAGTGACATGCTGAAGTTGCAGGCCGAGCGGGAATCGAAGCCGGGGGTCGCCTGCCCCCCCGACAGTCATTGGCAGAACGAATTCGAAGCCGCGTTCCCCTACCAGGAGACCGATGATCAAATCCGGGCGATTGCCGACCTGAAACGCGACATGGAGCAGACCCGACCGATGGACCGGCTGATCTGCGGCGACGTCGGTTACGGCAAGACTGAAGTTGCCATGCGGGCCGCGTTCAAAGCGCTCGATTTCGGCAAACAAGTCGCAGTCCTCGTCCCGACCACGGTCCTGGCCGAGCAGCATTTTCGCAGCTTTACCGAACGGATGGCCGAGTTCCCCTTCACGATCGAAGTCCTTTCGCGATTCCGTTCGGCCAAGGAAACCAAGCAAGTTCTGGAGGGGCTGCGGAGCGGATCGGTCGATCTGGTCGTGGGCACGCATCGACTGGTCCAGAAGGACATCGAATTCAAGGATCTCGGCCTGTTGATCATCGATGAAGAACAACGGTTCGGCGTCGAAGTCAAGGAGCGACTCAAACGGCTGCGGTTGCTGGTCGAAGTCCTGACACTGAGTGCCACGCCCATTCCACGCACGCTGCACCTGTCACTGCTGGGGATCCGCGATATCTCGAACCTGACGACCCCGCCGCACGATCGATTGGCCATCGAGACCCGCATTTGCCGGTTTGACGAGAGTCTGATCCGGCAGGCGATCGTGCGGGAACTCAATCGTGGCGGGCAGGTCTACTTCGTCCACAATCGCGTTTACGACATCGAACTGATCGCCAATCGGATCCAGCGCATCGTGCCCGAAGCCAGCGTCGGCATCGTGCATGGCCAACTGTCGGAAGGGCCTCTGGAAGAGACGATGTACAACTTCGTGCGCGGCCATCTGGATGTGCTGGTCGCCACGACGATCATTGAAAGCGGCCTGGATATTCCGCGTGCCAATACCATCTTCATCCACGAAGCCGAGAACTACGGCCTGGCCGACCTGCACCAGTTGCGGGGCCGTGTCGGTCGCGACAAGCATCGGGCCTATTGCTACCTCCTGTTAGAGGAAGGCCGCAGCCTGAGTGACACGGCGGCCAAGCGGTTAAAGGCCATCGAAGAGTTCAGCGAATTGGGAGCCGGTTTCAAGATCGCCATGCGGGACCTGGAAATCCGCGGCGCCGGCAACATCCTGGGGACCGAGCAAAGCGGCCACATCGCCTCGATCGGTTATGAACTGTACTGCCAACTGCTGGAGAACGCCGTGCGGCACTTGAAGAAGGAGCCGATTCGCGAAGTGCGGCACGTGTCGATCGACTTGCCTGTCTCCGCCTTCTTGCCTGGTTCCTTCATTCCCCCCGGACGCCACAAAATCGAGGTGTATCGCCGAATCTCCCAGATCTCCTCAGTTACCGAATTGCAGGACTTCATCAGCGAGCTTCGGGACCGCTTCGGGACCATTCCCCGCGAGGCGGAACTGCTATTCGAGTTGAAGGAGTTGCAATTGCTGGCGCACGACTGGCAGATTGACGATATTCATCTTGAGGAAAAATTTGCGGTTTTTCGATACCGTCACGCACGCCGGATCCGCGAGCTCGGATTTCTGCTGGGTGACCGCCTGAGAATCGTCGATCAGCGCCACGCCTACTATCTGCTGGACAACCCGTCTGCACCCGCCGCAGAGACCTTATCGGTCTTGAAATCCCTGTTGCGGCAAAACGCCGGTTAACCCTATACTTACCTGTGACTTCTGGCAAACATTCTTTGCCAGTCAGCCGATTCGATCGGCCAATCAGCCAAGGAAGGCTGACCATGCATCCCAGATACCTATTAATCGTCGTTGGACTGCTGTGCTGCGGCTGCCAGTCGACCACGCCTGCCAAGATCGATAATCCGGTCGTGGGACCGCCACCGCCACGCCTGCCCCCCGAACAAATTCGCGAACGGCAGTTGGCCTACGCCGGTCAGTCGGATGACACCCGTCGCGTCAACGTCGACGATCCCGATCAGGTCGCCCTCAATTCAGAAACAACGCCGCGAGAACCCAAAGCATCCCCGTCGGGCATTCAGCGCGTGTCACTGGAACGAGCCGCCGACAAGGACCTGCCCGCGTTCGAAGACACCATGGTCGTGGCGCTCGTGAATGACCAGCCAATTTTCGCCGGCGAAGTGCTGGCTCCGATGCGGGGGGGCCTCAAGAAGGCCGAAGAACAGATGCGGGCAGAATACGGCAAGAAATTCCAGCCCGAAATGGTGTATCGCCTGCGCGGCATGTTCATCCAGAATGCCTTGCCACGACTCGTCGAGACCAAGATGCTGGTGCTGTCTGCCAAGTCTCAGTTCAAGAAGAATCAGTTGGAAGGTCTCAATAAAGCGATCGAAAAAGAGTGGGGCACGCATCTGGAACAGATGATGGAAAAGAACAAGGTCAGCAGCTTTAACGAGTTGGAAGCCTTGATGGCGAAGAACGACTACGATCTGGAAGAGCACGAAGCGGCGTTCAAGGAAAACCAGATCGCTATGAACTACATCTCATTCAAGTCCCACTCCAAGTTCGAGCCGACTCGCAAGGAAATGCTCACGTACTACGAAGAGCATATCAAGGACTATGAGTTCCCCGCCCGGGTCCACTGGCAGCAACTGGTGATTTCCGACGCGGCGCATATGGGGCAGGAAAAGGCCAAGGAGCAACTGCAGCTTGTCATCCAGGAACTCCTGGACGGGGCAGATTTCACAGCCATCGTCAAGAAGTACGGCGACGGATCCAAGGCGGCCAACGGCGGCATGTGGGATTGGACCACCAAGGGCAGCCTGCAAAACAAGGAGCTCGAGAACGAACTCTTCACCCTGCCGATCGGCGAGATGAGCGGTGTCATTCGGACGCCCACCGGTTACCAGATCGTACAGGTTCTGGATCGTCAGGAAGCCGGCTGCCAGTCGTTTGAGTCTCAGCAAAAGACGATCGAAGCGACGCTCAAGCAGGAGGCATATAAGATCCGGGCCCAGGAAGCGATCCACGAGATTCGCGAAGCCACCGTGATCAAGACGGTCTTCGATAGTGACGGTTCCACGACCAAGGCCGAAAAGCCGGTCACGGCCGAAGAGCCGATCAAATCGGAAGTGCCAACCGAGGCGGACGAGCCCATCAAGAAGGTTGCCGCGTTCGATGAAAAGTCGGAAGAACCCGCCCGAGCGACCGTATCACGAGCCGCAGTCACCACAGACAAACCCGCGACAAAATCCTGGCGGTCGCTATTCCGTCAAAAATCGGCCGTGGCGGACGATAACGGCGAAATGAATAACACGTCGGATTGATGGGGCGAGCTGATTCGGATGAAACAGGTGAGCCCAGTCCCGTCAGGGCTGGGGTTCTTTGACATCAACATGACGTCACAAAATGCACTCGCTTGCGCTTCGAGCTTGTAATCGCGGTCACTGCGTGACCGGCTATGGGGTTATAACGCCGGTCCGAACCAGCGTTCCATGACGCGGTAACCGGCATTGGTCAGACCCAGTTGTTGATAGGTGCGGTGGGCTCGGTCGTTGTGATCTTCGACGTACAGGCGGACCCCCAGTACACGCTCTTCCGCCGCCAACGCGACCAGGTGTTCGAACAGCCGACGAAAGACTCCCTGCTGACGGAATTCCGGGGCGACGTACACGCTCTGCAGCCACCAGATCTGGCCGTTCCGCCAGTCGCTCCATTCCCACGTGTGCATCATCTGCCCGACGACTCGCCCGTCCGCCACGGCCACAAAATAGCGGCCTTTCGTCGGGTCGTTCAACACGGCTTGGACGCCGGGTTCGATCTTCGCCGGATCGAGACGTTTCGCTTCCGATTCCCACGCCAACTGGCAATTGTAATCGGCAATCACCGGCCAATCGGCAAGAGTAGCAGCACGGATCACAATTGCGGTCATGGTATTCTAAGTCCGTGTGCCCTGGGCCCGACCCCCGCAACTTCCAACACGTCCACTAATCAAACAGGTAGCTGACCGACTCGTTCTTATGTATGCGTTTGATCGCCTCTCCGAGCAACGGTGCCAGGCTGACCACTCGAATGTTCGGCAGCATCTGCTGCGGTGAGAGGGGAATGCTGTTGGAGACCACGATCTCCTTGATTGGTGCGGCTCCCAGATTTTCGACCGCCTTGCCGCACAGCACGGGGTGCGTGGCACAGACGTAGATCTCGGCGGCGCCAAACTGCTTGAC
>CAMAVF010000384.1 GCA_945861445.1 Planctomicrobium piriforme | reverse complement strand
CGAGAAGCCAGTTTGTTACACAATCCCGATACCGCGGCCAATTTTGAAATTTGGAGGCCCGACCCCAGACATGAGCACCCCGATACATAGTTTGTCATTAAGGCCTGAGTGTTATGATTCGAATATTGATCGCCATGAGCCTCCTGCTTGTTCTGCCGCCCGCCTGGGCGGCAGATGAGTCCACGCGATTCCAACCGGAATTGTCGCCGGCAAACCTTAGTCAATGGAAATTGATCGAGGGGAAATGGCGGATTCTCGACGGAGCGCTGGAACAAACGGATTCGGAACCGCTGACGGCTGCCATCCATGCGGGGCCGGCGTTCAAGGACTTTAAGCTGACGGCCGAAGTCAACATTCGGGCGACCGGCAAGGGCGTGCGTGCCGCCGCCATTTTGTTCCGCGCGACCGGAACGAAGTCTTTCTACTGGCTCCATCTGGACTCGAACAACAAGAACGCGATCTTCACGAAATGCTCGCCCGAGGTCGAACACGCCGAGATTCTTCGCCGGCCAATCAAGATCCAGCAGGACACATGGCACAAGGTGCGCATCGAGTGTCGGGGCTCGAACATGGTAGCGTTTCTGGACGACACGCAGATCTTCGAAGCTCAGGACTCGACGTTGACTGCGGGCCGTATCGGCGTGGGGACCAGTCAAGGCGCGGCCGCATTCCGCAACATTCAGGTCGAGGGGACTCAAGTCGCAAATCCGGAACCACTGAAGAACGAACGGACTCTTCATCAGATCATCTCGAAAGGGGAACTCGCCGGGCCGTACCAGGCATTCCCCGATGCCTGCCGACTACCCAACGGTGACATCCTGGCGGTCTTCTATGCAGGCTTCAGTCATATCTCGCTGCCCAATGACAAGTGGCCGCGTGGGGGGCGGATCTGCCAAGTCCGTTCAAAGGATGAAGGTGCCACCTGGAGTACCCCCAGCGTGCTGTTCGATGGGCCACTCGATGACCGCGATCCGCATATTGCCGTGTCGAGCGACGGCACTTTGCGGTGTACCTTCTTTACGTACTACAAGGGCGAAGGTGGAAAAGAAGTCTACGACACGTGCCTGGTCACTTCGAAAGACGGTGGCACGAAATGGGAAACAGAACCGCGGATCCTGGGCGCGCGGTGGGCCGTCTCGGCACCGGTGCGTGAGTTGAAAGACGGCACGCTGCTGCTGGGAATCTATACCGAAGCGAAGGGGACCGCATTCGGTGGCGTTGTACGCTCGACCGACAAGGGCCAGACCTGGAGCGCCCCGATTCCGATTGATCCGGAAAGCGGCGTCCGCCTGGATGCCGAGACCGATGTCATCCAACTGCTCGACGGTTCGGTCTTTGCCGCGTTGCGGGGCGACGGCAAGGTCCACATGCACTACTCAATCAGCAAAGACGCAGGGTTGACCTGGTCACCCGTAAAGGACATCGGATTTCTAGGGCATTGTCCCCACCTGACGCGCCTGAGCAGCGGTGAAATCCTGCTGACCCACCGCATCCCCAACACGGCCCTGCACGTCAGCCGAGACGACGGCCAGACCTGGGGAAACACGATCCCGATCGATGGTGTAATCGGCGCTTATGCCTCGACTGTCGAACTGAAGGACAAGTCGGTGCTGGTAATCTATTACGAAGAAGGGGGCAACAGCGCAATTCGAGCCATGCGATTTCGACTGGAACCAAACGGAATCAAGAAGCTGCCTTGGGATTAGAGGGATTTGTTGAAAAGTATTCGTAAAACTTGCGGGTTGGCGATTTTCAGTGCGGTTGCTGGGAGGGTGAGGCTCCTGCCGAACCGCTCAGTCTACTGGGTGTCGAAAGACCACGCGGTTCGGCAGGAGCCTCACCCTCCCAGCAGCCTGATTCTGCATTCGTACGCAACCCTAAGTGAGCCGTTCTCGAACAAAGTAGGCGATGCACGTTTTCATCCCGCGAAGTAAGATAGTTGTCCGCCAAAGTGACCGACAACCGACAACCCTGGAGTCCAACGCATGTCCGGTCCGTCTCGATTTCCTGTCCGCGGCGTCCTGCCGGTGTTTCAAACGCCGTTTCATGACGATGAAACCGTGGACTTTGATGTGCTGCAAAGGGAGATCGAATGGCTGTTGGAATGTGGTGTCGATGGCGTGGTGATGGCGATGGTGTCCGAAGTCTTGAGACTTTCCACGGACGAACGGGAACATGTCGCCTCCCGGGTTTGCAAATTCGCCGAGGGACGCGGGGCGACCGTCATCAGCGTGGGAGCCGAAAGCACCTACGTGGCGGAACGACTTGCCCGCCATGCCGAAGCGAGCGGCGCGACGGCCGTCATGGCCATCCCGCCGATTGCCGTGGCCCTGGGTGAAGACGAGTTGCTACGCTACTACGAGCGAATTGTGCGTGCGATTTCCATTCCCGTCGTCGTGCAGGATGCCAGTGGTTATGTCGGGCGACCAATGTCGATCGATCTGCAGGCGGGCTTGCTGAAGACATTTGGCGACCGCGTGTTATTCAAGCCGGAAGCCTCGCCCATTGGTCCGCGTCTAACGCAACTGCGTGAGGCGACCGGGGGACGGGCACGCGTGTTTGAAGGTTCGGGCGGTGCCGCATTGTTGGATAGTTATCGCCGGGGAGTTATCGGTACAATGCCCGGTGCCGAAGTGATCAAGGCGATCGTGGCCTTATGGAAGGCTCTCGAAAGCGGCGACGAAGCGCGGGCCTGCCGCATCTCGCTGCCCATCGTGGCGCTGGTCGCCATCCAGTGTAATCTGGATGGCTATCTCGCGGTCGAAAAACATTTACTTGTGAAGCAGGGGATCTTTAAGAGCACGAAGACACGCGGACCGGTTGGCTTCTTCCTGGATGCCGAAACGCGCCGTGCGGTCGATCAACTGTACGACATGCTGATGCACGAAGTGAATAGTCCCAGTGTCGATTCCAAATCAACTCACTGATTTTTTAAGGGGAGCTACGAATGACGGATCAAGACCGCAAGGCGACGTACAATCGCGACGGGTTTCTCGTCGTACGCCAACTGATGAAACCGGCCGCGTTTACCGAACTGACCACCAATCTGGATCGCTATATCCGCGACATCGTCCCGGGCTTGCCCGACAGCGATGCCTTCTATCACGTCAATCGCTCGGTGCCGCAATCGCTCAAGCAAATGCAGCACATGGAGCAGGACGCGTACTTTGCCGAGTATCGCACGAATCCAGTCTGGAAGGCCCTGGCCGAATCGATCCTGGGTGAAGAAGCCAAGGCCCACGGAGTCGAATGGTTCAACAAGCCGCCAGCCACCGACCACGTCACACCGCCGCATCAGGACAACTACTACTTCTGCCTGCGACCGCCGCAGGTTCTGACGATCTGGATGGCACTGGACCGCGTTGATGAAGCCAACGGCTGCCTGCGTTACGTAAAAGGCTCGCACCTGCGTGGCGTTCGACCGCACGGCCGGACTCAGACGCTGGGCTTCTCGCAAGGCATCACCGATTACGGCACGGCGGAAGACCGAGCCGATGAAGTTCCGGTATGCCTGGAACCCGGTGACGTCACGATTCATCATGGCAATACGATCCACCGCGCAGACGCCAACATCACGCCCGACCGGCACCGCCGTAGCTTTGCGATGGTCTTCCAGGGTGTCAGCGCGCAGCGTGACGAAGTGGCCTTCGCCCGCTACCTCGAAGCCTCGAAGGCGCAGCAGAAGCAATTGGTGAAGTCTTAAGTGGCATTGGAATTTTGCAGCCCGTAGTAGAGTGGACTTCGGCTTAACGGTTGTGTCAGACGTGTTAAGAACAAGTTTCTCTCTCCCCTCGCCCCGGTACGCCGGGGAGAGGGCTGGGGGTGAGGTTCTTTTCGGGCGTCGTTCGATTCGCAATTCACCAGGGATCTATCAGGGAAAATCCAATGTTACGACTGCAATTCGGCTGCCTGCTGTTGGTAACGCTGTGGAACGCGATGTCGGTATCGGAACTGCCGGCAGCAGATCCGTTGCCCAAGGTGACGGTGCTGGAAACCGCGGGGAAAGTGCGGTTTGCCGTGCTGGGTGACAAGCCTGCTGAGCCGGCCCCCACGTTGATAGTGTTGTCGGGCGCCGGGGACGAAACGCTAACCAGCGCGTATTTCCTCCAGGGAGGCGTGCCACTGCTGAAGCAAGGCTATCTCTGCGTGTCGCTCGATTTGCCCTGTCATGGTCAGGATGTCCTGGCAGGCGAGCCGGCTGGGATCTCAGGTTGGCGGCATCGTCTCGAGGCGGGACAGGACCTGATGGCAGACCTGAATCGGCGCACCAAGGCGATGCTCGACTACCTGGTCGAAAACAAGTACACCAATGTGGAAAAGATTGCCGTCACCGGCACGTCTCGGGGGGGATTCTCGGCCTTGCACGTCGCGGCTGCTGACCCGCGCATTCGGTGCGTGGCGGCGATGGCTCCGGTCACCGATTTGTTCGTGGTCACTGAGTTCATGGGGATGAAGCACCCCGAACGAGCGGCCGCGCTGTCCGTCTCGAATCTGGCGAACGATCTGGCCGCTCGGAATGTCTGGCTGGTCATCGGCGATCGCGACGCACGCGTGGGGACCGACAACATGATCGCCTTCGGCCGCAAACTGTCTGCGGTTGCGATCGAAAAGAAGCTCAATACGAGTATTGAAATTCACGTGCTGGCGGAACCGCAAGGACACACCACTCCCAAGGGTGCCGCCGAACAGTCGGCGGCCTGGATTGCGGATCTGTTAAAGACGGGAACGAAGTGATGGTTATCGTAAATCATCCGTGATCAACCATCCGCAATGCGTATGTCTAATGGGAGGGCGAGGCTCCCGCCGAGCCTAAGACGAGCTTTAGCTCGGTGTCCGCCGGAGGCTTTTCATGAATGGCCGCCTCCGGCGGTCGCCGACCTGCGGTCGTACTAGGCTCGGCAGGAGCCTCGCCCTCCCGCATCTTGGCTTTTCAAACACGCTCTCACGCCATCTCTCGTTCTGATTCCTTCTGCAATTCCAGCTCCTGAATCAGGATCTCGCGGATCTTGAACTTTTGGATCTTGCCGGTGACCGTCTGCGGAAATTCTTGGACGAACCGAATGTAACGCGGAATCTTGTAGTGGGCCAACTGGCCCTTGCAGAATTGTCGCAGTTCGTCTTCCGTCAGTGTTGCACCCGGTTTGAGGCGGATCCACGCGGCGACTTCCTCCACATACTTGGGGTCGGGGACTCCGACCACCGCCACGTCCTGGATCGCCGGGTGCGAATAGAGGAACTCCTCGATCTCACGGGGGTAGATGTTCTCGCCACCGCGGCAGACCATGTCCTTGATGCGGCCGGTGATCCGGAAATATCCGTTCTCCAGCCGCCGGGCCAGATCGCCCGTGTGCAGCCACCCGTCGCGATCGATGGCTGCGGCAGTCGCGTCCGGCATGTTGTAATAGCCGCGCATCACACCATGCCCGCGCACGCACAATTCACCGTTGGTGTCGTTGCCGACCACCTCACCCGTGATCGGATCGAGCAACTTGACTTCGACACCGGGAATCGGTTTGCCCACGGTCGTGACACGCAACTCCAGCGGATCGTCCGTCGAAGTGAGCGTGATGATCGGCGAGTTTTCCGTCAGACCATACCCGCAGGTGATTTCCGACGCGTGCATTTCGCTGACCACGCGTCGCATGATCTCGATGGGACACGGGCTGCCAGACATGATTCCTGTTCTCAGCGAGGAAAAGTCGCGGCCGGAAAAGGTCGGATGATCGAGCATTGCAATGAACATCGTCGGCACGCCATAGACGGCCGTCGCGTGGTGCTGTTCCATCGCGTCCAGAGTTGCTTGAGGCTGAAAGTGTTCGAAGGGAATCACCATCGCCGTGCCCCGCAACGAGGCCGTCAGCGTCCCCAGCACACAGCCGAAACAATGGTAAAACGGGACTGGAATACACAACCGGTCGCGTTCGGTGAAATGCAGGCACTCGCCGATGTAGTACGCATTCAACAGCAGATTGCGGTGAGTGAGTGTCGCGCCCTTCGGAAAGCCAGTGGTGCCCGAGGTATACTGGATGTTGATCGAGTCCTGGGGATCGAGTTCCGCGGCCCGCTGCGTGATCGCGGCGGCGGGGATCGAATTGCCATCATCCAGAAATGTCGTCCAGGGCAGCATGCCAGGACTGGACTGCGGCGCGATCGAAACCACGCGTTGCAATTTGGGGAATTCTGGCGAGACCAGCTTTCCGCCCGGACAGACAGCCAGTTCGGGGACGGCCTCATGCACCATCGCGTAGTAGTCCGACGAGCGGAACGTGTCGATCAGGAACAGGACTTTCGTGTCGGACTGCTTCAAGACGTAGGCCAGCTCGGATGAGCGATACGCCGGGTTGATGCAGACCAAGATCACCCCGATCCGAGCCGACGCAAACTGCAGCAGCACCCACTGCGGCCAGTTGGTGGCCCAGATCGCGATATGGTCGCCCCGCTGCAGGCCCAGAGCCATCAACCCGCGGGCCACGCCATCCACCTGCTGATCGAACTCGCGGTAGTTCAAACGCGTCTCGAATTGAGGGAAGACGAGAGCCTCGGACTCCGGAAACCGCTCGGCGGTCCGCCGCAGGACCTGACCAATGGTGAGACCTTCCACCCAGGGCGTGGTATTTCCGGACATGGCGACGCTCCGTGCCTTTCAAGACTGCCTGTTCGAGTTGATCGCGAGAATTATACGCTGTCGCTCAGCGGATCTGCAGGTTGTACAGGATTCTGCCAAAGAATCGAGAGGATTCCGTCCAAAAACACCCAAAAATCATTTCGCGCGAAGTTCAGAGGGGCTGGTTTGATTGACTACAATACGGAACTGGCATTGTATCGATTACAGTGTTACGGATGATGGGAGGGCGAG